>JANTFS010000007.1 GCA_024763335.1 Paracoccaceae bacterium | reverse complement strand
CCCCGGCGGTTGCTGCTTTCAATTCAGCCAACATGTCACCACCGGCGGCCAGTGCTGGTCGATCCGTGGCGGTTCCGGCGAACAGCGAGCGGTCTGCCGCGCGGGTGTTGAACCGCGCCGCAACCGCCGCGAATTTCTGGCGCGCATCTTCTCCCGTGGCTTCGATCATGGCCGCGTTGCGAGCATTTGCGGCGCTCAGAAGCCCCGGGGAGAGCGCACGGCCCATTTGCTGAACGTCATCAAGGGCGAGTTGCGCTGCTTCCAGCAATTGCGATGTTTCGGCCGCAGTGGTCTGATAGGCGCGCAGGGCCGTGAGGTTACGCTCGATCGCCGCAACAGGCCCGAAATCGCCCGAAACCGCGGCCCCGATATCGGATTTTTGCCCGGACGCGAGTTCACGCCCGAGCCGCGTCAGATCGGATTTGAGATCGGCCGAGAGCCGCCGGATCTGGAAGGCGCTAGCCCGGTCGCCGACCGAGAGGATTGACATGGTTCAGATCTCCATCAACGCATTGAGCATGGCATCAACCGTGCTGATGACCTTTGCATTCGCTGCATAGGCCTGTTCGATTAGCAGGAGTTTCTGCATCTCCTGATCGGTATCGACCCCGGCGCCCAGTTCCATGAACTTGAGACTGTCGAGATGTGCGCTGGCGTGGCTTTGCCGGGCCTCCGCATCGGTGCGCGCGGCGCTGACGAGAGACAAAAAATCCGCGGCAAGTCCATTGGCGGACCGTGCGACGCCAAGGAAATCGCCCGACGCGGCCACGCGCGGGGCTGCGAGCGCCTCGGCGAGATCGTGCAGAAGCGCGCCGTCGCCAACATCGCCCGGGCTCGCGGCTCCAAGCCCGTCACGCAGATGCCAGAGCGCGCCACCTTCGTCCGGCACCACGCGGCTGTTGACAACGATCCGCTCCGAGAGCCCGAGCTCGTTGATTGTCTCGAACCTCTGGCCGGCATCGGTGAACAGGCCGGCGTCGGTGGCTGCCCGCGTGGAATCGAGGCTGGGATCCTGGAACCTTTCAACCAGATCGCGGGCCACGGCATCGAGCCGGGCCTGCGCGCCGGTTGCAAGTTCGTCGCGGATTTCGAACAGCGCGGCGAGCGACCCGCCCTGAACAGGGCTGCGATTCCCGTTGGTGCGCATCGGGTGGCCATTGATGGACAAACCGGAAAGGGCGCCCGAGGCCTGCGTCATCTCCGGCACGATCACACCAACCTTTGCGAAACCGATTTCCGCGGCGCGGCCATCGAGGACAACGGCGCCGCCGGTGGTGTAGAGTGCGACCATGCCATGGTCGCGGTCGACCTGATGCAGCGGAACAATTGGCGAGAGCGCATCGATCGTCTGTTGGCGCTGGTCCATCAAAGCCGACGGATCCTGCCCGCGGGCGATGGATTCCTTGATCTGGTAGTTGAGGTTCTGGACCCGCAGAAGCCCATCGTTCAGCTGGCGGACCTGGACTTCAATCTTCGCGTCCGCGCTCATGCGCGTGGCCTGCACCTTGCTCGACGCAGTATTGAGGTGGCCGGCGAGCGCCTGCGCCGCACGCACGGCGGTATCCAGCCGCGCCGCGCTGTCTGGTCGCGATCCCGCCTCGATCAAGGAGGCTTCCAACTGCGCGATCCGGTCGGACAATGACCCGGCTTCGTCCGGGGTTCCGAGAATTGCTTCCATCTCGGATTGGAAGCCAGCAAGCGTTTGCCCATGGCCGAGCGCCGCATCGGCGAGGCGCCGATCTTGCACGATGACCATATCGACCTCGCGCCGAACCCCCGTCACCCGGACGCCCGCCGGCGTTCCGTCGCCGAGGTGATGCGGCCGGAGCTCGATCTCGCGCCGCCCGTAGCCCGGCGTCATCGCGTTGGCGACGTTGGATGACACCAGTTCGGCGGCGCGGGACGAGGCAGTCAGGCCCGAGAGAGCATTGGAAAGCGAACTGGCGACACTCATCTGTTACCTCCTGGCATGGCCCGGGATCAGCGTTTGATGTTGGTCGTCTCCTGCAACATCTCATCGACCGTCTGGATGACCTTTGCATTCGAAGAATAGGCTCTTTGGGTCTGAATCAGGTTGGTGAGTTCGCCGGCCACGTCGGTGGTTGACCCTTCGCGCGTGAAGCCGATCACCTCACCCGTGGGTCCGTCGCCCGCATCCCAGAGGAAGAACGACCCCGATTGCGGCGACACCTGATAGGTCTGGTTCGAATGCGAGATCATGCCGTTCGGGTTCGGGACGTCGACAAGTGGCACCTGATAGATCGTGCGGGTGAACCCGGTGTCATAGGTCGCGGTCACGTAGCCGTTCACATCGATCTCGACCGAGGTCAGATTGCCAACCGGCGAGCCATCCTTGCTGATCGAGACCGGTGCAAAACTATCGGACAATTGTGTGAGCCCGTTCGGATCGCCGATCTTGCCGATGGTCATTTCCATCGGCCCGCCCCCAACCGCTAGGTCGAGCGTGCCGTTGCTGGCATCGTAGGCTCCACCCGATACCACCGTGACCGAGGCAAGCGTCCCGCCATTGGCCCGGCTGTCATCGAAAACAAGGGTGTATTCGCCGACCAATGCCCCGGCTGAGGCCGTATCGCGAATCGCCATCGTCCAGGTGTTGGTGGGTGGATCACCATCCGCGGCCGGCACCGAAGGCGTGAAAGCTACGTTGAGGGTCTCGGACGTGCCGAGGTTGCCGAAATACTCGATTGACAGCGGCAATTCATCGCCGGTTGCTCCGAATTCTGTATCGGTTGCCGGCAGGTTGACGCCAAAGTTCATCCGGGTCGTCGGATCCCCGGACTGCTGGTTCACCTGCACTCGGACCGGCTCCAATGCCGTGACCGTATCGCGCGGGTAGGTGTTGACATTTCCATCGGCATCGGCTGGCCAGCCCAACAGGACGAGCCCCGTTTCCGTCTTGAGATTTCCGTCCTGGTCGGTGCGGAAAGACCCCGTTGTGGTCACCAGCATCGGCCGATCCTCACCCTCAAGGTCGAGATAGGCCTCATTGATCACGGGCAGCAAGCCGCGGCCAGATACCGAAATGTCTGTCGGGTTGGATGTGGAGATCAGCGGGCCGTGCTCATCGATCAATCTTTGCGTTGTCGCCCGCACGCCGCCAGCGGGCTGTATTCCCGCACCGTTCATGCCGCCGACGACAAGCGCCTGGAAATCTGCCGTCGACCGTTTGTACCCGTAGGTCGATGAGTTCGAGATGTTGTCGGAAATTGTTGCAAGCCGGGTTGCATTGGCGTTGAGGCCAGCCACACCGGCACTGAGTGAGGAGGAAATCGTCATGGTGCGCCTTTCTGCTGCAACCCTTTGTGCAACAGCCATAGCGCCCACGGCTTAACGCCAGACTAATGACTAAAATTGTTTGCTCGTTTCAGCGCTTCGATCTCAGCAGCACCAACTCGATCCGGTTGTTGCGCACCGCCATCGGGTTGCGTGCCGCGGGGTTGCGATCGGCATGTCCGGTCACCCGTTGCAGGCGCTCCGGCGCGACACCGGCCGTTTCCAACATCTTGCGAACCCGGCTCGCCCTGTCGCCCGACAGTTCCCAAGCAGTGTTGTGGGCCATGACAACCGGCTGTGCCGCAACATAGCCCTCAACAGCAATCCCGTTGCGCACAAGATCAAGCACTGCGGTGAGCATTTCCACCAGATCCCGCATCACCGGGGTGGGCTCGGCATCTTCCGGCCCGAACAGCGGCTCGCCTTCAAGGTCAAACAGCTCGATCACCAGCCCGGCATCGGTGAGTTCGGTCACCACGTGGCGACGCGCCAGATCACTGGCCATGCTCTCGCCGGAATTGCCGGTGAGAACCTCCTCGATCTCTTCGAGCACCTGCTGCTCCGTGGCCGCATCGACATTTCGACCGCCTTGAGCGCTGTCATTTTCCTCGTCGACGGCCGGGTTGGGCACGCCGCCATGCCCGGTATGTGCCATGGTTTCATCGGTGAAGACACTGTCACCGCCGAAGGCGCCATCACCACCGCCCGACGCGCGCATGACCGGAATGGTCGGGCTGAAATAGTCCGCTATCCCCTTGCGCTGCTTTTCCGTTGTTGCGTTCAGAAGCCACATCAACATGAAGAAGGCCATCATGGCGGTCACGAAGTCGGCATAGGCCACTTTCCAGGCCCCGCCGTGATGGCCCTCGCCACCGCCCTTTTTCACCCTCTTGATGATGATGGGCGCATTTGACTGCGCGCTCATCCCACCACCTCTCATTTCACCCACGAACAGGGATAGCGCGTGGAGATTAAGAGGGACTTACCCGGAACAATTGTATGGGTTTTCTGTTCGGGCAGACGGCGTGCCCCGTTCACAGCAGGTTGTCGAGCCCCCGCACCAGTCCGTGGATCTCCATCACCCTGCGCACGGCGAGAAGCGTTCCATCGGCATAGATCGTCGCATCCTGGCCAGCGTCATGGGTGATCGTGAGCCTCGAATTGCCGTGGGCAAAGGTGCTGGTGACCGTCGCGGAATAGCTGGGCAGGCGCAGGCTGTGAACCTGCACACCGTTCACAGTACCGCCCCGCAGACCCGGCTCGCCCTTCACGCTCGCAGGATCCACCTCGAACGCAGGCTGCTTCACCTCGCCAATGCGCTCGGCCAGTTCCCGCGCCGTGCCCGTGGGGGCGTCGATCTTGCCGGGCTTGGCGTAGTCGAGGATCTCGAACCAGTCGAGATGCTCGGCCGCCATGAGCGAGAAGCGGGTCATCAAGGCCGCCGTCAGCGCGAAATTGCCCGAGGCCACGACACCAACGCCCGCCGCGCGCGCTGCAGTGTCGATCTCGTCATAGTCGGCCGCGGTGAGCCCAGACGTGCCGACGACCACCGCCCGCCCCGCGGTGACGGCAGCTTGGGTGTGGGCCCTGATCGCGCCGGGCGCCGTGTAGTCGATCAACACATCGAACTCAGGACCGCCCAGCGCCTGTTCGACGGTGGCAAAACAGGGCGCGCCATGAATCTCGCTTCCCGCCGCGCGGCGCGCCACGCAGGACACCAGCGCCATGTCTTCTGCCGTCGCCACCGCCTCTGCAATCGCGCTTCCCGTCCAACCCGTCGCCCCTGCCACGCAGATCCTCAACATCGTCATGCCCCTTTTTCTTGACTACGTTGCACCCGCAACGATACTCGCGCCAGCGGCAGGATGTTGGACCAGATTGGGGAGAAACGCCATGACCCGCGAGATGACGCGCGCTCAAAGCCTGATGGGCATTACGCCCGGCTACATGCCCGGCTTCGGCAATGACTTCGAGACCGAGGCCCTGCCCGACGCCTTGCCCCAAGGGCAGAACTCGCCGCAGAAGTGCAACTACGGGCTCTATGCCGAACAGCTTTCCGGCACCGCCTTCACCGCCCCGCGCGGCCAGAACGAGCGCACATGGTGCTACCGCATCCGCCCCTCGGTCAAACACACCGGCCGGTTCGAAAAGATCGACATGCCCGATTGGAAATCGGCGCCGAACATCGACCTGGACGTGATCTCGCTGGGGCAATACCGCTGGGATCCGGTGCCGCATTCCGACGAACCGCTCACCTTCATCACCGGCATGCGCACGATGACCACGGCTGGCGACGTCAACACCCAAGTCGGGCTGGCCACGCATATCTACCTCGCCAACAGCTCGATGGAAGACGACTACTTCTACTCCGCCGACAGCGAACTGCTCGTGGTGCCCCAGCAGGGGCTTTTGCGCTTTCATACCGAGCTTGGCACGATTGACCTCGCGCCGAAGGAAATCGCCATCCTGCCGCGCGGCATGGTGTTCCGCGTCGAGATCGTCGAAGGCCCCGCCCGCGGCTTCGTCTGCGAGAATTACGGCCAGAAGTTCGATCTGCCCAACCGCGGCCCCGTCGGCGCCAACTGCCTTGCCAATCCGCGCGATTTCCTCGCGCCCGTCGCCGCTTTCGAAGACCGCGAAGTGCCCTCGACGGTGACGGTGAAGTGGTGCGGCCAGTTCCACCGCACCGAGATCGGCCACAGCCCGCTCGACGTGGTGGCGTGGCATGGCAATTACGCGCCGGTGAAATACGATCTCACAACCTACTCCCCGGTCGGCGCGATCCTGTTCGATCACCCAGACCCCTCGATCTTTACCGTGCTCACCGCGCCTTCCGGGCAGGAGGGCACCGCGAATATCGACTTCGTGCTGTTTCGCGAACGCTGGATGGTAGCTGAGCATACCTTCCGCCCGCCGTGGTATCACAAGAACATCATGTCGGAGTTCATGGGCAATATTTATGGCCAATATGACGCCAAGCCGCAGGGCTTCGTGCCCGGCGGCGTGTCGCTTCACAACATGATGCTGCCGCACGGGCCCGACGCGCCCGCCTTCGAAAAGGCGTCGAATGCCGAGCTTGCACCGCACAAGCTCGACAATACCATGAGTTTCATGTTCGAGACCCGCTTCCCGCAGCACCTGACGGCCTTCGCCGCCACGCAAGCGCCGTTGCAGGACGACTACATCGAGTGCTGGGACGGGCTGGAGAAGAAGTTCGACGGCACGCCGGGCGTGAAATGACTGACAGCGTCACCCTTCTGGGAACCAAGGGCGGCCCGGCGATCCGGCCCGGCACTCCGATGCCCACCTCGATCCTCCTGCGCATGGCCGGGCTCAACATCGTCGTCGATGCCGGGCTCGGTGTCACCCGGGGCCTGTGCGATGCGGGTGTGCCGCTCACGGGCATTGACGCCATTCTCATCACCCACCTGCACTCGGACCATTACCTCGAGCTCGGCCCGCTCCTGCACACGGCCTGGACCGCTGGCCTCAAGCGCCCCATTCCCATCTGGGGGCCGGACGGGCTTGCCGACTACTGGCGCGGCTTCCTCGCCTCGATGGATTTCGACATCGCCCTGCGCATCCGTGACGAGGGCCGGCCCGACCTTGCAACCTTGGCGAAGCTGGACCTGCTCACCGAAGACGGACTCTCGCTCGGATCGGTCGCCGTTCGCGCCATGAAGAACGTGCACCCTCCGATCAAGGAAAGTTTCGCCCTGCGCTTTGACGCCCCCGGCGTTTCCGTCGCGCTCTCGGGCGATACCGCCGCGATGGAAGAGATGGCCCGCTTCGCGCGTGGCGCAGACCTGCTCGTGCATGAAGCGATGCTCTCCGCCGGGGTCGATGCGCTCTGCGCCCGGGTGGGCAATGGCGACGACCGGCTCAAACGCCACCTGCTCCGCTCGCACACACCCGCCGCCGAGGCTGGCCGCATCGCCGCTCAGGCAGGCGTGAAGGCGCTCGCGCTCAATCACCTCGTCCCTGTTGACGATCCCGACTATACCGAGGCCGACTGGCGGGCAGAGGCCAGCCGATATTGGCAGGGCCCGCTGCACATCGGCCACGATGGCCTGACCCTGCCGCTTGGATGAAAGGACGCCCGATGCCGCTTGCGAAATCCTGGATCGAGAGCGCCAACAGCGCCGAAACCGATTTTCCGCTCAACAACCTTCCCTATGGGGTGTTTTCCGCAGGTGACGGCGAGATGCGCTGCGGCGTGGCGATCGGCGACCGGATCATCGACGCCACCGGCCTCGAGGAGGCGGGCATCCTGCGGGCCGACGCGGACGCGGATGTGCTCGACGCCCCATTCTGGAACGATTTCATGGAGCTCGGCCCCGAAGCCTGGGCGGCCTACCGCGCCCGGCTTACCGAAATGCTCTCGGAAAGCGCCGACGAGGCGACGCGCGACGCGCTCACGACCTATTCGGTGAAGATGTCGGAAGCGACGCTGCACATGCCCTTCCGCGTCTCGGAATACACCGATTTCTATGCCGGCAAGCATCATGCGTTCAACGTCGGCACAATGTTTCGCGGCCCCGAAAACGCGCTTCCGCCGAACTGGCTGTCGATCCCGATCGGCTACAATGCGCGGGCGTCATCGGTGGTTGTCTCAGGCACGCCGGTGCGCCGCCCGTGGGGGCAGATCAAGGCGCCCGATGCCGAACTGCCCAGCTTCGCCCCCTGCAAGCGCTTTGATCTGGAGCTGGAGATGGGCGCGATCGTCGGCCAGCCGTCGCAGGGGCCGGTGACGGTGCAGGAGGCCGACGACATGATCTTCGGCTACGTGCTGCTCAACGACTGGTCGGCGCGCGACATTCAGGCATGGGAATACCAGCCGCTCGGCCCCTTTCAGGCCAAGGCCACGGCCACCTCGATCAGCCCGTGGATCGTCACCAAGGCCGCGCTGGAGCCGTTCCGCACCTCGACGCCACCGCGCGAGCGCCCGCTCCTGCCCTATCTCGAAGAGCCGGGCCCTATGCTTTATGACATCGACCTGTCTGTCACCCTCGCCCCCAAAGGCAAGGCGCCCACGACGATCACGCGCACCAACTACCGCGAGATGTATTATTCCGCCGCCCAGCAGCTGGCGCATCACACCACCAGCGGCTGCCCGATGCGGGTGGGCGATCTGCTCGGCTCGGGCACGATTTCGGGGCCGGTGAAGGAAAGCCGCGGCTCGCTTCTGGAGCTGAGCTGGGGCGGCAAGGAACCGATCACGCTGGACGGCGGCGAAACCCGCAGCTTCCTGGAGGATGGCGACACGCTTGCTTTGCAGGGCGCCGCACGAGGCGATGGCTACCGAATCGGGTTTGGCGAGTGCACTGGCACCATCCTGCCCGCACTCAAGGACCCGTATGCGCGCTGACCATCGCTGATTTCGCCGGCAGTTCAGACCCTCACGGGCCCTGCATTGCGATGACCAACTCCTGAGTCACGATCCGGGCTCCGGCTTGCCCGGCTCGAACCGTCGCAGCAGGCCAAAAAAGAAACCCCGCCAGAAGGCGGGGTTTCCGATCGCCTTGGCACGGCCTCACTTGTTGGGGTCGTGCATGAAGCGCAGGTAGGGGAAGATTTCCTTCACCTCGCCAAACTTCTCCTTGGCCTCTTCGGTCGGCATCGTCGGCGCGACGATCACATCCTGGCCCGGCTGCCAGTTGGCCGGGGTGCGCACCACCGTGCCGTCGGTCGCCATCACAGCGTCAAGCGCGCGCAGGACTTCCGCGAAGTTGCGGCCAACCGACATCGGGTAGGTCATGCTCAGACGCAGCTTCTTGTCCGGGCCGAAAATGAAGACGGACCGCACGGTTTCACTGTCGGCCGCGGTTTTGCCCTCGGGCAGGTAGGCGTCAGCCGGAAGCATGTCGAGCGCCTTGGAAACCGCCAGATCGGTGTCGGCGATGATCGGGAACTTCGCCGGCGCCTTGGCGAAGGTCGAAATGTCGTTCTTCCACTTCACGTGATCTTCGACGCTGTCGACGGACAGGCCGATCACCTTCACGCCACGCTTTTCCCACTCGTCGGCGAGCTGGGCCACGGCACCGAATTCGGTGGTGCAGATCGGGGTGAAGTCGGCCGGGTGCGAAAACAGGATGGTGTAACTGTCACCGATGAAATCGTGGAAGTCGATTTCACCCTGATCTGTCGTCGCGTGAAAATTCGGAACGGTCTCGTTGATTCGCAGTCCCATGGGTGCCTCCTGTGGTCGGGTATCTGTCGGAGGTTTAGATAAATTCTAAATCACGCCTGTGAAGCCCTTGAATTGCCGCACCGCCCCCCGTATCGCATACCGCGACTGCATGTCGCAGCGCCGCTTGTCCTTCCCTGTGAGCGGTGACACAGTTGCGGCAAATCCGAATGGGAGACAGAGATGATCGAGAAGCGTGAGTTCTATATCGACGGTGCGTGGGTGGCGCCGGAGGCGCCCAATGATCTGCCGGTCATTGATCCGTCGACCGAAGAAGCCGTCGCCGTGATTTCTCTCGGCAGCAACGCCGACATCGACAAGGCCGTGGCCGCAGCCAAGGCTGCCTTCCCCGCCTGGATGGAAACGCCCCCCGCCGAGCGGCTTGCCCTCGTGGAAAAACTCCTCGACATCTACCTCGCCCGCTCCGAGGAGATGGCTCAGGCGATGACGCTCGCCATGGGCGCACCGATCGACATGAGCCGCAACAACCAGGTCGGCGCCGGCACCTTCCACATCAAGGAATTCATCGCCGCGGCGAGGGAGTTCGAGTTCATCCGCCCCCTCTCCGACCGCGCGCCGAATGACCGGATCGTCTACGAACCGGTGGGCGTCGCGGGGCTCATCACGCCATGGAACTGGCCGATGAACCAGATCACGTTGAAGGTGGTTGCCGCCGCTGTCGCGGGCTGCACGATGGTGCTCAAACCCTCCGAAGAAAGCCCGCTCGACGCCATGCTTTTTGCCGAGATGATGCATGAGGCCGGCTTCCCGCCCGGTGTGTTCAACCTCGTCAACGGTAATGGGATGGGCGCGGGAACGGCGCTGACGGGCCATCTGGACGTCGACATGGTGAGCTTCACCGGCTCCACCCGCGCCGGCATCGCGATCTCGAAGAACGCGGCCGACACGCTCAAGCGGGTGCATCTTGAGCTTGGCGGCAAGGGCGCCAACATCATCTTCGCCGACGCCGACGAGAAGGCTGTGAAGCGTGGCGTGATCCACATGATGCAGAACACCGGCCAGAGCTGTAACGCGCCGAGCCGGATGCTGGTGCAGCGCGAGATCTACGACGCCGCGGTGGAAGAAGCCGCCGCGATGGCCAGCAAGATCGCCATAGGCGACCCGCACGAGGAGGGCCGCCACATCGGCCCTGTCGTGAACAAGACCCAGTGGGACAAGATCCAGGGCCTGATCCAGAAGGGCATCGACGAAGGCGCCCGCCTCGTCGCCGGCGGCACTGGCCTGCCAGAGGGCTTCAACCGCGGCTACTACGTCAAGCCCACCGTCTTTGCCGACGTGACCAACGACATGACCATCGCGCGCGAAGAGATCTTTGGGCCGGTGCTCTCGATTATCCCGTTCGATACCGAGGAAGAGGCCATCGCGATCACCAACGACACGGTCTATGGCCTCACCAATTACGTGCAGACCCAGGATGGTGCCCGCGCCAATCGCGTGGCGCTCAAGGTGCGTTCCGGCATGGTCGAGATGAACGGCCAGTCGCGCAGCTTCGGCTCACCTTTCGGCGGCATGAAACAATCGGGCAATGGCCGTGAGGGGGGCGAGTTTGGCATCGAGGATTTCCTCGAGGTGAAAGCAATCGGCGGCTGGTCGAACGGCTGATCCAAGATGACCCGTCTCGCCATCTTCGATTTCGACGGCACCATCGCCGACAGCGCCGCGTGGTTCTTCGACACCGTGAACGAAGCAGCGCGGCGGCATCGGTTTCGCGAGGTCGACAGCCAAGAGCGAGAAATGCTGCGCCACCGATCCTCTCGCGAGATCATGGGCTATCTCGGCGTTTCGCGCTGGAGGTTGCCGGCGATCGCGCGGACGATGCGCGCGGCGATGGAGCGCGATATCGACCGCATCTCGCCTTTTGCCTTCGTCCCGGAGCTGTTCAAGGCGCTGACTTCGGAAGGTATCTCGATCGCCGTTGTGTCATCCAACAGCGAGGCCAACATCCGGGCCATCCTCGGGCCCGAGCTCACGCGATATGTCGACCATTTCGATACCGGCGCGTCGGTGTTCGGCAAGGCCCGCCACCTGCGCCGTGCGATCAGCCGGACCAAGGCGTGCCGGGCTGTCGCCATCGGCGATGAAGAGCGCGACGTCCATGCGGCTCAGAAGGTGGGCATTCCCGCGCTCTCGGTGACATGGGGCTATGCCGCAACCACGGCTCTTGTCGCGGCACATCCGGCCAATGTCGTCACCGAACCCGGTGAGCTGGTCGGGGCGATTAAAACGGCACTTTCGACTTGAAGATCATCCCCTTGCCGCCATCGGGATGGCGCAACCTCAGGCTCTCGGCGTGCAGCATCATGCGGGGAAACCCGCGCGCCGCACCCTCGGCATAGAAGGGATCGCCCAGGATCGGGTGGCCGATCTCCTTCATGTGCACGCGCAGCTGGTGTGAACGGCCGGTGTGTGGAAAGAGCCGCACGCGTGTTGTGCCCTCTTCATATCGCATCACCCGCCAGTCGGTCTGCGCCGGTTTGCCAGTCTCGAAATTCACATGCTGCAATGGCCGGTTGGGCCAATCGACGATCAGCGGCAAATCCACCGTGCCGGTTTTCTCCGCCACCTGCTCCCAGACCCGCGCGACATAGGCTTTCTTGACCTGTCGGCGCTCGAATTGCAGCCCGAGGTGGCGCTGGGCGTGCCGCGACATGGCGAAGATCATCACCCCCGAGGTGTCGCGGTCCAGCCGGTGCACGAGCAACGCGTCGGGAAAGACGGCCTGTGCCCGCGCGAGCAGGCAATCCGACAGGTGCTCGCCCTTGCCCGGCACGCTCAACAGGCCGGCAGGCTTGTCCACCACCAGAAGCTCGTGATCCTGGTGAATGATCTTCAGAGGGTCAGTTGGCGGGGCATAGTCGTCACTCATGCCGCCCGTGTCGCAAACCGCGCGCTCACCTGCAAGCCCCGCCGACCTCGGGACCGCACGCCAAGCCTCACTCGATGACCAGCCGCACGGCCAGCGCCCCGAAAACAATGGCGGCGAGCTTGCCCATCCAACCCGTAGCGCTCCCCAGCGCCTGACCCGCCACGCCCGCCAAGGCGCCATAACCGGCGGTGACGAGAAACCCGGTGCCCGAGAACATCAGCCCGAGCACGAGAATCTGCTGCCATACCAAGCCCGTGTCGGGATTGGTGAATTGCGGCAGGAAGGCCAGCACGAAAAGCGCCACCTTCGGGTTCAGCGCATTGGTGACGAACCCACGGCGCACGGCGCGCCCCAGCGCCCGGCTACCATCGACGAGGTCGGCCCGCCCCGCCCGCCAGCTTTTCACCGCGAGAACCAGCAGATAGCCGGCGCCGAGCCAGCGCACAGCATCATAGGCCGCGGGGGACGCGACCAGCAGAGTGGCGAGCCCGGCCGCTGCGAGAAGGGTGTGAAACACCCCGCCGAGCGCCACCCCGAAGGCTGCGGCAACACCCGCTCGCGGGCCGCCTGACAGCCCGCTTGCCGAGGCAAACATCACGTCTGCGCCCGGTGTGAAGTTGAGCAAAATTCCGGCACCCAGAAAGCTCGCGATGGTCCAGAGTTCAAGCCCAACGATCAACTTTCCCCCTCCTGTCCCGGTTCGCTGTCTGGAATGTCGTAATAGTCGCCCTTGCTTTCGATGAAGATGTGCCGGGCCAGATGCAACCCCGTCGGTCCATCCACCGCGCCCAGCGCGAAGTCCATGTTGCCCGAGCCTTGTTCCTGCCAGAACAGCGATGAACCGCAGCGTGGACAGAACCCGCGACGCGCCCGGGGCGTGGCCTCATACCAGCGCACCTCACCGACTATCTCGATGTCGGCCTCGCGCACGATTGCCGCCGCCCAGACGTGTCCCGACATCTTTCGGCACTGGTTGCAATGGCACGCAGCCGGATCGAACGGCGCACCGGTGACGGTGAACCGAACGTCTCCGCACAGGCAGGATCCTTTCAGCATCCGGAAAACACCTCGCGCAGAATATCCCCCAGTGCCCGTGCATCCGCCTCGGTAAAGGCCGCCGGCTGGTCACTGTCCAGGTCGAAGACCGCGATCAGTTCACCCGCCCCGTTCCACACCGGCAGCACAAGTTCTGAGCGCGTGGACGTCGCGCAGGCAATATGTCCGGGAAAGGCATCGACATCATCGACGATCTGGGCCTCCCCGGAGCGCGCCGCCGCACCGCAAACGCCCCGCTCGAACGGGATCGTCAGGCAGCCGTGCCCGCCCTGGTAGGGGCCGATCTTGAGAAGACCCGGCGCAACCACCCGATAGAACCCGGTCCAATCGAACCTCGCATCGGAATGGTGCACCTCGCAGACCACCGTCGCCATCAGGGCGACAGGGTCGGTTTCGCCGGCGCAGAGCGCGCCCACCCGGTCTGCGAGCGCAGGATAGTCGATCATGTCTGCGCACCCGCCAATGTCGTCACCGCAATGCGCTCGGAGCCAAGAACTTGCCGCATACGCGCTTCTCCTCTCACCAGTCCCGGTTGGCGCTTACCGAATGGTAACGCTCGGAGGTTAGCTTCCCGCATAACGAGATTGCGGCAAAGGAAAATAGCGATGGAGTTCGACTGTCAGGATTTTGGCGACACAAGGCTGATCACGGTCGAGGAGCCGCGGATCGACGCAGTCGTCGCGATCCAGTTCAAGGATCAAATGCGCGAGGCCACCGAAGGCGGCCCGATGCGGGTGGTGCTCGATCTTTCTCGTGTCACCTTTCTTGACAGTTCCGGCCTCGGCGCCGTGGTTGCGGCCATGAAACAGATCGGCGAGGGGCGGAAACTGGAGCTGGCGGGCTTGACGATGAATGTCGAGAAGGTTTTCCAGCTCACCCGAATGGACACGATCTTCACGATTCATCCCGATGTCGCCGATCTCGGCCTTGGAATGCGGAATGCTGGATAGGCGCTTCGAGCTCATGGGCCCAAACGGCGATCACCACTTGGCGGCCCTGTGGGATGGGGACAACGGGCTGCGCCTGCTGATCCCGGGCGATCCGGTGTCGGTGCGCGAGGCTTTGAGCCAGGCGAATGAAGCGCTGCAAAAGATGGACGTTTCGCAAGAGCACGCCGGCGCCGTCGAAATTGTCCTCGCGGAGGCTTTGAACAATGTCGTCGAGCATTCCTATGCCGGGCATGCCAGCGGCCTGATCGAGCTCTCGATGCGCCGGCATCGGTCAAAGCTCACGTTCATGATTCGCGACGAGGGTCACCCCATGCCGGGTGGCGGTGCGCCGGGCGGCCAGCCGCAAGCGCTTGACGTATCGGTCGACAACCTGCCCGAGGGCGGCTTCGGCTGGTTCCTGATCCGCGCGCTGACGCAAGACCTCCGCTACCGCCGCGACGGTGACCGTAACGAACTGCGCTTCGAAATTCCGCTCGCCGTCCTCCCTCAGGTGCAGTGAGGCCGGACAAAACCCTGCGATTTCAGGTGGCGACCGACATGATCGGCACAATTGCCCCGAAAATGTCCGATTGCGACCGAACCCTTGGCGGATTGAGTCGCGATATTCGAGGGGTAGCTGCACAGGCTTCCCTCGGTGCCGTGTCTAACAGCCCCCACCCAGTGCGCGGCACCGAGGTTCAGCTTCTTCGCATTGCATTCATCGCGCTTTGGCGTAACTTGCCCCGGTCAAGGGAGACCAAAATGCGCGATTATCACCTGCCGGGCCGCTCGCCCGTGTTTGCCAGCAACGGAATGTGTGCCACCTCGCACCCGCTCGCGGCCCATACTGCCGTTACGTTGATGGAAGCGGGCGGCAACGCCGTCGATGCCGCGATCGGAGCCGCCATGGTTCTCAATATCTGCGAACCGCAGATGACCGGTCTCGGAGGCGATTGTTTCGTTCTTCTCAAGACGGCCGGCGATGACGAGATCTTGGCGCTCAACGGCTCCGGCCGTGCGCCACAGGGGCTCGACGCCGGGCAATTGCGCGCGGCCGGGCACACTGCAATGCCGGTCCGGGATGCCGCCGCGGTGACCGTGCCGGGCGCCGTCGACGCCTTCTGCCGACTGTCCGAAGCCCATGGCCAACTCGGGCTCGACCGCGTTCTCGCTCCGGCGATTCGCTATGCCGAAGAGGGCGTGCCGGTGGCCCCTCGGGTTTCCTTCGATTGGCAGATTGCCGCGCGCAATGCGCTTCTTTCGGGCCATGCGCGCGAGGTCTACCTGCCCGGCGGGCAATCGCCCCTGCCAGGCACCAATTTTCGCGCGCCCGAGCAGGCCGACGTTCTGCGCCGGATCGCCGCCAAGGGGCGCGCAGGGTTCTATGAAGGCGAGGTCGCCGAAGACATGGTGGCCGCGCTCCAGGCCCTGGGCGGCAGCCACACGCTCGATGATTTCGCCGCCACGCAAGCCACATGGACTGCACCGATTTCAGGCACCTACAAGGGTGTTGACCTTGTTGAGCATCCGCCCAACGGCCAGGGCGCGACGGCGATCTTGATGGCCAACATCCTGGCCCGGTTCGATCTGGCGAGCCTTGATCCCTTCGGGGCGGAACGGGCGCATCTCGAGGCCGAGGCCGCCAAACTGGCCTACGATGCCCGCAACCGGTTTATCGCCGACGGCGATTACACAACCCGCCTCGATCACATGCTTGCGCCCGAAACGGCCGACGCGCTCGCCGCGTTGATCGATCCGGCCCGCGCCATGCCGGCCGCCGAACCGCTGACCGAGGCCGTGCACAAGGAAACGATCTATCTCACCGTGGTTGACCGCGACGGCATGGCTGTCTCGCTGATCTATTCGATCTTCCATTCCTTCGGCTCCGGCCTTGCCTCCGACAAATTCGGCATCCTGTTCCAGAACCGCGGCGCGGGGTTCACGCTGGAGGCCGGCCACCCGAATGAGGCCGGCGGCGGCAAACGGCCGATGCACACGATCATTCCGGGCATGTTGCGCGAGAACGGCCGTGTCACCATGCCCTTCGGCGTGATGGGCGGGGCCTACCAACCCAACGGCCACGCGCGTTTCCTGACCAACATCGTCGACTATGGGCTCGACCCGCAGGCAGCCATCGACGCGCCGCGCAGTTTCAGTGACGCCGGCAACATGAAGGTGGAGCGGGGATATTCCGATGCCGTGCGCGCGCAGCTTGCCGAGATGGGCCATCAGGTGAGCGTGCCCGAGGAACCGATCGGCGGTGCCCAGGCGATCCGGATTCACCACGACACCGGGGTTCTGGAAGGCGCCTCCGACCCGCGCAAGGACGGAGCGGCCATCGGCTACTAGCCCACGTCCGGCTCGTTTCAGTTCAGTTCAGTTGAAAATGGAGCGGGTAGTGCCCGTCTTCGAATTCGCCGAAAAGATCGGGCAAATCGGGGTGGCTCACCGGCTCGCCGGAATAGTCGGCCACAAGGTTCTGCTCCGAGACATAGGCCACGTAGTAGCTCTGATCGTTTTCCGCGAGCAGGTGGTAAAACGGCTGATCCTTTGACGGGCGGCTGTCTTCCGGGATGGCCTCATACCACTCCTCGGTATTGTTGAACGCCGCGTCGACATCGAAGACCACCCCCCGGAAGGGGTGCTTGCGATGGCGCACGATCTGGCCAAGGTGATATTTTGCCCGCGTTTTCAGCATGGTCCAACAGCTCCCGTCCGAGTAGTAATGCCTCGCACCGGGGCTTGTCCATGCGAGGTGCCGGATTTTGTAGGAAACAGACTGTGAACCTCATTCTGACAGTGCTCGAAATCGTCGCGCCCGTCTTCATTCTGGCGTTGATCGGATTTCTCTGGGTGCGTCTCGGCTTCGAGTACCGAATCGAGTTTGTGACCAAGCTGGCGATGACACTCGCGGTGCCTGCGCTGATCTTCACGGCCCTGATGAAAACCGAGATCGAACCCGCGGCCCTCACCACGCTCCTGCTGGCCTCGATCGCGGCTTATGGCGCGATTACCATCGCTGCCTTGATCGGAACCCGTCTCGCGGGGCTTGATCTGCGCACCTATCTCGCACCGCTGGTCTTCGGCAACACCGGCAATCTCGGGCTGCCACTTGCGCTGTTCGCATTTGGTGAGGCCGGGCTCAGTTATGCGGTTGTGGTCTTCGCCGTCATGGCGATCTGGTCCTTCACGTTCGGCGTCTGGGTTGTGGCTGGCGGAGGCTCGCCGATCAAGGCCCTGAAAGAGCCGCTGGTATGGGCGACCTTGCTGGGTGCCCTGTTCTTGTGGCAGGGCTGGCAGACACCGCGTTTCTTGACCAACACACTTGATCTCATCGGTCAACTCGCCATCCCGCTCATGTTAATAACCCTCGGGGTCGCTGTGGCGCGGCTGCATCCGGCCGGTCTCGGCCGGGCCTTCCTGCTTTCGCTCACAAAGGTTGGCGTCACCGTTGCGATCGGCTGGACAATCGGCCTGGCTTTCGGGCTGACCGGCATTCCCTTCGCGATCCTGGTGCTTCAGGTTTCGACGCCGGTTGCGGTGACATCCTACATGCTGGCGGAAAAATATGGCGCCGATGCAGACGCCGTCGCCGGGCTCGTTGTTGCCTCCACGCTCGCGGCTGTTGCAACGATTCCCCTCACGCTCGCCTTTCTCGTCTAGGCCATTTCCTAGCGTGCCGGTTTAGGCTATGGTGGGCCAAAACGATAAGCGACATAGTTGCGAGAGGCAGATGAGCAGACCCCTTCGCACGATTATTTTTCTCGTGCTCGTCGCCTCGTGCGGCGGCAGCGATTTTCGGGCGCCGCGAAATCTCGACGACGCCTGTTCGATCGTGGATCAACGGCCCCACTACCTGCGCGCGATGAAACAGGCCGAGCGCAAATGGGACGTTCCCGTCCCTGTCCTGATGGCGATGATCTACCAGGAATCGAAATTCATCGGAGATAACCGCACGCCAATGAAATACGCCCTCGGGGTGATCCCTTTGGGCCGCCAGAGTTCCGCCTATGGCTACGCACAGGCACTGGACGGCACATGGGGAGAATACCAGCGTGCCGAAGGCGGGCGCCGTGCCGCGCGCGATGATATCCGGGACGCCACCGATTTCATGGGGTGGTACATGACCCTGACACGGGAAGAAACCGGTGTGGCACTGCATGACGCGCGCAACCAGTATCTCGCCTACCATGATGGCCGGACCGGCTTTCTGCGCGGAACCTACAAAACCAAGACGTGGCTGGTGCGGATCGCCGACGAGGTGGCTGAGCGGGCCGTGATGTATGACCAGCAGCTGAGGCTCTGCGGCAAGCGTTGAGCCTCAGATTTGTCGGCCTTGAAGGAGCCTCGGCAAGTCGCCGGTAAGCCCGGCCGCCTCCCGGATGAACCCCCGGCGCAGTTTCGGCATGGCGTTAACCGCGCCGAGGCCAATGTCGCGCAGGGTGCGCAAGACCGGGTTATCGTTCGAGAACAGCCGGTTCACCGTCTCGGTGGCCGTTACCATGCTCGTCACATCGAAACGGCGCCATTGCTGATAGCGCTCCAGCACATCGATCCGGCCATAATCTTCACCTCGGCGCTTGGCCAGCGCAAGCACCTCGGCAAGCGCGCCGACGTCCTTGAGCCCGGCGTTAAGGCCCTGCCCCGCGATCGGGTGCATGCCGTGGGCGGCATCGCCCACCAGCGCCACCCGATCGGCCACGTAAGAGTTGGCGACCGTCAGGTTGAGCGGATAGGTGAAGCGTTTGCCCGCAAGACTGATCTCACCGAGAAAATCGCCAAACCGCGGCCGCAGCTCTTCAAGGTAGCCGGCGTCATCAAGCGCGTGGATGCGCGCCGCCTCGGCATGGCTTTCGGTCCAGACAATCGAGCATTGATTGCCCGGCAACGGCAGGATTGCCAGCGGACCAGACGGCATGAAGAATTGATGCGCGATCCCGTGGTGTGGCTTTTCGTGGTTGATGGCGCACACCAGTGCGGTCTGCCCGTAGTCATGCCCATGCCGCCCGATCCCGGCCCTTTCGGCCACGCCCGACCGCCGCCCGTCGCACCCCACCACCATTCGGCCCGACAGCGTCTTGCCGCTATCGAGTGTCAGCGTCACGCTGGCTGGCCCGATCTCCTGCGCCGTGACCATCGCCCCATCGACGAGCGCAACCTTCGGATGGGCCTGCACCGCGTCAAGCAGGGCACGGGAGAGGAAACGGTCTTCGACCATGTAGCCCATCGGGCCCTCATCGAGCTCGCCGTTGTCGAACTCCAGAACGAACGGGCCCGGGCCGGTGCCCGGCTTGCCGTCGGAAATGCGGATCTCGAGCAAGGGCGTGGCATTGTCGCCGACCCGGTCCCAGACACCGATCGCCTTGAGCAGCCGCTGCGAGGCGAGCGCGAGTGCATATCCGCGTCCGTCGAACGCCTCCTCGCCGCGCGTGCCCGCCTTCAACGCGTCAACCACCGTGACGTTGAACCCAACGTCGCCCAGCGCCAGAGCAAGGGCCGGACCATTCAGCCCGCCGCCCACGATCAGAATATCGGTATCGAGTTGCATAGCGCATCTTTGGCGCGGCAAATCGGGATTGTCCATGCGCTGTCGCGCCGCTACCGTCTCGGCAAACGGAAAGGGGACCCATGGCGGACAACTGGCTTTGGATGAGTGCAGGCGATCTCGGGCGCGAAATCGGCGCGGGGCGGGTCGATCCGGTCGACCTCGCGGGCGCCTATTTCGATGCGATCAAGGCGCATCCGTTGAAAGACCGCATCTATGCGCGCCTGACGGAAGACCGGGCGATGGCCGAAGCCGCGGCAGCGGCAAAGCGCGCGAAGACGGGCACCCGTCGTGGGCCACTCGACGGGGTGCCGGTGAGCTGGAAAGACCTGTTCGACACAGCCGGCGTGGTCACCGAGGCCGGCTCGGCCCTTCTGAAAGGCCGCCTGCCCGATGCCGATGCCGAAGTTGTGCAGAACGCGACGGCCATGGGCCTCGTCGGCCTCGGCAAGACGCACATGTCGGAACTGGCGTTTTCCGGTCTGGGGCTGAACCCGGTGACGCAAACCCCACCCAGCGTCAACGACGCCGAGGCCGTTGCCGGCGGCTCGTCTTCCGGGGCCGCCACCTCGGTGGCCTTTGGCCTCGCCCCGGCGGGCATCGGCTCTGATACGGGCGGGTCGGTGCGCATTCCCGCGGCGTGGAACGATCTTGTCGGTCTCAAGACCACCTCGGGACGGCTGTCTCTCAAGGGCGTCGTGCCGCTGTGTGCAAAGTTCGATACCGTCGGCCCGCTGTGCCGCACCGTCGAGGATTGTGCCCTCTTTCTTGCCGCCCTTGAAGGCCAAGCGCGGGCTGCGGACTTGCAGGGAGCATCGCTGAAAGGCGTCCGGCTCCTCGTGCTGGAGAATGGCCTGCGCGATCTGCGCGACGAACCCCGCGCGGGGTTCGAACACGCGGTTTCCCGTCTGCGGGAGGCTGGCGCCGAGATCGAAAGTGCCAACTTCGATCTCGTTGATGAAGCCCTCGCCATGTCAGCCATCCTGTACACCACGGAGGCCTACGCGACCTGGCGTGACGTGATCGAGGCTCAACCCGAGCTGATGTTCGAGCAGATCCTCCACCGCTTCCGCGCCGGCGGCAAGTTCGGCGGGTCTGACTATGTGGCGGCCTGGCACAAGCTCGATGCCTTGCGCGCCGAGTTCCGCCGCCGCACCGCTGGCTTCGATGCGGTGATCCTGCCGACATCGCCGATCCTGCCCCCGAAGATCGACCGGCTGCTCTCCGAGCACGAATACTACGTGACGGAAAACCTGCTTTCGCTCGTCAACACGCGGATCGGAAACCTGATGTGCGGGGCCGGGCTCACCCTTCCCACGGGGGTTCCGTCGGCTGGCATCATGTTTCTCGGCGCACCGATGGGGGAGGAGCGGCTGTTGAGGATCGGCGCGGCTGCCGAAGCGGCCTTGGCCTAAAAGACACATATCCAAACCGCAAGCAGCGGGTTTCTCAGCCTTTTTCTGGACCGCGCCGCCCTGACCGGCTATTCTGGGCGAAATCGGGGCGAAAACGATCCCGAGGATAGAGGCAGACACAGGCATGACGTTTCCCGAGCGGTTTTCCGGCTTGCCCGAATACGCGTTCCCGCGGCTGCGGGCGCTGCTCGACGCCCATGCGCCGGGCGGCGAGGTCATTCATATGACGATCGGCGAGCCGAAACACGCGATGCCCGGGTTCGTCGGCGAAACGATCTCCGAAAATCTCGCGGGCTTCGGGGTCTACCCCCCCAACGATGGAACCCCGGAGCTGCTGTCGGAAATCGCCGGCTGGATTGATCGGCGCTATGGCGTTCGCATCGAGGCCGATACCCAGATCATGGCGCTCAATGGCACGCGCGAGGGCCTGTTCAATTCAGCCATTGCGCTCTGCCCCGAAGTCGTCCGCGGGCGACGCCCGGTGATCCTGATCCCGAACCCGTTCTACCAGGTCTATGCCATGGCCGCGCTCGCTGTGGGCGCCGAGCCGGTCTATGTGCCGGCGACGGCCGAGACGGGCTTTCTGCCCGACTACACGGCTCTGCCCAAGGATATCCTGAACCGAACCGCCATCGCCTATCTTTGCTCGCCCTCGAACCCACAGGGTGCCGTCGCCAGCCGAGAGGATTGGGCCACGCTGATCGCCTTGGCCGAGAAACACGATTTCCAGATTTTCGCGGACGAATGCTATTCGGAGATCTACCGCGACAGGCCGCCCAGCGGAGCCCTCGAGGTTGCCGCCGAGGGTGGGGCCGATCCCGAACGCGTGGTGATCTTTCATTCGCTCTCGAAGCGTTCGAATCTGCCCGGCCTCCGCTCCGGATTTGTCGCCGGCGGCCCGGAAAGCATCGCCCGCATCAAGCAGCTGCGCGCCTATGCCGGGGCGCCGTTGCCGCTCCCCCTTCAGCGTGTGGCGGAGCGAGCCTGGGCCGACGAGGCGCATGTGAAGACGTCACGGGCGCTCTACCAGGAAAAATACCGCATTGCCGACGAAATCTTCTCAGACGTGCCCGGGTATCATCCGCCGCAGGCCGGTTTCTTCCTGTGGCTCCCCGTCGATGACGGCGAGAACGCGGCCCTGAGGCTCTGGACGGAAACGGGAATTCGGGTTCTCCCCGGCGCCTATCTCGCACGTGAGGTGGATGGGCTGAACCCCGGCAAGGCTTACATCAGGGTCGCGATGGTGGCCCCAAAAGACGAGATGCAGCGGGGCCTGGAACGGCTCAAGAGCTGCATCTACGCATAAGAACGAGGTGAGGAATGGCATATCAGGCGAAAGGGCGTGACCCGATCTTCGACAGCGCCACGCAGGCGTTGATCGAGCAACGGGGGAAGGAGCTTCTGGGCCTCGGATTGCTGGTGCTGGCGATTGCGCTGGGCCTCATCCTCGGATCCTATTCCCCGGACGATCCGGGATGGCTCGCGGCAACGGAAGGCCCGACCAAAAACCTGCTGGGCCGCATCGGCGCGAACATCGCATCACCCTTTGCCGTGATCATCGGGCTGGGGGCCTGGGCGATCGTCGTTGCTCTCGCGGTGTGGGGGCTTCGGTTTCTCAGTCACCGTGGCGAGGAAAAAGTCTTGGCGCGGGTCGTTTTTGTTCCCATCGCCGTGGCGCTCGCTGCGATCTATGCCTCGACCCTCGTGCCGGGGCCGGCCTGGAGCCACACCTTTGGCCTCGGCGGTCTGTTCGGCGATACCATCCTCGGCGCCATTCTCGGCGTTCTGCCGGTCGACCCGGTGGCGGGCCTCAAGGCGCTCTCCCTGATCATCGGACTCGCCACGCTTGCGGTCGGCGCCTTTGCCATGGGCTTTTCCCACAGCGAGTTGCGCCGGTTCGGCGTGTTCCTCTTTGCTGGCGTGGTGATGAGCTACGCGGGGCTTTTGAAACTGATGCGGGTTGGCATGCGCGGTGCGGCCGTGGGCGCCGCAGCGGGCGCTTCCGGCGCGCTGCGCGGTGCGGTGGCGCTGAAGGCGCAACGATCGCAGCGCCGCGCGGACCATGTCGGCTCACCGGCAGCGGATGCCTCGGTTGTTGATGCCGGGCAGTTCTCTGCGCCGCCGCCGCTTGCCGCCGGGCGCGTCGTCGCCCGAACCGAGCCGCCGATCGAGACGCGCAAGATGCAGCAAAATGGGCGCGCTCGTCACGACGACACCGCCCCCCTGCCTGCCGAGCCTGACCCGTCGCCGCGCCAGGGCCTGCTGGCGCGGGTCCACGGTTTTGCGAAACGCGCACCCGATGTGCAGGTTGAGCCCGAACTCGTTGAACCCGAGCCCTATCTCGGCGCGGTGCCGGACAACGCCGGCGCCTCCGACCGGATCAGCGCAAAGATCGCGCGCGCGCTCAACGCCCGGCGGACGGAGGCGATGGATGACCCCACCCCGCCCCGGACCCCGGACGGAGAACCCCTGTCGCCGATGTCAGCCGCGATTGCGTCGGCAGCGGCCCGGGTGAAGGCCCGGCGCGAGGCGGTTGCCGCGTTGCGGGCCGAACCGCCGGTGATGCGCCGATCCGGGGCGCACGCGGTTCCGACACCCGAGCCAGACCTCGAGACGCGCAATATCTTTTCCGGCGACGAGGCCCTTGCGGCCGCGCCGGCCTATGCGCTCGATGCCGACATGCGGGCCGAGGTCGGCCCGGAATGGGAACCCGATCTCGAGGCCGACTTCAACCGCGACGCCGCCGACATCCTCCCCGAACCCGCCGACACCGAGCGGGCACAGCCGGTTTCACCCCCGATGCCTGCGCCGAAAAAGGTCGTCCAGCACAACACGCGCAAGACGGCACCGTCGAGCCGGGCCCGCGCCGAGGCGCAGCCGTCGCTGAATTTCGACGAGCGGCCGGAGGCCTTCGAACTCCCTCCCCTCAACCTGCTGACCGACCCGGTTTCGATCGAACGCCATCATCTTTCCGACGAGGCCTTGGAAGAAAACGCCCGCATGCTGGAAACGGTGCTCGACGACTACGGCGTGAAGGGCGAGATCGTCAGCGTGCGGCCCGGGCCCGTGGTCACGATGTATGAACTCGAGCCTGCCCCCGGCCTCAAGGCCAGCCGCGTGATCGGGCTCGCCGACGATATCGCGCGCTCGATGTCGGCGCTGTCGGCGCGGGTATCGACGGTGCCGGGCCGTTCGGTGATCGGCATCGAATTGCCCAACGCCCACCGAGAAAAGGTGGTGCTGCGCGAGATCCTTTCGGGCCGCGATTTCGGCGACACCAACATGCGCCTGCCGCTGGCGCTGGGCAAAGACATCGGCGGCGATCCGGTTGTGGCCAACCTCGCGAAGATGCCGCATCTTCTCATCGCCGGCACCACCGGCTCGGGCAAATCGGTGGCGATCAACACCATGATCCTGTCGCTCCTCTACCGACTCACCCCGGAAGATTGCCGGCTGATCATGATCGATCCAAAGATGCTCGAGCTTTCCGTCTATGATGGCATTCCGCATCTCCTCAGCCCGGTCGTGACCGACCCGAAAAAGGCGGTCGTGGCGCTCAAATGGGTCGTCGGCGAGATGGAAGAGCGTTACCGCAAGATGTCGAAGATGGGGGTGCGCAACATCGAAGGCTACAACGGCCGGGTGAAGGACGCGCTCGACAAGGGCGAGATGTTCTCGCGCACGGTGCAGACGGGCTTTGATGAGGAGACCGGCGAGCCAATCTTCGAGACGGAAGAGTTCCAGCCGGTCAAACTGCCCTACATCGTGGTGGTGGTCGATGAAATGGCCGATTTGATGATCGTGGCAGGAAAGGAAATCGAGGCCGCGATCCAGCGCCTCGCGCAGATGGCGCGGGCCTCCGGAATTCACATCATCATGGCCACGCAGCGCCCCTCGGTGGACGTCATCACCGGCACGATCAAGGCCAACTTCCCCACCCGGATCAGCTTCCAGGTGACCTCGAAGGTCGACAGTCGGACGATTCTCGGCGAACAGGGCGCCGAACAGCTCCTTGGCATGGGCGACATGCTTTACATGGCCGGTGGCGCCCGGATCACCCGCGTGCACGGACCCTTCGTGTCGGATGAAGAGGTGGAGGAGATCGTCAATCACCTCAAGTCCTTCGGGGCACCCGACTACGTGAGCGGAGTCGTCGAGGGGCCGGATGAGGACAAAGCCGCTGATATCGACGCGGTTCTCGGCCTGTCGACCGGCGGCAACACGAACGGCCAGGATGCGCTTTATGATCAGGCCGTGGCGATCGTTCTGAAGGATCGCAAGTGCTCGACGTCCTACATCCAGCGCAAACTGGGTATTGGCTACAACAAGGCCGCCCGGTTGGTGGAACAGATGGAAGATGAAGGGTTGGTGAGCGCTTCGAACCATGTGGGCAAGCGTGAGATCCTCGTGCCGGAAAGCCAGTAGCGGCGTGTTATCGCCTATCACCCGGAGTTGAGGCAGATTGCGGCACGGGCGGGATGCAAACGCCCGCTCCATTGACTAGGTATCGCCCATGAAGATCTACCGCCTCCTGCTTGCGCCGTTTCTACTGGTGCTGTCCGCCCTGCCAACGCTGGCCGACAAGCTCTCTCTCGACGAGCTTTCGAGCTATCTGAACGGCCTCACCACGCTTGAGGCCGAGTTCACCCAGATCAACGCCGACCAGACGATCTCGACCGGCAAGATCATGATACAGCGCCCCGGACGGGCGCGGTTCGAATATGCCCCGCCCGACGAGACCCTGGTGATCGCTGGCGGCCAGCAACTGGCGGTGTTTGATGGGAAATCAAACACCGGGCCTGAGCAGTATCCGCTGAGGGAAACGCCGCTCAACCTGATCCTTGAGCGCAACGTCAACCTCGCCCGCTCGGGGATGGTTGTCGGGCACAGCTATGACGGCACAGCGACGACCGTCACCGCGCAGGACCCGGATCACCCGGACTACGGCAACATAAAACTGATGTTTACCGCCGATCCGGTGGAGCTTCGGCAATGGGTGATTACCGATAGCGCGGGAGCGCAGACCACGGTGATCCTCGGTGAGCTGAGCACCGGCATGCGCTTCAACACGGCCACGTTCTCGATCAGTGCCGAGATCGAGGAGCGCGCGCGTTAGGTGTCGATCTGGCGCGCCTCGTCGACCAGCATGATCGGTATGCCATCGCGGATCGGGAATGCGAGCTTGGCCGCGTCCGAGATCAACTCCTGAGCCTCGGCATCGAAACGCAGGCGCGTTTGGGTGAGCGGGCAAACCAGTGCCTCGAGCATGCGGCGGTCATAGGGGGGGCGATCGGTCATTGCAGATTGTCCTCGGTGCCGCCGGCCAGGGAGAATTCCATCAAGGCGGCAAGCGTTTCTCGCCGGGTTGTGAGCGATGGTGCTTCGAGCAGCGCCTGCTTGTCTTCCGGCGCAAAGGGCAGGAGCGTGGCCAGCGAGTTGATGAGCAGCTCGTCGTCGGCTTCTTCGAGGCTTTCCCAATCGGTCCTCAGATCGGAAACGTCGAAATAGCGCGCGAGAAGGTCGAGAAACGGCTGGCGGTCAAACCCCGGATCCTTCTCCGGCGCGCCCAGATCGCGCTCGAACCCGTCCCAATTGACCCGCGCGATCGCATAGGGCCGAAACCCGTCTTCCACGTTTTCGAGCCGGAACCGGCTCACACCTGTCAGGGTGATCATGTAGCGGTGATCGTCGGTTTCGTTGAATTGGGTCACGCGGCCGGCGCACCCGATCGTGTGCAGCCGCTCTCCGGCGTCGTCGGCCGGCTGAATCATCCCGATCAGGCGTTCGGGCGTTTTCAGCACGTCTTCAAGCATCGCGAGGTAGCGCGGCTCGAAGATGTGCAGCGGCAGCCGGGCGCGCGGCAGAAGCAGCGCCCCCGGCAAGGGAAACAGCGGGATGTTGTCCGGCAGATCGGCGCGCGAAAACATGTCAGGCGAACATGAGCGACGAGAGCTTGCGCCGGCCCGCGAGCACCACCGGATCGTTTGCCGGCAGCGCGTCGAAGATAGTGAAGAGCTGCGTTTTCGCGGCACCGTCGTTCCACTCACGATCACGCCGGAAAATCTCCAGCAGTTCATCGACCGCACCTTGCACATCGCCGCTGGCGTGCAACGCCATGGCCAGATCGAGGCGCGCCTGGTGGTCGTCGGGGTTGGCGGAAACCTTGCGGCGCAGCTCCTCGACCGGGCCCGCCTCGGCCGCCTGTCGGGCCAGTGCGATTTTCGCATGCGCCCCCTCGATCTCGGCAGAATGGCTGATTTCAGCCGGCGCGCCATTGAGGATCGCCTCGGCATCGTCAAGGTCCCCCTGCGCGATCTTGACCCGCGCAAGCCCGGCATAGGCGACGGCCGCCTGCGGGTCTTCCTCGAGGATCGCCGCGAACGTCTGGGCCGCATCGTCCAGTGCGCCGGCTTCGAGCATTTCCTCGGCGGCAGAAATGGCCGCTGCGAGTGGCCCTTCGGTGGCCAGAGCCGCCATCTTGTCGACGAACTGGTTCACCTGGCTTTGCGGCAGCGCGCCCTGAAACCCATCGACCGGCTGACCATCGTGGAACGCATAGACCGTCGGGATCGACTGGATGCGCAACTGGGCGGCAACCTGCTGGTTTTCGTCGACGTTGATCTTGACCATCTTCACCTTGCCGCCCGCCGCGCTCACGGCGGATTCGAGCGCCGGGCCCAACGTGCGGCATGGCCCGCACCACGGCGCCCAGAAATCGACGATGATCGGCACCTCTTTCGAGGCCTCGATAACGTCTTCCATGAATGTGGCTTCGGTGATTTCCTTGACCAGCGCACCGTCATTGCCGGGGGTGGTGGCGGATTGTCCCATTTCAAGCATCGGATGCTCCTGTTTTCACGTGTTGGCCCCAATATGGGCGCAGTGGCGGCGCTCTCCAACCCCGCGGGAAGGGCGCGGCGCTTTGCCC
Source organism: Paracoccaceae bacterium (assembly GCA_024763335.1). GTDB lineage: Bacteria > Pseudomonadota > Alphaproteobacteria > Rhodobacterales > Rhodobacteraceae > Sinisalibacter. Next base: position 4,720 of record JANTFS010000007.1, on the reverse strand, counting down.
CGGGTTTGCCCGCTTCCTAGCACCCGTTCTCAAAGGTCGAAAGTGGCAAACACCGGGGCGTGGTCCGAGGGCTGCACCCAGCCGCGCACCTCGCGGCGAATGCGGCTCGAATGCGCGGCATTGGCAATATCGGGCGTGGCCCAGATGTGATCGAGCCGGCGGCCCTTATCGGCATTGTCCCAGTCGGGCGACCGATAGGACCACCACGAAAAGAGGTTGCCCTCGGGAATGTCCTTGCGGGTGATGTCCACCCAGCGCCCTGCCTCCTGAGTCTGCGCCAGATGCGCGACCTCGGTTGGCGTGTGGCTCACCACCCTGAGAAGCTGTTTGTGGTTCCAGACGTCATCTTCGCGCGGCGCGATGTTCAGATCACCCACCAGGATGGATTTGTCGAATTGCTCGTCGCGGAACCAGTCGCGCATCCCGGTGAGATAGTCGAGCTTCTGGCCGAACTTCTCGTTCACCTCGCGGTCGGGCTTGTCACCGCCGGCAGGCACATAAAAATTGTGGATCACCACGCCGGTCTCCAACCGCGCCGCCACGTGGCGGGCGTGGCCGAGGCCGGCGAAATCCATGTCGCCCATATCTTCGAGCGGCAGCTTCGACAGGATCGCCACACCGTTGTAGCCCTTCTGCCCACGCGCCACCATGTGTGGGTAGCCCAGCGCCGCGAAGCCCTCGGTGGGGATCTTTTCGACCGGGCTCTTGCACTCCTGAAGGCACAGGATGTCGGGCGCATCTTCCTCGAGAAGACGCATCACCAGCCCTTCGCGCAGGCGCACGGAGTTGATGTTCCAGGTCGCGAGGGTGAAGCTCATCGGATCCTCCAGATCGGGTTGGGCGCGACCCTAGCGGTTTTGCCACTGGGCGCAAACCAATGTCCGGCCGCGCCGGTATTGCCAAAACTGATCCCGCTCAAATCGGCACTCGCGGATTTGTTGTAAACTGTACATGTGAAAGTTGCTGGAGTTGTTTGGATGAAAAAACTTCCACCGAACCTCGCCAACCTTCGCGCCACGCTTCAGGCGGTTCAGGATGCCGGAAGCGAAAGCCCGGAAGTGGCCGAACTTGGCGAGGAGATTGACCGCGTCGCCGAGGTGCTCGCAAAGGCGCGCGCGCTGCCGGAGGCCGCCGGCATTGACATCATCGCTCTGCCGAAGGCGCTCGTGTCTGGGCCGCCGGACGTGTGCCCTTGCTGCGGACGCCCGTTCAAGGAGGCGGTCAAATGACTGAATCGGGACGCGCTGTGAAGGCGCTGGGACCCAAGCCCAATGATGAGCCGCAAACCGGCGCGTTCGGTCTGACGCCGAAAACGGATGCTGAGGGGAATCCGTGGCCGGATAACGGAACCGCACGCAGAGGCGTCTGGGATTGGGATTTCTACGTCAAAGCCAAGCCGGATCGTGCCCACTTCGATCTCGCGATCCGAATCTCGAACCTTGCCGATGCGATGCGCGCCTTCGGACTGCCTGACAAGACAAGAGCCAAGGAGCGAACCGCCGCAATTTCCATCATGTACCAGCTGGTTGAATTGTTTTGCGCAGTGCTCGCGGAGAAAAGTGAAATCGGACTCGATCGCGCCGGCCAATTGGTGGACAAATACGAAGCCGATTTCCTGCGCCGCGTCGTGTCGCCACAGCACCGGCGCAACCTTTCGGCGCCAATCGCCTGGGCGCTTCTCACTCTCGCGGTTGCGCTGGTCATCGGGTTTTTCTGGGATCTGGGCGAATCCGCCCCGGCCGAAGGGTTTGATGCCGGGTTGAGGGCGATGAGCTTTGTTGTCGCCGGCACCGTCATGGGCCGAATTTTGTTCTTTGCCATCTCGTTCACCGGCCGGATCACGTCGATGGCGGAATTCTACAAGTATGAGAGCATGATCGGCGAGGCCGCGCCGATGTCGGCGTTGTTTGACGTTATCGTCGGGGTCGCCGCCTTTGCAGTGTTCAAGACGGGATTGCTGGTCATCGCCATTGGCCCCGAGGGGGCCGACGGCGCCGGGTCCAGCGCAATCAGCACGCTCCAGATCACCAGCGACTGGATGATCGCATTTGTCATGGGGATGCTGGTGGGCCTGTCGCGCGCCTCGTTCCTCGGTCGCCTTGCCTCGATCTCGAAAGAGAAGATCTCCACGGGCGGCCCGGCGGGCCCGGCGTAAGGCGCCAAAACCCCAGCCCAAAAAAGACCCGGGCAGTGCCCGGGTCAGTCCAACAGGGAGGATCCCGCGCCATTACCCCGACGCGGACAGGGGATGAGATTGAAATAGCCAGCGAGACAATCGCCGTCAGACTCACTGATAGTCGCCAAAATGGGCAACATTAAGGCCGCCGTCACGGGCTGTGGCCATTATGCAACGAGACGATAGCCCCCGCTTTCGGTGATCAGAAGTCGGACATTCGCCGGATCGGGTTCGATCTTCTGGCGCAGGCGATAGATATGCGTCTCCAGCGTGTGCGTGGTGACGCCCGCGTTGTAACCCCAGACCTCGTGCAGCAGCACGTCACGCGCCACCACCCCATCCTGCGCACGGTAGAGGAACTTCAGGATGTTGGTTTCCTTCTCCGTGAGGCGGATCTTGCGTTCATCTTCCGAGATCAACATCTTCATCGCCGGCTTGAACGTGTATGGGCCAAGCTGGAAGACAGCATCCTCGCTCTGCTCATGCTGGCGCAACTGGGCGCGGATGCGGGCCAGAAGCACCGGGAACTTGAAGGGCTTGGTCACGTAGTCGTTCGCGCCCGCGTCGAGGCCGAGGATCGTATCGGCATCGCTGTCATGTCCGGTGAGCATCAGGACGGGGCACTTCACCCCCTGCTTGCGCATGAGTTTGCACAATTCGCGGCCATCGGTGTCGGGCAGGCCGACATCAAGGATCACGAGATCAAACAGCCCCTCTTTCGTTTTCTGCATCGCCTCGGCGCCATTTCCGGCCTCGAAAACATCGAAATCCTCGGTCATCACCAATTGCTCGGCCAAAGCCTCGCGCAGATCCTCGTCATCGTCGACAAGCAGAATGTTCTTGTGCGTCGCCATCACGGTCCTCCGGGTTGCTCCTTTCCATCTGAGTGCGCGTCACGGCCCCGGCAACAATTGCTGCAATCCGCTCACGCGGACGTGTCGGCAAGCGGGTATTTGTTTCACATTTTTTCGCAACGCCCTATCTAGAGGCGTGACTTCGGAAAGTGATATGACCCTCGGCCCAGATACAAGAGAGCTTGCCGCCCGCGCCCGCGCCGATCTGCGCATGGGTGTGCCGGTTGTCGTGGGCATCGGTGGCAACGCCGCGCTCGTCGCCGCAGCCGAAACACTCCTGGCAGACCGGCTTGCGATTCTGCGAAGCTTCGGTGCCCCGGTTCTGGCCATCACCCCGCGCCGGGCCGAAACCTTGAAAGCCCGCGCCTATTCCGATCACGTTGCGCGCGTCGTGGTTCCCGAAGAGGCCGATGTGGCCTGGATCCAAAATGTGGCCGATCCCGCCGACGATCTGATGATGCCGTTGAAAGGGCCACTGCAAACCGAGCGCGGGGGCGACGAGGACATTGCCCGCGCCGCCCTCACCTTGACGAAAGGCGCCCATCTGCTGCCAGCGGCGATCCTGGTGCCGGTTGCGGACGGGCCAGCGACCGCCGCCGCGCATGGGCTGACCTGGCTCGATCTCACCGGGATCACGCTCCCATGGGAGGGCGGCACGCTGACCGAGGTCGCCGCCGCGCGGGTGCCGATGGAGGTCAGCAAGGCCGGCCGGCTGCACGTGTTCCGGCCGGGCGATGGCGGCGAAGAGCATTATGCCGTCGAGATTGGCCGGCCCGACCGGTCAAAGCCGGTGCTCGCGCGGCTTCACTCCGCCTGTTTCACCGGCGACGTGCTGGGCAGCCTCAAATGCGACTGCGGCCCGCAGTTGCACGCCGCGCTCGAAGCGATGGGCCAAGAGGGCGCTGGCGTCCTGCTCTATCTGAACCAGGAAGGGCGCGGCATCGGTCTGGCCAACAAGATGCGCGCCTATTCTTTGCAGGATCAGGGGTTTGACACCGTCGAGGCCAATCACCGGCTCGGCTTCGAGGACGATGAGCGCGATTTTCGGATCGGCTCCGAGATCCTGCAAGCGCTCGGGTTCAAGGCGGTGCGGTTGATGACGAACAACCCAAGAAAGGTGGCGATGATGGAGGCGGCGGGCATCCACGTGGCCGAACGGGTGCCGCTGAAGGTCGGCGAAAGCGATCACAACCGCGCCTATCTCGCCACCAAGGCGGCCAAGTCCGGGCACCTCCTGTGATCCCGCGCCGCATCGACATGGTGGTCACCCGCTGGGGCGCACGGTTCATGGGCCGCCGCTTTCCGGTTTCGATCGGTCGCAGCGGCATGACGGCGGGCAAGCGCGAGGGCGACGGGGCCACACCGGTGGGCATCTGGCGGTTGATGGGATCGGGCTACCGGGCCGACAGGGGTCTGCCCCACAAGGCGCCATTCCATGTCCGCGCCGTCGGCCCGCGGGAGCTGTGGTGTGACGACCCTACCCATCCCGACTACAACCACGACGTCTGCGCGCCCTTCGCCGCCTCGCACGAGCGGCTGTTTCGCGCCGACCGCCTCTATGACCGCTTCATCCTGACCGACTGGAACTGGCCGAACGCCGTGCCCGGGAAAGGCTCGGCGATCTTCGTGCACAACTGGCGCGGGCCGCGCAAACCCACCGCCGGCTGCCTCGCCTTCCGCCCCGACCACC
>JANTFS010000006.1 GCA_024763335.1 Paracoccaceae bacterium | reverse complement strand
GGGGGGTCCGGGGGGCAGCGCCCCCCGGTTGGTCGTCCGCGCCAGCGGGCGAAACCGCTCAGACGCGGCGCACCGTATCAATCATCAACTGCACGTTCTCCGGGTCCGCGTCCGGCGTGATGCCGTGACCCAGATTAAAGATATGCGGGCCACCTCGAAACGCCTCAACAACGCGCCGGGTGGCATCGACCAGCGCCTGCCCGCCCGTAACCATATGTTTCGGGTCAAGATTGCCCTGCACGCAGCCATCAACCTGGACATGCTCGGCCGCCCATTCCGGGCTCACTGAATTGTCCAGCGCCACGCAGTCGGCCCCGGTCGCCTTGGCAAAGCCGATGTAGCGCTCGCCCGCCTCGCGCGGGAAGGCGATCACCGGCAGACCGGGGTGGCGGGCCTTCAGCTCCGAGATGATACGCTTGGCAGGCTCAAGCGCGTAACGGTCGAAATCCTCGCCCTCGAGCGACCCGGCCCAGCTGTCAAAGATCTTCACCACCTCGGCACCCGCCTCCACCTGTTTCGACAGATAGTCGATCGTCGCTTCGGTGATCCGGTCGATGAGTGCCTCGAAAAGCGCGCGATTCTCGGCCTTGAGCGCATGGGCGGGGCCCTGATCGGGCGTGCCGCGCCCTGCTATCATGTAGGTCGCCACCGTCCATGGCGCTCCGGCAAAACCGATCAGCGCCGTTTCCGCGGGCAACTCGCGTGACAGGATGCGCACCGTTTCGTAGATCGGAGCGAGCGTCTCATGGATCGCCCCGGCCGGCTTCAGCGCATCGAAATCGGCCGCGCTCGTGATCGTCGAAAGCCGCGGCCCCTCGCCGGTGACGAACCACAGATCCGCGCCCAGCGCCTGCGGCACGAGCAGAATGTCAGCAAACAGAATGGCCGCATCAAAACCGTAGCGTCGGATTGGCTGGAGCGTCACTTCGGCCGCCAATTCCGGGTTGTAGCACAAGCTCAGGAAGTCGCCGGCCTCGGCCCGGGTGGCACGATATTCCGGCAGATACCGCCCGGCCTGGCGCATCATCCAGATCGGAGGGACGGGCAGGGTTTCGCCCGCAAGGGCCCTGAGCAGAAGCTTCGTCATCGGCTGTCCTTTCGCTTGTCCCGGCTGGTTCCCAAGACGGCGGCAACTTGTCAAGCACAGGGGGCGTGGACAGGCCGTTTTGCCCCGTTTAAACGGGGCGCATGACGCATTCCCTGCCCACCCCCGCCAAACCGCTCAAGATCGGCACCCGCGGCTCGCCGCTGGCGCTGGCCCAGGCCCATGAGACCCGCGCCCGCCTGATGGCGGCTTTCGACCTGCCCGAAGGTGCGTTCGAGGTGGTGGTGATCAAGACCACCGGCGACGATGCCGCGCTAATCGCCGCTGACCGGCCACTCAAGGAGATCGGCAACAAGGGGCTGTTTACCAAGGAAATCGAGGAACAGCTCCTTTCGGGCGGCATCGACATCGCGGTGCATTCGATGAAAGACATGCCGGTCGAACAGCCCGCCGGCCTGCTCCTGGATTGCTACCTGCCGCGCGAAGCGACCGGCGACGCCTTCGTCTCGCTCAAATATGGCGCGATCGCCGATCTGCCCGAGGGCGCGACGGTGGGCACCTCGTCGCTCCGGCGCAAGGCACAGCTGCTCAACCGCCGGCCCGACCTGCGCGTCGTCGAGTTTCGCGGCAACGTTCAGACCCGGCTCAGGAAACTGGGCGACGGCGTGGCCGAGGCAACCTTCCTCGCCATGGCGGGGCTGAACCGGCTCGGCATGGACGATGTGCCGCGCCGCGCGATCACGCCCGAAGAAATGCTGCCCGCCGTGGCACAGGGAGCCATCGGCATCGAGCGGCGCTCGGACGACAGCCGCACCGCCGAGATGCTCGCCGCGCTCCACCATGCCGAGACTGGCCAGCGCCTTGCCGCTGAGCGTGCCTTCCTCGCCGCCCTCGATGGATCCTGCGAGACGCCGATTGCCGGGCTTGCCGAGCTTGACGGCGGCAGCCTGCGCCTGCGTGGCGAGATCCTGCGCACCGATGGCTCGGAGGCACTTGCCGATGACGTCTCGGGCGCGGTGGAGGACGGCCCAGAGATGGGCCGCGCCATGGCCGAAAGACTGCTGGCGCAAGCTGGCGCGGGGTTCTTCGACTGGAAATAGCGGCTAAAGCCTCTTGCGGGCCTTCAGCGCTGCGGTGATCGTCCCGTCGTCGAGATAGTCAAGCTCTCCGCCGATGGGCACGCCCTGCGCGAGAGACGTCACCGTGCAGCGGTCCTCAAGCTCCTCAGCGATGTAATGCGCCGTGGTCTGGCCGTCGATCGTGGCGTTGAGCGCGAGGATCACCTCGCCGATCCCCTCGTCGGCCACCCGGCTGACCAGCTTCGGGATGCGCAGCTCTTCCGGGCCCACCGCATCGAGCGCCGAGAGCGTGCCGCCGAGCACGTGGTAGCGGCCTTTGAACACGCCTGCGCGCTCCATCGCCCACAAATCGGCCACGTCTTCCACCACGCAAAGCTCGCCGGTGGCGCGCTTCTCGCTGGTGCAGATCTCGCAGACCTCGGAGGTGGAGACGTTGCCGCAAGTCACGCATTCGCGGGCCGAGACGGCGACCGCGTGCATCGCGTCGGCCAGTGGCGCGAGCAGGAGGCCGCGCTTGCGAATGAGATAGAGCACCGCGCGCCGGGCCGAGCGGGGGCCGAGCCCGGGCAACTTCGACATCAACTCGATCAGGTCTTCGATCTCGCGCGGCGCGTTGGTCATGCTCTCTCTATTCCCAGGCCAGGGGGAACACCTCGCGATGTTTCCACCAGAACTTTTTCGGGTCCTTCTCGCGGGCGAGTTCGACGCGGGCGTTCCTGCGCAGCGCAAAACTGGCGACGAAATGGTTGAAGGTGGCGAACAGCGCACCCCAGACCCCCCAAGCCGCCAGTGTGGCCGCGCCGCCGGCGATCCAGACCATCACGCCGCTCGACTGGCTGGCGAGCCACACCAGACCGGCAACGAGGGCCGCGAAAAACGCCAACTGCATCAGGCAAACCCGGCGCGCCCGTTCGATGACGGCCTCGACCGTGGCCTCGTTGAGCGGCAGCGCTGCCGCCTCCTTGCGGCCGTAACGCAGAATCCCCGCCATCAGCCGAATGGATTGGCCATGCCGGGCGGCAGGCCAAGCCCTTCGGTGACCTTGGCCATCTCGCTCTGCATCCGCTCCGAGGCCTTGGCCTGCGCGTCCTTGATGGCCGCGAGGATCAGGTCTTCGACCACTTCCTTCTCGTTCGGGTCGAAGATCGTCGGGTCAATGTCGAGCCCGATCAGATCGCCCTTCGCCGTCGCCGTGGCCCTGACCAGACCCGCCCCGGCCTCGCCTTCCACCATGATGCGTTCGAGCGCCTCCTGCGTCTCAGTCATCTTCGATTGCATCTCCTGCGCGGCTTTCATCATCTTGGCCATGTCGCCAAGTCCGCCCAAACCTTTCAGCATTCCGTTTCTCCTGTTCTACCCATCCTCGAACGGGTCCCAATCCTCATTGTCTTCCTCGACCTCGGGCAGCGCCTCGGCCTGTGCCTCCGCCGCCAGCTCCTTGGGGGTGCGAATCTCGGCGATGCGCGCGTTCGGGAAGGCCGCGAACACGGCCCGCACCATTGGATGCGCCTTCGCCTTCTGTTCGAGCTCAAGACGCTCGGAATCACGTGTCTCGGCAATCGTCGGGGCCGTGGCACCAGAGACCAGCGTCACGCCCCAGCGCACGCCCGTCCAGCCCTGCAAACGCCCGGCAAGCCGTTGAGCCAGGTCCGCGGGCGCGTCCTCGGTCGGGGTGAATTCGATCCTGCCAGGCTCGTAGCGGGCCAGGCGCAGCCCGGTTTCAACCTCGACGAGCAGCTTCACGTCGCGGTTGGCGCGGATCAGCGCCACCACGTCGTCGAAAGTGGGGTAATGGGCGAGCGCGGTTTCCTCGGCCATTGCGAGCGCTGTCGCCCCGTTGCCATTGCCACCCGAACGCGGGGCCAGTCCACCACGGGCTTCGCTCCCACCGTTGCCCATTGGGGCCGCTGCGCCCCCTGAAGGGGGAGGCGACGGCGGCGGGGTTTCGGTGAGCTGTTTCACAAGATCGGCAGGGGTGGGCAGATCGGCCACGTGGGTGAGCCGGATCACCGCCATCTCGGCGGCCATCATCGCGTTGGGCGCCTGCGCCACTTCCTCGATCGCCCTGAGCAGCATCTGCCACATCCGGCTCAGAACCCGGATCGGCAGCGCCGCGGCCATGCCTTGGCCACGCGCGCGCTCGTCGGGGCTGACGGTCGGGTCTTCGACCGCTTCGGGGGTGATCTTGATCACGCTGATCCAGTGCGTGACCTCGGCGAGATCGCGCAAGACCGCCATCGGGTCGGCGCCATCGGCATATTGGCGGGCCAGTTCCGAAAGCGCGCCCGAAGCGTCGCCCTTCATGATCATGTCGAACAGGTCCATCACCCGGCCCCGGTCGGCAAGCCCGAGCATGGCGCGAACCTGATCGGCCGTGGTTTCGCCGGCCCCGTGGGAGATCGCCTGGTCAAGCAGCGACTGGGCATCACGCGCCGATCCCTCTGCGGCCCGGGTGATCAGGGCGAGCGCGTCATCGGCGATTTTCGCCTCTTCCGCATCCGCGATTCGGCGCAGCATGGCGATCATGTCTTCGGGCTCGATCCGGCGCAGATCAAAACGCTGGCAGCGCGACAGCACCGTCACCGGCACTTGCCGGATCTCGGTGGTGGCGAAGATGAACTTCACGTGTTCGGGCGGCTCTTCGAGCGTTTTCAGTAGCGCGTTGAAGGCGCTTTTCGACAGCATGTGTACTTCGTCGATGATGTAGATCTTGTAGCGCGCCGAGGCGGCCCGGTAGTGCACGCTCTCGATGATCTCGCGGATGTCGTTCACACCGGTGCGCGAGGCGGCGTCCATCTCCAGCACGTCGACGTGCCGGCCCTCGGCAATCGCCACGCAATGCTCGCACTCGCCGCAAGGCTCAACGGTGGGCCCGCCGGTGCCATCCGGGCCGATGCAGTTCATCCCCTTGGCGATGATTCGCGCCGTCGTGGTTTTGCCGACCCCGCGAATGCCCGTCATGATGAAGGCCTGCGCAATGCGGTCGGCCTCGAAGGCATTCTTCAACGTGCGCACCATCGCGTCCTGCCCGACAAGGTCGGCGAAGGTTTCGGGCCGGTATTTGCGCGCGAGAACCTGGTAGGCTTTTTCCTGCGCTTCGGACATGCTGCTCCCCGGGGGCTAAGATCCTCGCAAATCTAGTGGCTGGCCCGCGCGGCGTCCACCACCGGAGGCAACATGGATGAATTTGCAATCGCGGCGATGCCGGTGGGCGGAGGCACGCTCGGGATCTGCCCGATGCCCGGGCGTGGCGGTGACTATAGGGGCGATCTGTCGGCGCTGACCGGCTGGCGGCCAAGCCTTGTGCTCTCGATGACGGAGATGGAGGAGTTCCGCGGCCCGCTTGGCCGCGACCTCGCCCGCGCGGGCATCTGCTGGGAGCATCTGCCGATCCGCGACATGGGCGCGCCGCCGGGTGAGGTGGGCACCCTCTGGCCTGGGGTCTCGGCACGGCTGCGCGAGCTTCTGGCCGACGGCGAGCGCGTGCTCGTGCATTGCTTCGGCGGCTGCGGGCGATCCGGGATGGCGGTGCTCAGGCTGATGATCGAGGCCGGCGAAGCACCGGAGGCCGCGCTTTCTCGGCTGCGCGCGGCCCGGCCCTGCGCGGTGGAAACCGAGGCGCAGATGGCATGGGCGCGCGCCGGAGGTCAGCCCAGCAGGTAGGGCCAGAACACGAGAACCCCGATCACGGCCGAGGCCAGCGCGGCCGCGAGCACCGCGCCGGCGGCTATATCCTTGGTCCGGCGAATGCCCTCGGCGCGCTCGGGATGAACCGTGTCGCAGAGAATCTCGATGGCTGAGTTGAAGGCCTCGGCGATCACAACGAGCGCGATGGCGCCGGTGATCCAGAGCCAGTCGGCCCGGCTGAGCCCGAGCACGAACCCGGCGACAACCGCGCCAAGCGCGATGGCAAGGTGGATGCGCCCGTTGCGCTCGCCCAGCATGACAGCGCCGAGTCCGGAAATCGCATACCCGAAGCTGGCAATCAGGTGTCGCATCTCAGCGCTGGTTCATCTGCTCGATATAGGCGCGCAGCTCCTCGGCCTCTTGCCGGGCGTCGCGCAACCCGTCCATCGCGGCCCGTAGCTCCGCCTCGGTCTGGTGCAGCTGGTTCGACATCTCCGCCTCACGCTGCTGCAGATAGATGATCGCCTGATCGCGCGTTTCTTCTGCCTCGTGAAGCGATTGCGCCAGACGGTCAATCTCCGACATGTCGCCCGATGCGACCCGCGCGAATCGATGGATCAGCCAATGGGCAAACCACCCCAGCGCAAAGGCCACGAATAGGATGATGGCCGTGACGATGATGAACTCGGTTCTGTTCATGTCTTTCTCCGTGCTGGGCCGGGGTCAGCCGTCCGTTTGCGCCGGGCGCGGGTGTGGACGGATCCCCTCAAGCTCAGGATCAACGACGATGGGTGGCTCTTCGGACGATGCCGCATCGCCCGACGCAGTGTCAGGCTGCGGTGGCGAGGATGATTGGTCTGCCGCGTCATCCGTGGCTGCGGGCGGGGTGCCCGCCCCGGTCGTCTCGGCAAACCCTTCGGTCGCCGCGCTGGCGGCGTCAGCGTCGCTGGGGGCCTCGACACCGATCAGCCGGAATTCGATGCGCCGGTTCGCCTCGCGGCCCTCTTCGGTTTCATTGTCCGCGATCGGGTTGTCCTCGCCATAGCCGTGAGCGGTGTAGCCGCTGGTCAGCACCCGGCGCGCGAGCAATGCCGAGAGCACGGCTTCCGCCCGCCGTTGCGACAGCGCCCGGTTCATCTCTTCGCGGCCCTGGCTGTCGGTGTAGCCGGCAATCTCCATCGCCACGTCGGGACATTGCTTCAGGATCTTGGCGATCTCGTCGATGGTGCGGGCCGACGAGATCTCGATCTCCGCCGAGCCAGGTGCGAACGTGATCTTGCGGGCCTCAAGGGCCGCGTTCACATCCGCGGCGCATTCTTCCGGCGTGGGCAGGCTGGCCACCGGATCGAATTTTTCCTCATACCGCACATTCACCCGGAAATCCTCCGCCTCACCCAGCTTTTCCGAGAGAATCCGCGAGATCTCGGCCGAGGCATTCTTGTTGCCGGTCGCGCCGCTGACGTCGACGACGAGGGGCTGCACAACGACGGCGCCGTTTGCAAGATGCGAGAGCGCTTCGAGCCCGGCAAGCGTGCGCACCGACCAGCCGCGCGGCAGATCCGGATCAAGGCGCATCGCCGCATAGACGTTTTCGACCCCGAACCGCGCACGTGCGAAGCTTTCGGCGATGGTCCGCTCCTGATCGCTGGCAACACGCCCCCTCAGTTGAACCAGCCCTTCCGGGCTGCGGGTCGCGACGAACTCAGGCGGACCTTCGGCCTCTGCGTCGCCGGTGCCCGAAATCTTCACCGGCGCGGGCAGAACCGAATGCAGCGAGAAGACGTCGGGGAGCTCGGTCTCGAGTTCGCCGACAATCCGGTCATAGGTCGCTTGCGGCGTGCCCGCGGCGGCCACCAGCGTCACGTCAGCATCCGAGAAGGTCAGCGACCCGCCGCCCATTTCGCGTAGCGCGCCGATCCCGAGCGAAACCGCTTCCGGCCAGTCCGGCGACGGCACACCAAGACCGATGGTGCAATCGGGTCGCCCCTTTGCCCCGGCAGCAACACCCGCCGCAACGATCTCGGTGCGGCCACCTTCCGTCGAGGCCGTACAGGCATCGAACCGCGCGCCCTCGTCGTCGATGGTAAACCGCAAGGTGAACGGGGTGATGACCGGCCGTGGCGCCGCGATATCGAGCGAAAGGCGCAACCCGCCGGGCACCTGAGCGCGCAGATCGCGTTCCCAGGCTGCCTTCTGGTCAGGCGATTCCGCGATTGCCTCGATGGCCACCCGGTCGGCATTGAGCGAGATTTTTGCGCGCGGCAAGATCTCCAGTGCGGACAGAGCGTAATCGAGAGCCGGCTCCCATCCCTCGGGCACGGGGTAATCCGCGGTTTCGAGCAGGTCCGTTGCCGCCCGGGTAAAGTCGATGCGATGAATTCGCTCAGCCAGCGCTTCGCGGTCGGTTGCCGCGGGAATCAGGCCGATCATCGAGATCCCGGCCTCGCTGCGCAGGATCTCTACCGAGAATTGCGGCGGCGTGATCTCCTTTGGCGGCGGCACTTCCATGACGTCGATCACGCGGCTCGCATCAACCTGCGAGCCGGCAATCGAAAGCGCGCGAAACCGCGCGGATTCCGTTGGCGCCGTTCCACTCAAAATCACCTGAAGACCGTTGGTTTCGACTTCGGCCCAGTCTTCGCCATCAAGCAGCAGCGCGCTTTCGATCGACAGCAAAGACATCGTCTCGATCGTGCGCAGGGCGCCCCAGGCAACGAGAACCGACAGAACGGCGGCCGCCAGGAAGACGGCCCCATTGAGAAAGCCCGGATGACTGCGAAGTGTTGACAAGTGCGGCAAGCGCATCGGCGATCAAGTTCCCGGTTCCGGTTGCGGTCTTGCTTCAATAGGGCCCATGCGAGGCGGGTGCAATCAAACGAGCGCGGCTACGGCAAGAAACAGCACAGGGATCAGTCCGGCATCGCGGTTGGAGCGGAACAGGCGCAGGCAGGTGTCGGGATCCTCGGTATCCAGAACCCGCAATTGCCATGACAGGTGCCAGCCCATGAACCACGCGCCCCCGAGCGCCACCGTCAACGACAGGACAGAGCGCCCGGGCGCAAAGGCAAGCACGATGGCCAGCGTGAGCAGAACGACCGTGGCAATCAGGAAGGCCCTGAGCCACGGCACGGTGTGCGCCCCAAAGAGCCGCGCGGTGGATTTCACTCCGATCAGCGCATCATCGTCCTTGTCCTGATGGGCATAGATCGTGTCGTAGAACAGCGTCCAGGCAATCCCCGCGAGATAGAGCGCCACCGCGGGCCAGCCGAGATAGCCGGTATGGGCGGTATAGGCCAGCAAGGCGCCCCAGTTGAAGGCGATGCCGAGGAAGACCTGCGGCCACCATGTGAAACGCTTGGCAAAAGGATAGATCGCAACAGGGACGAGCGAGACGAAGCCCAGAAGAATTGCATTGGGGTGAAAGGTCAGAAGGATGGCAAGCGCGACGAGCGATTGCCCCACCAGCCAGCCCAGCGCCTGTTTCACGCTGACCTGCCCCGAGGGGATCGGCCGCGACCGGGTGCGCGCCACGGCGGCATCGAAGTCACGGTCGGTGATGTCATTCCACGTGCAGCCCGCCCCGCGCATGAGCCATGCGCCCATTGCCGTGCCCAGCGCGATCCACGCATCCTGCCATCCGAGCTGCCCGGTCTCGCCGATGCCCAGCAGGAGCCCCCACCAGCACGGCAGTAGCAAAAGCCACGTGCCGATCGGCCGGTCGGCCCGGCTCAGCCGCAGGTAGGGCCGCGACCAGACCGGCGCGATACGGTCCACCCAGTTGCCGCGCACCGCGTCGGCAACCTGTCCGCCGGGCTCTGGTGTCTTGCCCTTCGCCGCCATATCGTGCCCCCATGATGAGCCGTGAGAAAATTCGCCTCTTTGTAGACGCGCCTTTGGGTGAGGGGCAATCCGTCGATCTGACGCGTGATCAGGCGCATTACCTTTTCGCGGTGATGCGGCTGGGCAAGGGCGCACGGGTGGCGCTGTTCAACGGACACGCCGGGGAATGGACGGCCGAGATCACCGAAGCCGGCAAGCGCGGCGGGCGGCTCATGTGCCTTGGCCAAAGCGCGGCGCAGCTCGATCCGCCCGACCTCTGGCTGGTCTTTGCGCCGATCAAGAAGGCCCGCACAGACTTCATCGTCGAAAAGGCAGCCGAACTGGGGGCGGCGCGGATCCTGCCGGTGCAGACGGATTTCACCAATGCCGAAAGGATCCGGCGCGACCGTCTGCAGGCCCACGCCATCGAGGCGGCCGAGCAATGCGGGGGCACATTCGTCCCGCCCGTCGAAGACCTCAGAAAACTCGACCGGCTGCTCGACGACTGGTCGACCGAGCGCCAGATCATGTTCGCGGACGAGACCCTCGCGGAAAGCTCATCGGGGGCTGCCCCCCTCTTCGCCGAGGACGGGCCACAGGCCGGACGAGGCGCGCCCTGGGCCATCTTCATCGGCCCGGAGGGCGGGTATTCACAAGCCGAACGCGCCCGGCTGCGGGCCATGCCGCAGTCCCACCCGGTGCGGCTCGGCCCGCGCATCCTGCGCGCCGATACCGCCGCCGTCGCCGCGCTGACGCTGTGGCAATCGACGCTCGGAGATTGGTGATGCTGCGCCCCGCCCGCGCCGGTGATGAGGCCGCGATCGAGACCTTCCTCGCCGATCACGCCGAAACCAGTCTGTTCCTGCGTGGCAATCTCCACAATCTCGGCCTGTTCGACCGTGAGAGCCCGCACGGCACGGGCTATTGGCTCGCCGAGGCGGGCGGCATCACGGCGGTGTTCGGCTTGTCCAACGCGGGCTTTGCGTTGAGCCAGGCCCCGGATGCGGCGCCCGCGCTGTGGGCGGCATTTGCGGATGCGGTGGCCGGACGCAGGCTTGCAGGCCTCGCCGGCGAGAGCGCACAGGTGGCCCAGGCCAAGCGGGCACTGGGTGTCGAGGCCGCCGGATTCTCACTCGATTCGCCTGAACCTCTCTACCGGTTGGATTTGGCGGATCTGGTGATCCCCGGCGTTCCGGGCACGCTCCGCCGCCCCGCCGAGGCCGACCGGCCCCTGCTCGAAGACTGGCACCGCGCCTATGTGACCGAGTTACGGATGTCGACGCCGGACCAGGTCAGCGCCGAGGCTCGCAACCGGGCCGCGCGCGCAATTGCGGAGCCAAACACCCGTTTGCTCACCGTCGACGGCACGCCCGTTGCAATGACCGCGCTCAATGCGCGCCTGCCCGATATGGTCCAGATCGGCGGCGTCTACACGCCCCCTTCCCTGCGCGGCCGCGGATATGCCCGGCGCATCGTTGCCCTGCATCTGGCCGAGTTGCGCGCCGAGGGGGTGCAAACCGCCATCCTGTTCGCCTCGGGGGCTGCCGCCTGCCGGGCCTACGAGGCCATTGGCTTCCAGCATATCGGCAGCTACGCGCTGGCGATCCTGAAACAGCCTGTCACCATCGGGGGCACGCCATGAGTTTTATCCGCCCGAAAGCCGCCGAAGGCCTCCAGCGCTGGCGCGGAGTGATCGCCGCGGCTGCGGTCACGGCGCTTGGGTTATGGTGGGGCATCGCTTCGCTCGGGCTGGTCCGCTGGCTGGGTTGGGCCCTTGCCATCGTGGGCACTGCACTGCTGTGGGCCAGCCTGCAACGCGCGCGGTTTCATGCCGGCCACGGCGGGCTCGGAGTTGTCGAGGTCGATGAACGTCAGATCAGCTATTTCGCGCCGGTGGGCGGCGGCATGGTTTCGCTCGAGGCGCTCACCGAGGTTTCCATCGGGCCCGACCGCGCCGGTCTGCCGGTGTGGCGTTTCCGCACCGGCAGCGAGATCCTCGCCGTGCCTGCCTCAGCCGAAGGCACAGGCGCGCTGTTCGAGGCCCTCACCGCGCTTCCCGGCATCGACATCGAAGCCGCCATCCGCGCCAGCCGAACCCGTCCCGAGCGCAACGTCGTGATCTGGGCCCGCCCGGGCGCGCACCCTGCATTGACACGCCCCGCAGCTTGGCCCACCAAGCAGTGAACGCGAACAAACGGCCGGAGGCCTGCCATGTCCATTCCCCAGTCCGGCGGTGGTCCCATCGAACACCCCGACCAGTTGGCCGAGTATCTCGCTTCGGGCTGCAAGCCCAAGGAAGAGTGGCGTATCGGCACCGAGCATGAAAAATTCGGCTACGACAAGAAAACCCTGATGCCACTGCCCTACGAGGGGCCGACCTCGATCACGGCCATGCTCGAGGGTTTGCGCGACGAATACGGCTGGGTGCCCATTCACGAAGGCGATCACATCATCGGGCTGGAGCTCAAGGGCGCCAACATCTCGCTGGAGCCCGGCGGCCAGCTCGAGCTTTCGGGCGCGCCGCTGGCGACGATCCACCAGACCTGCGACGAGGTGAACGAACACCTGCGCGAGGTGCGCCACGTGGCCGACAAGATCGGCGCCGGCTTCATCGGGCTGGGCACCGCCCCGATCTGGCACCACGAAGACATGCCGATGATGCCCAAGGGCCGCTACAAGCTGATGACCGACTACATGGACAAGGTCGGCGAGCTGGGCAAGCAGATGATGTATCGCACCTGCACCATTCAGGTGAACCTCGACTTTGCCTCCGAGGCCGACATGGTGAAGAAGTTCCGCGTCGGGCTTGCCCTGCAGCCGGTGGCCACCGCGCTCTTCGCCAATTCCCCCTTCATCGACGGCAAACCGACCGGCTACAAATCGTGGCGCTCGCGCATCTGGCGCGATCTCGATCCGGCCCGCACCGGCATGTTGCCCTTCGTCTTCGAGGAGGGCATGGGCTTTCAGCGCTATGTCGACTACGCGCTCGATGTGCCGATGTATTTCGTCTACCGAAACGGAACATACATCGACGCGCGCGGCCAGTCCTTCCGCGATTTCCTCAAGGGCAAGTTGCCCGCGCTGCCCGGCGAGATCCCGACACTTTCTGACTGGGCCGATCACCTGACCACCGTCTTCCCCGAGGTGCGGATCAAGACCTTCATGGAAATGCGCGGCGCCGACGGCGGGCCGTGGCGGCGCATCTGCGCCTTGCCAGCCTTTTGGGTGGGCATCATGTATGATCAAGGCGCCCTCGACGCGGCCTGGGATCTGGTGAAGGGCTGGGATGCCGAAACCCGCGAGGGCTTGCGCATCGCCGCCTCGAAAGACGGCCTGCAAGGTCAGGTCGGCAAGCTGCATCTGCGCGAACTCGCCGAGACAGTGCTCGACATCTCGCGCGGCGGATTGCGCCGCCGGGCCAAGCCGGGCTTCGGCGGCATGGTGCCGGACGAGCGCCACTTCCTGACCGCGCTGGAAGACACCGTCGAGGACGGCAAGACCCCGGCCGACGAACTGCTGGATCGCTACTATGGCGATTGGCACGAGGATCTCACCCGGATCTACGCCGAATTCAGCTACTGACCCAACCGGCCCTTGCTTCCCGCTCGGGGCGGTCCCGCCCCAGCGGTCCTGACTGAAACGCGCCGGGTACCCGTCAATCGCGCGGCACGTTGGGAACCGACGAGGCCGTCAACCCTTCGCCACCCGCGCCGCCGCCGCTACCGCCGAGGGGATCGGGGCCATACCGGTTCGCACCGCGTGTGCCTTCCATCGCAAACCACACGATCAGGATGATCCCGCCAATCAGCGGGATGAGAGCAATCCAGTACCACCAGCCGGACTTGTCGAGGTCATGCAGGCGACGCACGGCAACCGAAATCGTCGGCAGCAAAGTCACCAGTCCGAATATCCCCGAGAAGATCGGGGTATTGGTGGACGCTTCGAACCCGTATTCGGTCCGAACCGTTGTTCCGAAGAGAAACGAATCTACTGCCGCGAGAATGATGGAAATGGAAAAGACCAGCAGGATCCACCACCAGAATTCCGACCGCTGCGCACGCCCCGAAAACGTGACGTATTTCGACAGACAAGTTCTGACAGACTCGCCAAATGTCATCATCGTGAGTCCCTCTCCCAATTCTTGTTGCCGGCTGATCGTGCGCCTGTTTGGGTGGAAAATCAACTCCGCCGGCAGCCCGGTTCGAGGTTATTTCTCCCCGATTTTCGGCTCCTCGCCGCGCATCAGCCGACCGATGTTTTCGCGATGCCGCGCGAAGATCAGCGCGCCGAGCAGCAGCGCGAGGATCAGCACGTCGCCTCGTCCGAGCACAAGCGCCCAGATCGGCGCGAGCGCTGCGGCCACGAGACCTGCAAGCGACGAAATCCTGAAGACCAGCGCCGCAGCGAGCCAGGTCGCGGCCGCCGCGAGGCCCACCGGCCAGGCCACCGCCAGCATGGTGCCCAGCCACGTAGCCACGCCCTTGCCACCGCGAAAGCCGATGTAGACCGGGTAGAGATGGCCGATATAGGCCGAAAGCCCGGCAAGCTGGGCCGCATCGTCGCCCAGCAGCGCGCGCGCGACGAGCACCGCAAAGGCACCCTTGCCCACGTCGCCGATCAGCGTCAGCAAGGCCGCAAACTTGTGCCCCGTGCGCAGCACGTTGGTTGCGCCGATGTTGCCCGACCCGATATCGCGGATATCGCCGAGGCCAAACAGCCGGGCCCAGACGAGGCCGAACGGAACCGAGCCGAGCAGATAGCCAAGGATGATGGTCAATCCGAGCAACGGCAGGGATGTTGTGATCTCGGGCATGTCAGCCTCCGTGAACCCGTCTGCCGCCAACCCAGGTGCCGAGCACTCGGCCCTGCATCCGTGCGCCATCGAACGGCGTGTTTTTCGATTTCGACCGCAGCGCGAATCGATCCAGCACGAACGGGGTGTCGGGATCGAACAGCACAAGATCGGCCGGCGCCCCCTCCGCCAGCGTGCCCCCGGGCAGACCGAAGCGGCGGGCGGGATTGAGCGACAGCGCGCGCCAGAGCGCGGGCAGGCTCACCGCACCGGCGTGCATGAGGCGCATGGCGGCGGGCAACAGGGTTTCAAGCGCCACGGCGCCCGAGGCCGCCTCTTCAAAAGGCAGGCGCTTGGATTCCTCGTCCTGCGGCGTATGCATCGACGAGATCACGTCGATCAGCCCGCTGGCGACGGCCTCGACCATCGCAACACGGTCGTCCTCGCTGCGCAGCGGCGGCTTGAGCTTGAAGAAGGTCCGGTAATCGCCGACGTCGAGCTCGTTCAGCGTCAGGTGATGGATGTTCACCCCGGCGGTGACGTCAAGCCCGTCGGCCTTGGCCCGTTCGAGGGCGGGCAGCGCGGCGGCGGCCGAAAGGTTGTCGGCATGGTAACGCGCACCCGTCATTGCAACGAGGGCAAGATCGCGCTCAAGCCCCATGCGCTCGGCCATCGGCGAGACCGCCGGCAGCCCGCGCAGCGTTGCGAACTTGCCAGAAGTCGCCGCCGCGCCCTGCGAGAGCTGCGGCTCCTGCGGGTGGGCCATGACCAGCGCGCCGAGCTGGCGGGCATAGGTGAGCGCGCGGGCGAACACCTTGGTATCCGTCACCACCCGGTCGCAATCGGTGAAGGCCACGGCACCGGCATCCATCAGGAAGCCCACCTCGACCATCTCGCGCCCGTCGCGGCCCTTGGTCAGCGCGGCCATCGTGTGCACCCGCACCGGCGATACTTCCCGTGCCCGCCGGGTAACGAAGGCCAGCGTCTCGGGCGAGTCGATCGCCGGCGTCGTATCGGGGCGCGTGACCATGGTGGTGACACCACCAGCGGCTGCGGCCGCGGCCGCGGTTCTGAAACTTTCCTTGTGGCGCTCCCCCGGCTCGCCGATCTTCACCCCGATGTCGACGATCCCCGGGGCAAGGCACTTGCCGCCGCAATCAACGATCTCGCCACGCGGCGCCAGATCGCGCCCGACGATGGCACCATCCGCTACAGTGAGACTCCCGAGGGCTTCAGTGTCCGCTTCCGGATCGACCAGACGGGCATTCTCGAAGGTGATGGTGGTCATGCGTTCCCCCGGATCCGCGCGTTGAGGATGTCGCGCGCCCGCGCCGCGTCGTCAAGCCGTTCGAAGCGCAGGTGCGCCGCCGGGCCGTCGATCAAGAGCAGGTCGCCCGACAAATCCGCCGTCACCTCCGGCCCGAGCCGCACTTCGCTGCGGTATGGCCCGGCGATGGCCAGCGCCCGGCGGTCGGTGATGGCATAGGCGGTGCGGGCATCGCGCGCCCGCGCCCGGCGCCGGTCCAGCAAGGTGACACGCAGGCCGAGATAGGCGGTGAAAGCCGCCGCCGCGATGACGGCATAGACGACAAGGTGCCAGACCGGCACATGTCCGCGGAAGATCTCGACCCACCACCCCAATATGACAAAGGCAATCGTCGCGACGTAGAACAGCGCCCCCAAAGCGGTCGCCTTCGCCGTTGATCGTCGGCCTGCGCTGGGATGTCCCCGCCAAAGCAGCGCTTCGTCCGCATCGAGCACCGCGGCGATATCGGGTCGCGCGCTCACGCCTCGGCCTCCGCCCCGTGCGCGCGCTGAACCCCGCGCATCAACTCGTAGACTTTCTCCGCGTCACCAATGCGATGAAAGCCGATGTCGACCATGTAGCGGCGCCCCTTGTTGCCACGCCGTTCCTCGCGCGCGAAGATCACCGAGCCGGGCAGACCGCCGCGCAACGACAGGCGCGTTGCGGGTGTGAGGGCATAGCTGTCGAGCTGGCGACCCTTCCACGGGAAGTCGGTCGCGATAAAGGCCCGCTTGTCGGTCAGCGTGTACCACGTGCGCCGGTGCCTGAGGCTTTCGCCGAACAGGGAATTGCCGGTCAGCCAAAGGCCCACGGAAAAGTGGATCAGGCCGAACATCCAGAACCCGCCGCCGGATTGAGCCGCCATCGCCATCCAGAACAAGGCAAACCCGGCAAAGCCAAGGCCAAACAAGGTTGGGAACAGCTTCTTCGGGCTGACGTGAAACGAAGGATCGGGCCGACCCTGCCAGATGATCCGCTCACCCGCGTCGAGGATCCCTTCCCAGCCGGTCGATTGCTCCGCCATAACGCCCTTCCCGCACGGCACCAGTCCGGGCGCCACCGGCTCCGGTATAGATTCGCCCCGTGATTGCTGCAACATTGCCGATGCAGTTGACGCCGGGAGACCGCTATGAAAGCACGCAACAGGCGTGGCGGCTTGGCCAGGGTGCTGTTCCTGCTCTGGGCCGCGCTGCTCGCATTCGGATTGCCGGAGGTCATTGCCGGCACCGGCGAGCTCTGGCTCATGCGGCCGGACGTCTGGATCCTTGGCGTGCCCCTCTACGGGCTGCACCTTCTCCTGCTGGCCGATCTTGCCCTGCGGATGCAGCGCAGCTCCTGGCCGGCACTCTACCTGCTCGGCATCGTCTTCGGGCTCTACGAGAGCTGGATTACCAAGGTGATCTGGTTCGGTTACCCGGATATGCCCGGCTTCTCGATGGGCGGGTTTGGGCCATGGATCGGCGTGCATGAAACGCTGGGGCTGGTGTTGTTCTACCACGCGGTGACATCGTTTCTGCTCCCGCTTGCGGTGTTGACGTGGCTGCTGCCGGAGTGGCGCGCGCGGTTTCCCGCCCCGCGCTGGCTCTTCGCGCCGGACACGTGGGGGCGGCTGCGCCGTTGGGGGCTGATCGCGCTTTGGGGCGTGATCAGCGGCAACAACATGCCCGATCCCGGCCTCTATCTCGCAACCTGGGCCCCGCTCCTCCTCGCACTCTGGCTCGGTGCCGCCTGGCTGCTGCGCGACACCACACCCCCACAGGCGCGCAATCCCCTGCTCGGCCCCCGTGAACGCAGCCTCGCATTCGTCTGGCTCGCCGCGATCTATCTCGTCACCTACTGGATGCTCCTGCCCGAACGGCGCCCGCCTGTTGCGATCCAACTGCTCACCGCCCTTGCCTATCCGTTGCTGGCAATCGCGCTCTGGCGGAGCCCGCGCGACGGAAACATGGCAACCACCGCACCGGTTCGCGGCAGCCCCCGGGATGTCTTCGCCGGGGTCTTGCTGCCGATCTTTGTGGTCGGGCTCGCCAAGATCGTTGTCACCGCAGTTTCGCCCCCGCTCGGGCAGGGCCTGGCCGCCGTCGCCTTTCTTGCGATGCCGGCGATTGGGGTGGCGCTGTTCCTGTGGCTCGGCGTGATCAGCCTTTTCCCAGAATCGCGGCGGCGGTGGCGGCGGGGTCTGCCTGATACTTGATCATGAATTTGTCGCCCTTTCGGGTGACGACCTGTGCGGCCGAAAAGATCGTGCGCACCTTCTCGATGTCACCGCGCAGGACCGACATACCCGCCGGGGTTATCAACCGCCTGTCGGTGAGATGCCAGGTCATCCCGATCTGTTCCGAGGCAACGTAGACCCCACGTATGCCAATCGCGAGCACCGCGCCGACAACGCCGGTCCAGGCATGTGGATTGCCCATCGCCATGAGGACAATGACCGCGCCCACCGAGCCGATCGCCGCCAGCATCACGTGCTCCTTTATGTAGGTCGGGCGGCTGCCGGTGAAGGTGGTGATCAGGGTTTCGCCTTCGGCGAGAGCGGGAACGGTCGATGACATGGGCGGCTCCAGTCGGTCTAGACGAAGGCGAGGATCAAGAGCGCGAGGACCAGCAGCCCCGCGAGCGTGAGGATCAGCCCGCGGCGTGTGTCGGGCGCGGGGGCAGCGGGCGGCTCGATGTGGCCCGCCGTGCTGGGTCGGGGAATTGCCGGCGACGCGGGCACGAGATCGCTGGGCTCGGTGTAGTGCCCGATGAAGGCTGTCGGCGGTTTCGGGTCAAATCGCCCGGGACGTTTGGTGAGCGCACCGGAGAGAACCAAGACCACGGTGCCGCGCAGCATGTCGAGCTTGTCGGCGTCCGCCTCGACCTGCTCGGCGTCCATCCCGTGAGCGTCGACC
Source organism: Paracoccaceae bacterium (assembly GCA_024763335.1). Lineage (GTDB taxonomy): Bacteria > Pseudomonadota > Alphaproteobacteria > Rhodobacterales > Rhodobacteraceae > Sinisalibacter. Next base: position 18,537 of record JANTFS010000006.1, on the reverse strand, counting down.
AACAACTTTCGCAGCCCTTTCTTGCCAAGATCACCGGCCTCGAACACCTGAACGTGGGTCGGTTTGAGCGGGCCCGCCCCGAGCGCCTCGGGCAGTGGCCAGTCACGCTCGGGATAGCCCACGCGCGGCGGTTCCCATCGGCTGATCTCATCGGAGAGCACAAAGAGGGTAAACACCCATAATTCGCGCAAACCCGTGTCGGGGCCAAATTCAAGCGGGTCGGTCACACCAGAACCCCCTCGTTTTGCACCGCTTCGGGTAGATTGCGCGCCAGCAGATCCATCGCCGCCATCCGCACCGCCACGCCCATCTCGACCTGTTCCTGTATCACCGAACGGTTGATGTCATCGGCGATGGTGCCATCGATCTCGACGCCGCGGTTCATCGGCCCGGGGTGCATCACGATGGCATCGTCCTTGGCGTAGCTCAGCTTTTCCACATCGAGCCCCCAACGGTGATAGTACTCGCGCTCGGACGGGATGAAGCCCCCGTCCATCCGCTCCTTCTGGAGCCTCAGCATCATCACGACGTCGGCGCCTTCGAGGCCCTCGCGCATGTCATCGAACACCTCGACGCCAAATTCCCCGATCCGCGGCGGCATCAGCGTCGGCGGCCCGACAAGGCGCACCCGGTTTTCCATCTTGCCCAGCAGGATCAGGTTTGAGCGCGCCACCCGGCTGTGGGCAATATCGCCGCAGATCGCGATGGTGAGCCGATGTAGCCGTCCCTTCTCGCGCCGGATCGTCAGCGCGTCCAGCAACGCCTGCGTGGGGTGCTCGTGCCGCCCGTCGCCGGCGTTGAGCACGGCCGCATTGACCTTTTCGGCCAAAAGGTTCACCGCGCCCGAATTGGGATGGCGCACCACCAGAAGATCGGGATGCATGGCGTTGAGCGTCAGCGCCGTGTCGATCAGCGTCTCGCCCTTTTTGATCGACGACGCCTGCATCGCCATGTTCATCACATCCGCGCCCAGCCGCTTCCCGGCCAGCTCGAAACTCGCCTGCGTGCGCGTCGAAGCCTCGAAGAACATGTTGATCTGGGTCAGCCCCTGCAGCACCTTCGAACGCTTCTTCGGCTGGCGGTTCAGCTCAACGTATTTTTCTGCGAGGTCGAGCACCGTGGTGATCTCCTCGGGGTGGAGAGGTTCGATACCGAGCAGATGGCGGTGGCGGAAGGTCATGGGGCAACACTCCGGTTTGGCTTCGCTGTGTAGCCGCGTGCGCCTCCGGGGGCAAGCCAAGGGCGTTGACGGGGCGGATCGTGGCTCCTACCTTCGCCGGGTTTGCCCCGGGCTTGAGACCGCTTGTGATGAAGAAATCCGCCATCGTCGTGTTTGACATCGACGGCACGCTGACCGACAGCGTCGGGGTTCACCAAGACGCTTTCGCAGAAACGCTTGAGAGCTTCGGCTTCCCAGATCTGAACACGGATTGGGCCAGCTATCGCCACCACACCGACAGCGGCATCTTTGCCGAGGCATGGGAGCGGGCCGGATTTGCCGGGGCAGCCGACGTGACGGCCCTTGAAGCCCGCTTCACCCCGCGGTTTCACGCCGCCGCCGCACGCCGCCCGATCGCCGAGATCAGCGGCGCCGCTGGGCTCCTGTCGGCGCTCGAAGACACGCCCTGGGCGGTTGCCTTTGCCACCGGCAGCCTCGCCGACGCCGCGCGCGCCAAGCTGGCGGTGACTGGCTGTGACACCGACACCGCGATTCTCGTCACCGCTTCCGAGTTCCACACCCGTGAAGCCATCGTTGCCGCCGCCGTCGACCGTGTGCGACAGGCTCATGGCATCGAACCCGGCGGGCGCGTGGTTTCTGTTGGCGACGGGCTGTGGGATCTCACCACTGCACGGGCGCTCAGGCTCGCGTTCATCGGAATCGCAACCGGGGCAAAGGCCGATGCCTTGCGTCGCGCCGATCCGGCCTGTGCCCTGCATCGTGATCTCTCCGCGGGTCTTGCGATCCTCGGCCGCGCAGGGTGATGCGCCACGGGCGCTGGCAGCCCGCTGGCGCATGCGGTAGCGTCAACGCATGGAATCGGCCCCTGACTGGCAAGGCGCGAAGGCGCTTCTGGAGTGGTATATCGAGCTCGGCGCGCAAGACGCGGTGGGCGACGAGCCCGTAAATCGCTTCGAGCTGCCCGACAAACCGCCGAAAGCCGCCGCGCCGCAGGACAGCCAGCCAGACCCGACGCCCGCACCTGATGCGCCGCGCGCCGATCCGGCGGCCGAGGCGCGGATCCTCGCCGAGAACGCCCCGACGCTGGAAGCTCTCGCCGAAGCCATGCGGCAGTTTGACGGGCTCGAGCTGAAAAAGGGCGCGCGCAACTTTGTCTTCTCTGATGGCAACCCGGCGGCGCGGGTGATGATCATCGGCGAAGCCCCCGGCGCCGATGAAGACCGGATCGGTCGGCCCTTCGTTGGCCGCGCCGGTCAGCTTCTCGACCGGATGCTCGCCGCCATCGGCCTCTCGCGCGAAAGCCCCGATCCGGAGCACGCCGTCTATATCACCAACGTCCTGCCATGGCGCCCGCCCGGAAACCGCACCCCGACCGCCGAGGAAATGGCAATGATGGTGCCCTTCCTCGAACGTCACATCGCGCTGGCCGACCCGGACATTCTCATCCTCATGGGCAACACGCCTTGCAGCGCGCTTCTGGGGCGCACGGGCATCCTGCGCATGCGCGGTCATTGGACCGAGGTCTTGGGAAAACCCGCCATGCCGATGACGCACCCGGCCTATCTGCTGCGCAACCCGGCGGCAAAGCGCGAAGCATGGGCCGATCTGCTCGATATTCAGGCCAAGCTGAGAGAAACCGCATGAAGATCCTCGCCTTTTCCGATCTGCACCTCGCCCGCGCCAGGGCAGCCAATATCGTTGCCGCAAGCGCTGACGCTGATCTCGTGATTGGCGCCGGAGATTTTTGCAACATGCGCAAGGGGATCGAAGAGGCGATGGCGATGCTCGCGGGCATCGACGCGCCCTTCGTGATGGTGCCGGGCAACAACGAAAGCCTCGACGAATTGCGCTTGACGGCGCCGCCCGGGGCGCATGTCCTGCACGGTCAGATGGCCGAGATCGGCGGTCTGAAAATCTTTGGCATCGGCGGCGGCATCCCCGTGACACCTTTCGGCGCGTGGTCATGGGACCTCACCGAGGCAGAGGCCGAGACATTGCTGGCCGGGGCCGAGGGCGCCGACGTGATCGTCAGCCATTCGCCGCCCAAGGGCATCGCCGACCGCACCTCGATGGGGCATTCGGTGGGCTCGACAGCCGTCTATTCCGCAATCGAACGTGTGCAGCCGAAACTGACCGTCTGCGGCCACATTCACGATTGCTGGGGCGAGGAAGGGATGATCGGCAGCACGCGGATCGTCAATCTCGGCCCCACCGTCAATTGGTTTGAACTCTGAGGACACCGCCGATGAACCAGATCACCGATGCCGAAACCCGCGAATTCATCCCCGTTCGCATTGCCATTCTCACGGTGTCCGACACCCGCACTCTCGAGGATGACCGCTCCGGCGATACGCTCGTGGCCCGCCTCGAAGCCGCCGGGCACAGCCTCGCCGACCGCGATATCGTCAAGGACGACCGCGGCGAGATTGCCGACCGTCTGCGCGCCTGGAGCCTTGACCCCGAGATCGACGTGGTGATCTCGACCGGCGGCACCGGGCTCACCGGGCGCGACGTCAGCGTCGAGGCGCACCGCGACGTCTACGAAAAGGAAATCGACGCCTTCGCCACGATCTTCGCACTGGTGAGCTACAACAAGATCGGCACCTCGGCTGTCCAGAGCCGGGCCACCGGCGGCGTGGCGAACGGCACCTACCTTTTCGCCCTGCCCGGCTCGACAGGGGCCTGCAAGGATGCATGGGACGAGATCCTCGCCCCGCAGTTCGATTACCGCCATCCGCCCTGCAATTTCGTCGAGATCTTTCCCCGGCTCGACGAGCACAAGCGACGGAAGTGATCGCGGCATCCGTTTGCTCCCTAACGGCTATGTCAATTTTGTCCAATTGCATGGCGGGGGCAGCCCCGTCATTGTCTCGGCTCAACCAGTTGGAGTGACGCCCCGATGCGCTTTTTTCGCCGTAGCCTCACCGGGCTGTTTCTACTCGCCCTGACCGCGGCCCTGCTCGCCCTGGCCGTCGAGATGGTGCGTAGCGCGCTCGAAACACGCGCGGCGCGGGAAAGCATCAGCCGGCCGGCGCGAGAGCGCGTCTTTGCGGTCAACGTCGTCACCGTCACGCCGCAAGACGTGACCCCGGTGCTGCAAGCTTTCGGCGAGGTGCGTGCACGTCGCGCGCTGGAGGTCCGGGTGCAGGCCGGCGGCCCGATTGTCGAGCTGGGCCCGGGCTTCGAAGAGGGCGGGCAGGTGGAAGCGGGGCAGCTGTTGCTCCGGATCGACCCCACCGACCTCGCGGATGCCCTGGCCCTGGCGCGCACCGACATGTCGGAAGCCGAGGCCGAGGAACGCGATGCGGCCGTGGCGCTCGAGATCGCCCGCGATGATCTCGGCTCCGCCCAGCGCCAGGCGGAACTGCGCAGCCAGGCGCTTGAACGCCAGCGCGATCTCGCCAGCCGGGGCGTGGGAACTGAGGCCCAGGTCGAGACTGCCGCGCTGGCCGCAGCCGGCGCTGACCAGGCGGTGCTGTCGCGCCGCTCCGCTCTGGCCGTCGCCGAGGCCCGCGTGGCCCAGGCCCGCAACCGGCTTGACCGGGCCCGCATCGCGCTTGAAGAAGCCGAGCGCCGCCTTGGCGAAACCGAGGTGAGGGCCGCGTTTTCCGGGCGGTTATCCAACGTCAGCGCGATCGAGGGCCGCATCGTCACCGTCAATGAAAAGGTCGCCACCCTGATCGACCCTGATGCGCTGGAGGTCTCGTTCCGGCTCTCGACGGCCCAATACGCCCGCCTCGTCGATGAGGACGGCCGTCTTCTCGATGCCGAGGTCACGGTGCGGCTCGCGGTATCGGGCGTCGATCTCGTCGCCCATGGCCGGATCGACCGCGAAAGCGCCGAGGTTGGGGAAGGGCTGACCGGGCGTTTGATCTTTGCCCGGCTCGATGCGGCACCGGGTTTGCGGCCGGGTGATTTCGTCACGGTCGAAGTCCGGGAGCCACGACTGCGCGGTGTCGCCCGCCTGCCAGCGGCGGCGATCGGGGCCACTGGCACGGTCCTGCTGCTCGGAGAAGAAGACCGGCTCGAAGAACAGCCCGTCGTCGTTCTGCGCCGACAGGGCGACAGCGTGCTCGTGCGCGCCGATGCCCTTGCCGGGCGCGAAGTGGTCACCGAGCGCACACCGATGCTGGGCGCCGGCATCCAGGTTCGGCCGTTCCGCGAAGATGGCGCCGCAGGCAGCAAGGCCGAAGGCGACGCCGCGCGTGAGATGATTACCCTCGATGACGATCGTCGGGCGCGGCTGATCGAGGCCGTGAAGGCCAACACCTTCATGCCGGCCGATGCCAAGGACCGTATCCTCAACCAGCTGAACCAGCCCGAGGTTCCCGCCCGCATGGTCGAGCGGCTCGAGAGCCGGATGGGGGGCTGAGATGGCACCGACCCCGACGGGCATGGCCAAGGGCCTGCTGAGTTACTTCACCCGCCACGCGACGGCCGCGAACCTGCTGCTCGTGGTGCTCCTGGCGATCGGGCTTTCGATCCTGCCGAAGATGCGGGCGCAGTTCTTCCCCGACATCGTGATCGACAATGTTACCGTCTCGGTCCGGTGGGATGGCGCCGGGGCCGAAGACGTCGATGCCGGCATCGTGCAGGCGCTTGAGCCCGCGCTGCTCGCCGTCGAGGGCGTAACCTCCAGCACCGCCCGGGCCGCCGAGGGCAATGCGCGGATCACGCTCGAGTTCGAACCGGGCTGGGACATGTCGCGCGCCTCTTCCGACGTCGAAGAAGCCGTCGCCGCCATATCCACCCTGCCCGGCGATGCCGACACGCCCGAAATCCGCCGCGGAAGCTGGCGCGATCCGGTCACCGACGTGGTGATCACCGGGCCCGTGGGCATCGACCAGTTGGCACGGTTTGCCGACGAAATGGTGGCGCGGCTGTTCGTCGAAGGGGTGACGCGCACCACCATCAGTGGGGTGGCCGCCCCGCAGACCGTGGTGCGGGTCACCTCGGCCTCGCTCATCCGCAATGACGTCACCATGGGGCAGATCGCCGGCGCCATCGCCGAGGAGGCGGCTGCCGACCCGGCCGGCAATGTCGCCTCCGGCGCGGCGCGGGTGCGGACGGGCATTGCCAAACGCACGCCCGAAGAGATCGCCGGAATCGTTCTGCGCTCCAACCCCGATGGCTCGAAGCTCACAATCGGCGACGTCGCCAGCATCTCCGCCGAGGGGATCGACCGGGAGATCGCCTATTACGTCGGCGCGCAACCGGCGATGACGATCAAGGTCACGCGGTCGGCGCAGGGCGATGCGATCGAGATGCAGGGGATCGTCGAAGACGTCGCCGCCGACATGATGCGAACCCTGCCTGCCGGCGTCGAGATCGACCTGATCCGCACCCGCGCCGAGATCATCACCGGCCGGCTCCAGATCCTGCTCGAAAACGGCGCGGTCGGCCTTGGGCTGGTCGTTGTCCTGCTATTCCTCTTCCTCAACGCGCGGACCGCGTTCTGGGTCGCAGCCGGCATCCCTGTCTCGATGCTCACGGCGGTGGCGATCATGTACATGCTCGGGCTGAGCTTCAACATGATCTCGCTGTTTGCCCTGATCATCACGCTGGGTATCGTCGTTGACGACGCCATCGTGGTGGGTGAGCACGCCGATTTCCGCGCCCGGCACCGGGGCGAAGACCCGGTCGCCGCCTCGGAGAACGCGGCCCGGCGGATGTTTCCCCCGGTGTTTTCGGCCACTCTCACAACGATCATCGCGTTTTTCGGCCTCGTCGCCATCGGCGGGCGGTTTGGCGATCTGATCGAGGACATCCCGATCACCGTCATCGCGGTGCTCACGGCCTCGCTGGTGGAATGTTTCCTGATCCTGCCCAACCACATGGCCCATGCCTTGGCCCATGTATCCGCCAAGCATTGGTATGACTGGCCTTCACGGCAGGTGAACAAGGGGTTCCGGTTCGTTCGCGAGCGGCTGTTCCGCCCGCTCATGGTTCTGGTGATCAAGGCCCGCTACCCGGTGCTTGCCGGCGTGGTCGTCGTGCTCGCCTCGCAGGTCGCGTTCGTCATCGACGGCAAGGTCCGGTTCCAGTTCTTCAACGCGCCCGAGCGCTCGGATGTGACAGCCAACTTCGCCATGGCCCCCGGGGCGACGCGCGACGACACGCGCGAGATGCTGGCGCAACTTGAAGAGGTTGTGCGCGGCTATGGCGCCGAGATCGAGGCCGAGACCGGCACCAACCCGATCACCTACCTGCTCGGGCAGATCGGCGGCAATGCCGGGCGCGGCCTGGCTGCGGCGGAAACCAAGGAGCCTGACTTGCTCGGCGCGGTGTCGATCGAACTGATCGATGCCGACCAGCGGCCGTTCTCGTCCTTCGCCTTCGTCAGCGAAATCCAGGACCGCGCACCGCGACACCCGATGCTCGAAGAATTGAGCTTCCGCGGCGGGCGCTTCGGACCGGGCGGCGATGCGCTCGACATCGAACTGACCGGTGCCGAGGCGGAGGTGCTCAAGGCCGCGGCCGAAGCCCTGAAAACGGCCGTCGCGCAATACCCCGAGGTTTCGGCGGTGGAAGACAGCCTCGCCTACGACAAGAACGAGTTGGTCCTCGACCTCACCGCACAAGGCCGCGCGCTCGGGTTCACGATTGATGATCTCGGCAGCGAATTGCGCCGGCGGCTCGGCGGGATCGAGGCCGCGACTTACCCGGTCGGCATGCGCTCGGGCGCGATCCGGGTCGAGTTGCCTGATGACGAGCTGACCGCCGATTTCCTCGAGCGCACGATGATGCGCACCGCGAGCGGTGCCTATGTGCCGCTGGGCGATATCGTGACGGTGAAGACCAAGACCGGCTTTTCCACCGTGAACCGCGAAAACGGGCTGCGCGTGGTCTCGGTAACCGGCGATATCGACGAGAGCGACCCGGGGCGGGCCGAAGACATCACCCGCGCGATCGAAGACGAGATCCTGCCGCAGGTAGCCGAGGATTTTGGCATCACCTATCGCATCTCCGGCCTTAAGGAGCAGGAGAAAGACTTCCTCGCCGACGCCCGGTTTGCCCTCATCCTCACCCTGATCGGGATATTCCTCACGCTGGCGTGGATTTTCTCGAGCTGGACGCGCCCGCTCGTGGTGATGGGCATCATCCCCTTCGGCCTGATCGGCGCGATCTGGGGGCACTACGTCTGGGGTGTGCCCTTGAGCATGTTCTCCGTGGTCGGACTGATTGGCATGGTTGGGATCATCATCAACGATTCCATCGTGCTGGTGAGCACGATCGACGAATACGCCCGCGACCGCGGTGTCGTGCCCGCGATTGTCGATGCGGTGGCCGACCGGCTCCGGCCAGTGTTCCTGACCACCGCCACGACGGTGATCGGCCTCGCACCCTTGCTCTACGAAACCTCGAGCCAGGCCCAGTTTCTCAAGCCCACCGTCATCACGCTGGTCTATGGCCTCGGCTTCGGCTTCGTGCTGGTGCTGCTCGTGGTGCCCGCGCTGGTGGCGGCGCAAGAAGACCTCGGCAAACAATTACGCGCGCTTCGCCGGATGATGACGCTGCGCCATCGCGGCGCGCGGCGCGCAGCTCTCGCCACCGGGGCGACCGCCGCGGCGCTGTTTGCACTGTTCGCCGCCACCCTGGGCTGGACCCTCGCCACCGGCGCGCTGCCGGGCGGGTTACTGCGCGCAGATGTGCCGCCCGTCCTCGCGGCGACGGGCCTGTTTCTTGCCGGGGCCGTGGTGATCCTCGCGGGCGCATGGCTCATCGCCGCGCTTGCGCATTGGGCCCACCTGCGGCGCCACGCCTAATGTGACGCCTCGCAGCCGTGAATGTCCACGGCGCGGCCGGATGCCAGCACCGTGAAGCGCAGATCCTCTGGATCGAGCGCAAAGGGCTGCGCATTGGCCGGCACCAGATCCGCCTCTGCCGTCAGCACGGCTCCGGAGCGGTCCGATAGCGCCGTTGACACCCAAACCGAGGGATCGGCCGTTTCGACGACGACCACCTCGTCATCGCCCACATCGGGCAATTCCAACTGCGCCGTCACCCGCAGCCCATCGGAGATCGGCTCCACATCGCAACGGGCCGAGACGAGCCCCGCCGCTTGCGCGCTTTCAGGACGGTGATCGAGAGCGAACTCGATGCGCGGATCGGCGCGGGTCTCGCTGTCTGGCAGCTCGGCGCTCACGCTCACCTGCATCGGCATGCAGATGTTTTCGCAAATGCCCAGAGCGAGATCACCGGATAGCTCGATCGCCGCCGCCGGATCCTCCGGCACGATCTCAAGCGGCAAGACCAGATCGTCGTGAAAGCCGAGCGTCCTGACGCCGCTGGACAGGAATACCTCCGGCGTCGGCCAATGCACGATCACCTCGGCGGCATTCAAGGATTTCGACCAGTCGAACTCGGGCGGCAGCCCGGCCTCACCCGGCGCGCGCCAATAGGTCTTCCAGCCCGGGTCCAACGTCACGTGCAGCGCCGCCATATGCGTGCCCGCTTCGGTGCGCCAGCCCGGCAGGATCTCGGCCTGTGCATGTGACACGCCGTTGTCGCTCGCCAGTAGCGGATCTGCAAGGAACGCCCCGGCCAGAAGGAAAGGAATGATCTGTCTCATGGGCTTTGGATATAGGATCGCCTTCAGCAAGCGAAAGTCACATTCGCGAGACATCGCTCACAATGCCACAGCCCCTTGCAAACGGCCCGGCGGCGCCCCCATCTTATCGGCATGACCAAGCCCCAAGCACTCGATCATGACCTGACGGGAAAAATGCTCATCGCCATGCCGGGCATGGGCGATCCGCGGTTTGACCATTCCGTCGTGCTGCTTTGCGCCCATACCGACGACGGCGCGATGGGGCTGATCGTCAACAAGCGGGTGCCCGACCTCAACCTCGGCGATCTGCTCAAGCAGCTCGATATCGAAACCGCCTCCGGCAACCAGGGCGCGGCGGTGCATTTTGGCGGGCCGGTCGAAGGGGCCCGCGGGTTCGTGTTGCATTCGCGCGACTACCCGGGAACGCCGGGAACCCTCGAAATCGGCAGCAAATTTGGCATGACGGCGACAAAGGACATTCTCGTCGACATCGCCCGCGGGTCCGGACCGCAGGCCACGCTGACGGCGCTCGGCTATGCCGGCTGGGGCCCGGGCCAGCTGGAAAGCGAGCTGCAGAAAAACGCGTGGCTCACGGTCGACGGCGACGCCGCGATCGTCTTTGACACCGATGACGGCGGCAAGTGGTCCGCCGCGCTGAAAAAGCTCGGCATCGACCCCCTGATGCTGTCGTCTGAAGGCGGACGCGCCTGAGCCCTGCACCCCCTATTCCGGTTCCAGAGCCCTCGTCAGTTCCTCCACCGTCGACACGAAGTCATCTGCCCGCGCGCCCAGAGCCGTCATCAGCTCGGCTTGATACGCCGCGGCGATCGGTGCCAGATCTGCGATCATCTCGTGGCCCTTTTCGGTCAACGAGAGCTCCACCAGTCGCCGGTCGTTCTCGTTGACAACCTTCGAAAGATAACCGCCCGCTTCCAATCGGGACGCGGCGCGGCTGACTTTCGGCTTGTCCATGCCAACCCGGTCGTGAATCTCGCGCACCGACACAGCAGTTTGCTGGCTGAGATGCGCGACCACGCGCCATTCGGCCACCGAGATTCCATAGCGCTCGCGATAGTGCCGGGAGAACCGGCCGCTCACCCGGCGCGAGAGCTCGGCGAGCTGGTAGGGAAGGAAATCGTCAAGGTTGAAATCGGTCACGTGGAATCCTCTGTATGGCTTGCGAAGATTGAAGCGCAGGCCCTTGATCAGTGCAAGAGCAACGAGGCTTGCGCCCGGGAGCGAAGACGTGTCAGTTGGCCCGGCCCATCGCGGGCAGGGGAGGACAATCAGGCATGCGTGCGGGCTTCGCGATGCTTCTTGCGGGCTATATGCTCAGCCAGTTCGACCGGGCGTTCCTGCCGGTTCTGACCCCCGTGCTGCAATCCGACATCGCCGCCACGCCGGAAGAGCTTGGGCGCGCCTCGGGGCTTTGGTTCCTTGCTTTCGCGGCGATGCAGCTGCCCGTAGGGTGGGCCCTCGATCGTCTCGGCCCGCGGCGCACCGCGGCCTGGCTGCTTGGTCTCGGCGCCGGCAGCGGCGCGGTTCTGTTCGCGCAGGCGAGCGCTCCGTGGCACGTCTCGGTGGCTATGGGGTTGATGGGGATCGGCTGCTCGCCCGTCCTGATGGCCACCTACTTCATCATCGCAAAGAGTTTCCCGCCTGCCATCTTTGGCACGCTTGCCGGGGCGGTGATCGGGCTTGGCTCGCTCGGCAACATCGCGGGCAGCCTGCCGATGGCTTGGGCGATCGGCACGTTCGGCTGGCGCGAGACGATGTGGGGCCTCGCGGCCCTGACATTTGCCGTGGCGGCGTTCATCGCCTTGGCGGTGCGCGATCCGGCGCGCCCCGAGGGCCATAATGCGCAGAAAGGCTCGCTGTTGTCGCTCCTCGCCATGCCCGCGCTCTGGGCGATTTTCCCGCTCATGTTCGTCAACTACGCCCCTGTGGCCGGCCTGCGCGGGCTCTGGGCCGGGCCCTATCTTTCGGACGTGTTCGGTCTCGATGCGGCCGGGATCGGGTGGGTGACCCTTGTGATGGGCGTAGCCATGATTGTCGGCAATTTCGCCTATGGCCCGCTTGATCGGCTGTTTGGCACTCGCAAATGGGTGGTTTTCGCCGGCAACATGCTCTCTGCCGCCTGTATCTTTGCACTCTGGGCCTGGCCGGCGGGCGGCATTGGCACAGCGACACTGCTCCTCGCCGCGGCGGGCCTGTTCGGCGCCTCGTTTCCCCTGATCATGGCCCACGGGCTTGCGTTCATTCCTCCGCACCTGACCGGGCGCGGGGTGACGCTGTTGAACCTTTTCGGAATCGGCGGCGTGGGGTTGTTTCAGTTCTCATCAGGCTGGGTGTTCGAGAGCGCGCAGATGACCGGCGATCCGTTGGCCGCCTACCGTGCGCTCTTCCTGTTCTTCGCCGTGCCGGTGCTGCTCGGCTCCCTGGCCTACCTGTTCAGCCGCGACCGGCTGGACTGAGATCCGAACAGCCGCTGTCCCGGCATATTGCGTATCGCCCGCATCGCTCTGGACGGCAGGCGCCGAAGCACAGCCCGTTAGCAAATGATTTCAATCCGACCGAAATGTCATTCTAACATCTTATGAAGATGTGATATTTTTCATTTCCGGAAAACCGGTTTTCCGGAAAACCGGAATTGCCGCTCTGCGAAAAACCGTCGACGTTCGCCACCACTGCACCCACGAAATTGATCAACCTTCAAGCGGGCGCAACCCGGCCGGGAGAACGTGCGCAAGAGTGGGCACACCGGCCTAAACCACGGTTTAAACCGCCGCTCTCGCAGCCAATTCGGACCTGAGTTGATGGAACCCCACGGAAATTTCGCCTTCTTGTGGGGCATCGCAAAGCCGATCGCAGCCCGGAACGGTTCGGGCGCCCGGCCAGACAGGAGACCAGTCATGAACGCGAAGAAATGGATCATTGCCGGCATGACCGCCGCGCTTTTCGTTACCGGTGGGAATTTTGCCGCCCAAGCCGCCACTGCCGACGTCAAGGTCGTCGTCACCAGCCCGGATCTGGCCAACATGCCCAAGGTCCGCGAGACGTGGAAACAGCTCGCCGCGGAAGGCTACCAATACATCAAGGTTTCCCGCTCGATGCTGGGCCGCGCGGTGATATATGCCTGGGACGGCGCCAAAAAACGCGAGATCGTGATCAACATGACCTCGGGCGACATCATGCAAGACGCAACGGAGGCCTACCAGGGCTATCCCGCCGCCGCCGGCATGGTCGCCGACAACACGTCGCAGGCCGCCGGTTCGGTGGTCGAGGGCACGTCACAGGCCGCCCATTCGGTGATCGACAGCACCTCGCAAGCCGCAAGCTCGGTGGTTGACAGCACCAGCAGCGCTGTCAGCGGAATGGTCGACAGTGTCACAGGTGGTGGCGGCTTCGGTTTCGGTAACTAACTCTCCACTTGTCACAACAAGGTTGAGCCCGATGAACCGAGATGCCGGATATCGCGCCTATCGCGCCATGCTGATTGCCATCGTGCTGGTGCAGGCCACGCTTTCGGTCGTGTTCATCGGGCTGTTCCTCCTCGACGTCTTCGGGTTCTATTCCATCCGACTGAGCTGGAACGCCCGCGAGGTTCTCCAAATTCTCACCATCATAGCTCTGGCTCTCGGCACGGTGCTGGGGGTTGCCCTGCTGCGGGCTTTCACCACACAGCGCCGTGTCTCGGAAGCCCGGCTGCACGCCGCCGCCGGCGCGTTCAACGCTCTCATGTGGCAGCGGTTTGGCGAATGGGGACTGACCCCCGCGGAGGCCGATGTGGCGATGTTCGCCGTCAAGGGTTTCTCCAATGACGAGATTGCCGAGCTTCGCGGCAAGAGCCCGGGCACCATCAAGGCGCAGAGCAATTCTGTCTTTCGCAAGGCCGGCGTCACCGGGCGGGCGCAGCTCATCGGGCTCTTGATTGAAGATATCTCCGACGGGATCGGCTCGAAGCCCGGAGACTGACCTCCGGGCCGGGCGCCTCCCCTCAGGCCGCGCGACGCGGCCGCCTGCGCCGTTTGCCAGCACCTTGCGTCTTCGCGGTGTTGGCGCCGCCGCCGCTTCCTGCACGCCTGCCACCGCGGCCTTGCCGCTTTGCCGGCTCGGTCTCGGCGGGGCGGGTTCCACCCAGCACGGGGATGGCGGTTTTCATCACCTTTTCAATCTGCTTGAGCAGCCCGATCTCCTCACCGGTGACAAAGGCAATCGCATCGCCGTCAGCGCCCGCGCGTGCCGTGCGGCCAATCCGGTGGACGTAGTTTTCCGCCACTTCCGGCAGATCGAAATTGTAGACATGGCTCACCCCCGGAATGTCGATCCCGCGTGCGGCGACATCGGTGGCCACGAGAATGCGGGCATCGCCTTCGCGAAACGCTTTCAGCGCCCGCTCCCGCTGGCCCTGGCTCTTGTTGCCGTGGATCGACACCGCGCCGTAGCCTTGGGCGACGAGGTGCTTCATCAGCCGCTCGGCGCCATGCTTCGTACGCGCGAAAACAAGCGCAAGCCCTTCGGGCGCGTCATCGAGATACGATTTGAGCAGGCGGGTCTTGTCGGCCTTGTCGTCGGCCCAATGCACGCCTTGGGTAATCTTGTCGGCGGCCTTGCCAGGCGCGGAGACCTGCACCCGAACGGGGTTGTGCAAATAGGCGCCGGCGATTTCTTCCATCTGCTTTGGCATTGTTGCCGAGAACAGCATGGTCTGGCGAGGGTGGCCGAGCTTCGGCGCGATCCGGCGCAGGGCATGGATGAAACCCATGTCGAGCATGTGATCGGCCTCGTCGAGCACAAGAAAGGTGGCGGCATCGAGCCGCACGGCGCCGCGGTCCATCAGGTCGATCAGCCGGCCCGGGGTGGCGACGAGAATGTCGGTGCCCTTGGCGAGGGCATTGGCCTGTCGATTGATCGAGACGCCGCCGACAACCGTGGTCACTTTCATATGCGTGCCCTTGACATAGAGCAGCAGGTTTTCGGCGATCTGGTTCACAAGCTCGCGGGTGGGCGCGAGGATGAGCGCGCGGGCCGTTTTCGGCTGGCGCTTGTCATGCTTATGCAGAAGCTGGTGGATGAGCGGCAGGCCAAAGGCCGCCGTCTTGCCGGTGCCGGTCTGGGCGAGGCCCATCACGTCGTGCCCCTCCAGCACCGGCGGGATCGCCTTGAGCTGGATCGGCGTGGGCGCGGTGTAGCCCGCGGCCTTGATGGCATCGAGCAGTTTCGGGGCGAGCCCGAGGTCGGAAAATTCGGTCATGTATATCTTTCCGCGGCCAACAGGCCGCATACGTGGGGGCCGGGGCGCGCCTTGCGCCCTGGCAGGTGAAGGTGCAGGCCTGTCCTCGCAGCCGGGCCCTTGCCCCGCCGCCGTCCGGCCCGTTGACCCCCCGCGTGAATTGGGAACCTGTGTCGCGCGCTCTTCGCGAGCTGCGCTTGCTCATCGTCCCTTGCCGCTCGTTGTTGTTTTTCGCTGGCGGCGGGTGGCTCACGCGGCCA
This sequence comes from Paracoccaceae bacterium, assembly GCA_024763335.1. GTDB lineage: Bacteria > Pseudomonadota > Alphaproteobacteria > Rhodobacterales > Rhodobacteraceae > Sinisalibacter. Next base: position 3,313 of record JANTFS010000006.1, on the reverse strand, counting down.
CCGGGGCGATGCGCCCTCATCACAGCATGTGGGACTCAAGTCAACGGGAATCAACGCCCCCTTCCACCCGGCCCCGCTTTGCGTTAAGCCCCGCATCGTCCTCGCATCGAGGCAATGTCAAAGGAGACCCTCATGGGCTACAAGGTCGTCGTCGTTGGCGCCACGGGCAACGTGGGCCGCGAAATGCTGAACATCCTGGCCGAGCGCCAGTTTCCCGTGGACGAGATCGCGGCGCTGGCTAGCCGCCGCTCGCTCGGCACCGAATGCAGCTTTGGCGACAAGACCCTCAAGACCCAGGATCTCGACCAGTTCGACTTCACCGGCTGGGATATTGCGCTTTTCGCCATCGGCTCGGACGCAACCAAGAAATACGCGCCCATTGCTGCCAAGGCCGGCTGCGTGGTGATCGACAACTCGTCGCTCTATCGCTACGACCCGGACGTGCCGCTGATCGTGCCGGAGGTGAACCCGCAAGCGGTGCACGGCTACGCCAAGAAGAACATCATCGCCAACCCGAACTGTTCGACCGCGCAGATGGTTGTCGCGCTGAAGCCCCTCCACGATCGTGCCAAGGTCAAGCGCGTGGTGGTGAGCACCTACCAGTCGGTCTCCGGCTCCGGCAAGGAGGCGATGGACGAGCTGTGGAACCAGACCAAGGGCATGTATGTGCCCGGACAGGAGGTCGAGCCCTCGGTCTATCCCAAGCAGATCGCCTTCAACGTGATCCCTCAGATCGACGTCTTCCTGGATTCGGGCGACACCAAGGAAGAGTGGAAGATGGTTGCCGAGACCAAGAAGATCGTTGACCCCTCGATCAAGGTCACCGCAACCTGCGTGCGCGTTCCGGTCTTTGTCGGCCATTCGGAGGCGGTGAACATCGAGTTTGAAGAGCACCTCGACGAAGACGAAGCGCGCGACATCCTGCGCGAATCCCCGGGCATCCTCGTCGTCGACAAGCGTGAGCCCGGCGGCTACGTCACCCCGGTGGAATGTGTCGGTGACTACGCGACCTTCGTCAGCCGTATCCGGCAGGATTCGACGATCGACAACGGGCTCAACCTGTGGTGCGTCTCCGACAACCTGCGCAAGGGCGCGGCGCTGAATGCGGTTCAAATCGCGGAACTGCTCGGCCGCGAAGTGTTGAAAAAAGGCTGATCGGGCTCGAAAGGCTCGATCAGCTCCAGGTCATCGTCGGGACTTTGGGCGTCGACGGCCGTTTCATTCAACAGGTGGCGCATGAGGTGCGGGTGGCCTGGCATCGGGGCCCCGAATTTTCGCACCAGGCGGGAATAGGCGAAGCCGAGCTCGGACGATTTGCAGAGCCGGCGCCCACTTTCGCGCTCGTGCAGGGTCAACCCGCCGCCGGCTGGTCTGAGCTCATACCCGTGGCGCGACAGCCGCTTCTGGATGTCAGACCAGCTGTCGGCCGACGCCATTTCGGCCGCGAGGAGCCGCTGAAGGCGTGCGACGAGCAGCTCATCCGCCCGGTTGGGCGTCTTCGCCGATGCCCGTCGGCGCAAATCCTTTCCAACGATATCGCGGACAACACGGCCGATCGATTCATCGCGGTCTCTTGCGATGACCCTCAGTTGCGAGATCATTTCGCCTGGCAGTTTGAGGGGGATATCGAACAGCTCCATGCCCCCACCCTGCCGCCGCAACCTTGAGAAAGCGTTAAACGCCGTCCATTCCCCGCAATTTCCGATCGCGCGGGCCGGGTTTTGCCGATGCGACGACCGCGCGCTTTGCGCGCAAGCGCGCCCGCGTTAGCGTGCTCGCGAACCCCAAGGAGAAAGGTTTTCCCGATGCGAGTTCTTGCCACTTCCCTCATCGCCCTCGTCGCGGCCGTTCCGGCGTTTGCCGGGGACGTTTTCGCCCAAGCGCCCGTTGCCGCCGTCACCGTCTATCCCTCGGGCGCCGAACTCGTCCATCGGGCCACGGTCGAATTGCCGGCCGGAAATCACCGCATCTTTCTCCCCTATGCCGGGCTCGACAGCCTGAGTGCCCTGCCACGCATTCGCAGCTCGGAGGGTGTCGCAATCGGCGCGCTCGGTTTCCGCCGTGACGTGACGATCGACCGCGAAGACCTGTTTACAACCGCACAGGCGGATGCCTGGGCGCGGGTGATCGCCGCGCGCGACGGGGTCGAAGCGCAACGTGATGAGATTGCCACCGCCGAGGCTGCGGTGCACGCAATCGAGGCACGGCTGGACTTCCTCTCGCGGGTCTCCCCCGGCGACGGCATGCCGGCCGACGATGTCATCGCGCTGGCTGACCGGCTGCGCGACGAGACCGGCCTCAGCGCGGCCGCTCTGGTGCAGGCGAAGGCGAAGCTGCGCCCTCTGAAAGACGTGCTTGACGATCTCAGCTCTGAACTTGCCGCGGCCGAGGCAGCCTTTGAACGGCTGTCGCCCCCCGAAGAGGTGATCGACATGCTAACCGTTGAGGTCAATGTCGCCCAGGCTGGACCGGTTGCGCTCGAGCTGACCGAGCTTTCGCCCGACGCGTGGTGGGAGATGGACTATGATCTGGATCTTGACCGCGATGCAGGCGAACTGGCGGTGTCACGCAAGGTCATCGTCACCCAGAACACCGGACGCACCTGGGACAATGTCGCGCTGAAACTGTCGACGGCCCGACCCGGCGAGGACGTTGCGCCGACACCCGTCGATCCGGACCAGGCCCGCATTGTCGAACCGCTCGCCTACGGGCGCGCCATTGGCGCACCGGCGCCAATGATGGAGGAAGCCGAGAAGGCGCCCGACGCGATGGTTCTGGTCGAACCCTCAATCACGACAGCCGCGCTTGAGGTTGACGGGCTGGCGCTGTCCTACAGCTACCCCGATGCGGTGACCATCAGCTCCGAGGAAGCGGCGGAACTCGCGCTCGACACGCTGCGCCTCGCGGCCGAGCCGTCTGTCTATGCCGCCCCACGCTGGGACGAGACGGCTTTCACCGTGGCGCGGTTCACCAACACCACCGGTGAACCTCTGTTGCCGGGCTGGGCCAACATACTGCGCGATGGCCACCTGGTCGGGCGCGAGCGGATCGAAATGATCCCCGCCGGCGCCGAGACCGAACTGGGGTTCGGTCCCGTCGAAGGAATTCGGCTTGAAACGATCTTTGCCCGCAACGAAGAGGGCGACACGGGGATCATATCGAAATCGAACACCCGCGAGCAGCGCATCACCTTCACGGTGGAGAACCTCACCGACACCACCCAGGACGTGCGCGCCTTCTTCCCGCTGACATATTCCGAGCAGGAAGACCTGCGGGTGCGGGTAGATGCGCGCCCGGCCCCGGATGAAACCGA
>JANTFS010000005.1 GCA_024763335.1 Paracoccaceae bacterium | reverse complement strand
GAAATCACATCACGGCGGATGACCCGGGCCCGGGTGAGGCGCTGGGCCGCGGCCTCGATGATCTTGAGCTCCTGAACGACCGAGTCGCCCACGCCGGCCACTTCCAGAAGACGCGCCGGGGGTGCAGACAGGACGGCATTGAAATCGCCAAACCGATCCAGCAGGGCGCGCGCGAGGGGCTTCACGTCGCGGCGCGGCAGGGCGCGAAACAGCACCAGTTCGATAAGTTCATAATCCGGCACGGCGCCGGCGCCACCGGCCATGAAGCGGGCCCGTAATCGTTTGCGGTGATCGGCGATGTAGGATGGCAGCCGACCGGCCGCGACCGCAGCAGTTTGCGCCGGGGTCTCGTCCGCGCCGAACAGGGGCAAAGCCATCTCGGAAAACTGTGATTCGCGTGCAGCCATGCAGCCAGCTTGGGCCCGCAGGGTGAATCAATGGTTAATGCCTGCACATCCTAGTCGATGAGCCCTGCAGCGGGCCGGACATATCCGGTGACGATGCCGCGACGGTTCACGATCGGCGCATTGACGAGGTTGCGGGCGGCTTGATGCGCCGGATCGAGCACCCCGAGCCGGATCAGGAGCGCCGCGATGGTCGACTCGGAAGACCGCGTTGCGCCGTCTGTCGTTTTCACCGCGATCCCGACCTGCTTCTCCGGCACGATCGCGACATAGACCCCTTCGGCCCCTGTCTTGACGGCAACAGCGCCGTTCATCGCCCGCATCAGCGCCGTGCAGGCCCGGCCCTCGCCGGCCACAAGCTCGGGATGCGCCGTCATGGCATGACGCAGGCGCGCGGCTGCCCGTTCGCGTGTCGTGGCGCCATCGGGGCGCGCGCTGGCGAAAAACGCCATCGCCCGGGCCAGGCCGTGGAGCGAAGACGCGAAATTCGGGGCGGAACAGCCATCGGGCGACCAGCCTTGCACCGCTTCGCCCGTGACATCCTCCCAGGCTTCGCGCACGGCCACCTGAACCGGATGGTCGATCTCGATATATTCCGGCCCCGCACCGAGATGCCGGGCGAGGGTGAGAAACCCGGCATGTTTGCCCGAGCAGTTATTATGCACCTGCCGGGGTGAGGTCTCGCCGCAGATCAGCTCCTTTGCGGCTTCGCTGTCGCGCGGCATCTGCGGACCGCAGCGAAGATCAGGATCGCCAAGGCCGAGGTCGGCGAGCCAGGTGTCGACGCGATCGGTGTGGATGTGCGCGCCGTTATGCGAGGCGCAGGCAAGGGCGAGGTGTTCGCTGGTCAAATGCCATGCATCCGCGGCTCCGCTCTCGACGAGTGGAAGTGCCTGAATCATCTTCGCCGATGAGCGCGGGTAGATCACCGTCTCGGGACCACCCCAGGCTTCGATGATCTCGCCGCCGGGGCCACAGATCACGGCATGGCCCAAATGTAGAGATTCGATCCTGTCACCGCGCCAGATTTCGGTCAGCCGTGCCGGCTCACTCATGTGTGTATCTCCATCCCTCGGGAAACGCGCGGTTTTCCGCCAACGGGGCTTTCAAAAACCGGCCATGTTACGCTAATGTGCCCCGCAGATGGGAACGGGGCCCACGTTTCGACAAGACCGTGTTAGACGAGCCGGCGCAAGGGCCAAGAGGCAGGAACAGCTGGAGGCAGCGGAAAAATGAATTCTTATCTCGCACGAGCCCTGTGTATCGTGGCTTTCTCGGTCAACGCGGGTGCCGTGCTGGCGCAAGAGAGCACGAACCGGGTGGCGGCGAACACCGATTGGAGCGTGTTTGTCGAGAACGATCCCAAGGAATGCTGGAGCGTCTCGAAGCCGAAGGAAACCGTCAACACGCGCGACGGGCGCGTCGTTGCCGTGCGCCGTGGCGATATCCTTCTTTTCGTCAGCTACCGGCCGGCTGCCAACGCAAAGGGCGAGGTGAGCTTCACCGGCGGCTATCCGTTCAAGCCCGACAGCACTGTGTCGTTGACCATCGGTGGTCAGACGTTCCAACTTTTCACCGACGGCGAGTGGGCCTGGGCCGCGCCTGAAGATGATCCCAAGATCGTTGCGGCGATGAAGAAGGGCGCCGATGCCGTTCTCGTCGGGGTGTCGGCGCGGGGAACCCGGACCGAAGACAAGTTCTCGCTGCTCGGCTTTACCGCTGCAGTGGACGATGCGGCCACGCGCTGCAAATGAACCGCCTGCGATGACCGAAGCGCCCCGGACCGCCGGGGCGTTTTCTTTTGAAACCTGCGCCTGATTGCCTATATCGGCCCCAAGACGCGAGGACCGATCCGATGAACAGCCCCACAGCCCCCGTCACACAGGATGTGCTCACCATTGCGCGCGACGACGCGCAGGAAACCGACAAGGTGAACCTTGTCGGCCTGACCAGAGCGCAGATGCGCGACGCGCTGATCGAGGCCGGAACGCCCGAGCGCCAAGCCAAGATGCGCGTGGGCCAGGTCTGGCAGTGGATCTACCAGAAGGGCGTGCGCGATTTCGGCGAGATGACGAACCTCGCGAAAGACTACCGCGCGATGCTCGGCGAGACCTTCGAGATCCGGGTGCCGGAGGTGGTTACCAAGCAGGTCTCGGATGATGGCACCCGCAAATACCTGGTGCGTGTCGCGGGAGGCCACGAGGTCGAGATCGTCTACATCCCCGAGGAAGACCGCGGCACGCTTTGCGTCTCCAGTCAGGTTGGCTGCACGCTCACCTGCTCGTTCTGCCATACCGGCACGCAGAAGCTGGTGCGCAACCTCACCGCCGCCGAGATCGTCGGCCAGATCATGGTGGCGCGTGACGACCTCGGCGAATGGCCGAAACCGGGCCGCAATCCGAAGGACGAAACCCGCCTGCTCTCCAACATCGTGCTGATGGGCATGGGTGAGCCGCTCTACAATTTCGACGCCGTGCGCGACGCGATGAAGATCGCCATGGACGGCGAGGGCATAAGCCTGTCGCGCCGCCGAATCACGCTGTCGACCTCCGGCGTGGTGCCCGAGATCGCGCGGGCCGGGGAAGAGATCGGCTGTATGCTGGCGATCAGCTTCCACGCCACGACGGACGAGGTGCGCGACACGCTCGTGCCGATCAACAAGAAGTGGAACATCGAGACGCTGCTGTCGGCGCTCAAGGATTATCCGAAGCTGTCCAATTCCGAGCGTATTACCTTCGAATACGTGATGCTCGACGGGGTGAACGATTCGGACGAAGATGCCCGCCGGCTGGTGCGGCTGATCGCGGGCATCCCGGCCAAGATCAACCTCATCCCGTTCAACGAATGGCCCGGCGCCCCCTACAAACGGTCGTCGGATGCGCGCATCAAGGCCTTTGCCAACATCATCTACAAGGCGGGCTACGCCAGCCCGGTGCGCACGCCCCGCGGTGAAGACATCATGGCCGCCTGTGGCCAGCTCAAATCGGCCACCGAACGTGCCCGCAAGAGCCGACGCGAGATCGAGGCCGAGGCGGGGCTTTCGTCAGGCCGGAGTTGATTGCCAAAAACTTCCACGCGATTTCCCGGATTGCGCTGCATTGTTGCCAAACTGTTGGGGTGTTCTGAACCCGAGCAGTTAAGGGGACCAAAATGGCCAAGAACTCTGAAATCGACGAGATTGTCACCTTTGTCTGTGCCCAGCGTGGGCGTGTCAGGAACGATCGTCAATGGCGCCGCCGCTTGGCGGCATTCGGATTTGCCATTGCGGACACGGATGAGGGCCAGATGATCGCAAAACTGCCACGGAATCGGATCGTCTGCCCCCTGCCGCAGGAATTCTGCGCGTAACGTGCCGTGTGGCCCTTCGGGGATTTGAGGGCCTGCGCGGGATTCGCGTCACGGGCAGGTTGCCCGGCGGCTGGGTAAGGAACGTCGAGAGGCCGGTTCGAGCTGCTTCGACAGGCGTGATCTTAACCGATTGACATTGCACACTATTTCGTTGGCACGGCGGTGTCACCGGCGGAAGGGCGGGTCAATGGCAGCGTTCCACAACAAGGTGCTCCAGGGCGCCGGACCGGCGATCGGCGAGACATGCCCTGAAACCTTTCGCACCAATCAGCAAACCGCAAACGCTTTGACCAAATAATGGGCGCCGGGTTTCGATTCGGCTCGATTTGCGAGCGCCTCGGGGCGATCGGAACCAAACCCCGCCATTAAGGCTTGCTTCGTTGAGCGGGGCGAAAAACGGTCTGCGTGCCCTTGTGTCACGGCAAGACCGATGCCGCGGGGTGTGTGACGGCCAAAACGACATGCCACTCGATCCGGCCGCCACACGGGTGCAACACGAAGTTGCGGGGGGAATCCTGCCGGAAATTGCCCATTCGGGCAAGCCACGGGAGAACTCCGCTCCAGGAGAAACAGATGAAATCCATAAATACCGTTTTGGCTGGCACAGTAGCGCTGGCCGCGATGACTGGCGCCGCGAGCGCCGCCGACTGTCCGATCAAGGTCGGCGTTCTGCATTCGCTGTCTGGCACGATGGCAATTTCCGAGACCACGCTCAAAGACACGATGCTGATGCTCGTCGATGAGCAGAACAAGAAGGGTGGCCTGCTCGGCTGCGATCTCGAGGCTGTCGTCGTCGACCCCGCCTCTGACTGGCCGCTGTTCGCCGAAAAGGCCCGCGAACTTCTGACCGTTCACAACGTGGATGTGATCTTCGGCAACTGGACGTCGGTGAGCCGGAAATCGGTTCTGCCGGTGATCGAGGAACTCAACGGCCTGCTGTTCTACCCGGTTCAGTACGAGGGTGAAGAGAGCTCGAAGAACGTCTTCTACACCGGTGCCGCCCCGAACCAGCAGGCGATTCCGGCGGTTGACTACTATCTCGAAGAGCTTGGCGTCGAGAAATTCGCGCTGCTCGGCACCGACTATGTCTATCCGCGCACCACGAACAACATCCTCGAGAGCTACCTCAAGATGAAGGGGATCCCCGAGGAAGACATCTTCGTGAACTACACGCCGTTCGGCCATTCCGACTGGTCGAAGATCGTCTCCGACGTTGTCGCGCTTGCCGCCGACGGCAAGAAGGTGGGCGTGGTCTCCACCATCAACGGTGATGCCAACATCGGCTTCTACAAGGAGCTGGCCGCGCAGGGCATCTCGGCCGACGACATTCCTGTCGTGGCCTTCTCGGTGGGCGAAGAAGAGCTTTCTGGGCTCGACACCTCGAACCTCGTCGGCCACCTCGCCGCGTGGAACTACTTCATGTCGGCCGACACGCCTGAAAACGCCGAGTTCATCGCCAAGTGGCATGAGTTCATTGGCGACGACACCCGCGTGACCAACGACCCGATGGAAGCCCATTACATCGGCTTCAACATGTGGGTGAACGCCGCCACCGAAGCCGGCACGACCGACGTTGATGCCGTGCGCGAGCACATGTGGGGCCAGGAATTCCCGAACCTGACCGGCGGCACCGACGTGATGGGCGTGAACCACCACCTCTCGAAGCCCGTGCTGATCGGCGAAATCCTTGCCGATGGCCAGTTCGACATCATCAGCCAGACCGATCCGGTGCCGGGCGATGCATGGACCGACTACCTGCCGGAATCGGCGGTTCTGATCTCGGATTGGAAGAACCTCGGCTGCGGGATGTACAACACCGAGACGAAGACCTGCGTGCAGATCAAGTCGAACTACTAAGACCCAATCATGGCGGCGGGAGTTTCCCGCCGCCATGCGTCCGGGGCGCGGGATGATATGCTGAAACGGATTTTCCTGACCGTGCTTGCGGCGGTGCTTCTGGCGAGCCAGGCCAAGGCACAGGATGCGCTCGGCCCGATGCAGACGATCCTGCAGGCCAATGCTGAAATCATCGTCAAAAGCTCACGCAAAACCATTCAGCCAGCGATTGATGCGGTTGCCGGGTCGGGGTTGCCGCAAGCTCAGTCTGTGCTGGAAGCATGGCAAGCCAAGGATATGTGGCGGCGCAAGGCCGACGGGCTGTTCTTCCGGGCGGAAAAGGCGGATGGCGGCTACCGGCTGATCGATTTCGACAGCGGCGAAGTTGTCGGTGTGGCGGAGAAAGGCGATCTGAAGCAGATCAAGCCGAACTCCGGCATTCGCGCCCTGATCGGGACCGCGCTTGTGACCTTCCAGCTCAACGATCCCGACCGGGTCAAGCGCGAGGAGGCCCTCACGTCGCTTGAACGGGATGCCAACGCGGCGCTGTTGGAGCCGCTCCGGGCCTCGATCGAGGCCGAACCCGATCCCGATCTGAAGGCCCGAAAGCTTCGCCTCGAACGGCTGCTGACCATTTCCTACGATCCCGATGAAGCCACGAGGATCGCCGCGATCGAAGACATGGCCGGTGATCTCGGTGTCGATGTGCGCGCCGCGCTCAATCCATTGGTGGCGACCAAGCTGCGCGTGTTCGAAGGCACCCCGCCGGCCGACGTCAACGTCGCCCGGCTGCTTAAACCAGGGTCCGACGCGCTGCCCCGCGAAGAAGCCTACGCCCTGCTATCGGATGCGGGGCTTGCGCCGCCGCGGGTGACACCGGAAGCGGTGCGCGCGGCGCTGGCGGAACACATTGAGGGCGGCACGGTGGCGGGCGTGGCGGTGACGGCACTGTCAGACCCGGCCAAACGGGTCGAGGCCTACAGGGCATTGGCTGACCGTGGGCTGGTCCCCCCCTATCTTGCCGAGGATGAGATTTCTGCGGCGCTCTCCGCCTACAGTTTTGCCGAGGTCTATGCCGAGCCGTCGCCGGCTGTCACCGATGCGGCAGAAGCCGCACTGGCACGGATCAACACGAAGGTGGGGCTGAACCAGGCGCTGGATCTGGGGCTAGATGCGCTTTCGCTCGGCTCGATCTATTTCCTCGCGGCCATCGGGCTGGCCATCACCTTTGGCGTGATGGGTGTGATCAACATGGCGCATGGTGAATTCATCATGATGGGCGCCTACACCGGCTATGTCGTTCAGCAGCTGATCCCCAACCATACGGCGTCCATTGCCGTGGCAATCCCGCTGGCCTTTCTCGTCACGTTTTCCGCCGGTGTCGTGCTGGAAAGGCTGGTGATCCGCCACCTCTACAACCGCCCGCTGGAAACCCTGCTGGCAACCTTCGGGATCTCGATTGCGCTGCAGCAATTGTTCAAGAACATCTTTGGCACCCAGGCCCGGCCACTGACCTCGCCCGACTGGCTCGGCGGCGCCTGGGTGCTCAACGACGTGGTGTCGATTTCCTATATCCGTATCGCGATTTTCGTGCTCGCACTTCTGTTTCTCGGGCTGTTCCTGTTCATCATGAAACGCACCCGGCTGGGGCTCGAAACCCGGGCGGTCACCCAGAACCCGGGAATGGCCGCGGCAATGGGGATCAATCCGGGCCGGGTCAACATGCTCACCTTTGGCCTCGGCTCCGGCATCGCTGGCATCGCCGGGGTCGCGATTGGATTGTTTGCCAAGGTCACCTCCGAGCTCGGGGCCGATTACATCGTGCAAAGCTTCATGACGGTGGTCGTGGGCGGTGTCGGCAATATCTGGGGCACGCTGCTGGGTGCCGGTCTCATCGGCTCGCTGCAGAAGGGCATCGAGTGGCTGAACCCGTCCAACACGCTGGCGGCACAGACCTACATGATCATCTTCATCATCATCTTCATCCAGTTCCGCCCCAGAGGGATCATCGCCCTCAAGGGGCGCGCGGCGGGGGATTGATCATGCAACGCTCTTCGATCCGTTCCGGCTCTCATCGCCGCACGGCGAGGACGGACCAATGGTCCGGACGAGCCGCCCCGGAGGTAGCCACATGAACCGCAGCTTCCTCGCAAGAAACCCCTCGGTCCTGATCTTCCTAGCCGTGCTCGGTCTCTTCACCTTGGCCGTCACCTTCGCCTCCGAAGGTCTCGGAATGGGCCTGATCTCGACCTCTTTCGTCAAGACGCTGGGAAAGACCCTCACCCTTGCCCTGATCGCCGTCGCGATGGATCTGGTCTGGGGCTATGCCGGCATCCTCTCCTTGGGCCATTTCGCCTTTTTCGGGCTCGGCGGCTACATGATCGGCATGTGGCTGATGTATGAGCGCACGCGGCAGATCGTGGTCGAGTCGATGGCGAATGCCGCGATCCCGCCGACCGATCAGGAGATCGTCGATGCGATCGGCACGCAGATTTTCGGCGTGGTCGGATCGTCCGATTTTCCCGCCATCTGGGCTTTCGCCGACAGTCTCGCCATCCAGCTCATTCTCGTCGTCGCGGTGCCCGGTGTCCTCGCGCTGGTGTTTGGCTGGCTCGCCTTTCGCTCGCGTGTCACCGGCGTCTACCTCTCGATTCTCACTCAGGCGATGACGCTCGCGCTTTCGCTCTACCTGTTCCAGAATGACTCGGGCCTGCGCGGCAACAACGGGCTTTCGGGCCTGCAAAACATCCCCCATCTCGATCAGGTGCCGCAATCTGTCCTGTCGGTGTGGTTCTTCTGGGCCTCCGCGCTGGCGCTGGCACTGGGCTATGTCTTCGCGGCCTGGGTGGTGTCGGGCAAGTTCGGCTCCGTCATCCGCGGCATCCGCGACAACGAGGCCCGCGTGCGCTTCCTTGGCTACTCCGTCGAGGGCTACAAGCTCTTCCTGTTCACCGTCACCGCGATGATCGCCGGCATCGCCGGCGCGCTCTACTACCCGCAGGCCGGAATCGTGAATCCGGCCGAAATCGCCCCTATCGCCTCGATCTACCTCGCCGTCTGGGTCGCCATCGGCGGGCGCGGGCGGCTCTACGGCGCGGTGATCGGTGCGGTCTTCGTGTCGCTGGTGTCGACGTGGTTCACCGGCGGTCAGGCGCCGGACGTGAATCTGGGCTTCTATACGATTTCCTGGGTCGACTGGTGGACGATCCTGCTCGGCCTCTCCTTCGTTGCCGTCACCCTGTTTGCCCCCAAGGGCATCAGCGGGATCTTCGATATCTGGACAGGCCGGCGATCGCCTCAGCGCCATGGCGCCGACCTCGGGCCAGACCCGGGATCGCTGCGCGAGAAGGAGGCGGAAGAATGACCACGCTTCTCGAGGTCTCCGGCGTCTCGGTGTCGTTTGACGGGTTCAAGGCGATCAACAACCTGTCGTTCGAAATCGGCCCGGCCGAACTCCGGGCGATCATCGGGCCGAACGGCGCGGGCAAGACGACCTTCATGGACATCATCACCGGCAAGACGAAACCCGACGCCGGAACGGTGCTCTGGGGCGAGCTGTCACGCCCGTTGCTCAAGATGACCGAGGCTCAGATCGCGCGCGAAGGCGTGGGGCGGAAATTCCAGAAACCCACGGTGTTTGAAGACCAGACAGTGCAGGAAAACCTGCTGATGGCGCTGAAAAAGGATCGCGGCCCGTTTGCCGTCCTGTTCTGGCGCCCGTCGCAGGATGATCTGGATCGGGTCGAGACGCTGGCCGCCGAAATCGGCCTTGCCGCGGAACTGACGCGAAAGGCTGGCGAACTCTCGCATGGCCAGAAGCAATGGCTGGAAATCGGCATGTTGCTGGCGCAGGAGCCTCGGCTGTTGCTTGTCGATGAACCGGCGGCGGGCATGACGCCGGCCGAACGCGAACACACCACCGAATTGCTCGTCGAGGCGGCAAAGACCCGGGCCGTCGTCGTGGTCGAGCACGATATGGAGTTCATTCGGCGTCTGGATTGCCGGGTGACGGTGCTGCACGAGGGCTCGGTCCTCGCCGAAGGCTCGCTCGATCATGTGACCGCGAACCAGGAGGTGATCGATGTCTACCTCGGACGCTAGGGCCATGCTCGAAATCCACGGCCTGACCTTGCACTATGGCCATTCAAAGATCCTTCACGGCGTCGATCTGACTGCGGCAACCGGCGAAGTCACCTGCGTCATGGGCACCAATGGAGTCGGCAAGACCTCTCTCATCCGGGCGATTTCCGGGCGGCACACCCGAAGCGGCGGCGAGATGATCCTCGATGGTGAAACGCTCCCGATCCTCCCGGCCCACCAACTTGCCCGGAAAGGCGTCGCATTGGTGCCGCAAGGGCGCGAAATCTTTCCGCTGCTGACGGTGCGCGAGAACCTCGAAACAGGGTTTTCGACCCTGCCAAAACCCGATCGCACGGTGCCCGAGGAGATGTTCGAGCTGTTTCCGGTGCTGAAGGAAATGCAGCACCGGCGCGGTGGTGATCTCTCCGGGGGCCAGCAACAGCAGCTCGCGATTGCGCGTGCGCTCATCACCCGGCCCAAGCTTCTGCTGATGGATGAACCCACCGAGGGCATCCAGCCCAACATCATCCAGATGATCGGTGACGTGATCCGCAAGCTGCGCGACGAGGGACGGATGGCGATCGTGCTGGTCGAACAATATTTTGATTTCGCCTTTGATCTGGCCGATCAGTTCACTGTCTTGCGCCGTGGCGAAGTCATCATGGCAGGTGCGAAATCAGAGCTATCGCGGGCGGCGCTGCTCGAGAGTGTTTCGGTGTGAGATCGGCGCGACTGGGCGGTTGAGGCTTGCGAAGCCAAATCAAGCCCGGCGAAGTCCCGAATTCGAAAAATGCACTCAAATTGGGCAGTGACCCCAAGGTGGCCCCAAGAAAGTGGCAGCGGCGGCGAAGGGCGTGAGTGGGCGCGCGAGAGTCTGGACGCCCCCGATGAAATTCGACCCACTGAGCCGCGTTGAATTTTCGAAACGGGAGAAGACATGTTTCAAAGACCTGCTGCTGCCATCGTGGCCACGCTCATCCTGGCCGGGGCCGGGCATGCCGAGACCGATGTGCCCTTCGCGCTTGACTGGAAATTCGAGGGCCCGGCGGCCCCGTATTTCGTCGCGATCGACAAGGGATATTTTGCCGAGGCCGATCTGGCGGTCGAGATCACCGCTGGCTCCGGCTCGCTTGACGCGATCCCGAAAGTGGCCACCGGCGCCTTTCCGGTTGGCTTTGCCGATATCAACTCGCTGATCAAGTTCCTCGACCAGAACCCCGGCGCCCCGGTGACGGCGGTGATGATGGTCTATGACAAGCCGCCCTTCGCGGTGATCGGGCGCAAATCGCTCGGTGTCGAAACCCCCGCCGATCTCGAGGGCAAGGTGCTCGGCGCCCCGCCGCCCGATGGCGCCTGGGCGCAGTTCCCGATCTTTGCCGCCGCCAACGGGCTCGACATGGACAAGATCACTGTCGAACCGGTCGGCTTCCCCACCCGTGAGCCGATGCTGGCCGAGGGCAACGTGGCCGCGATCACCGGCTACAGCTTCTCGTCCTACCTCAACCTCGTGCGCCTCGGTGTGCCGGAAGATGACATCACCACGCTTCTCATGGCCGACTACGGCGTCGACCTCTATGGCAACGCGATCATCGTCAACACCGACTATGCGGCGGAAAACCCCGAGGTCGTGAAGGGCTTCCTCGCCGCTGTCGCCAAGGGCTGGGCCGATGCCATCGCCGATCCGGCGGCCGCGATCCCCTCGCTCATCGAGCGTAACCCGGCCGCCGACGCCGCGCTGGAGACCCGCCGTCTGCAGCTCGCCATCGATGCCAACGTGGTGACCGACTACACCATGGCCAACGGCATGGGCGACGTCGACGACGCGCGCTTCGCCAGCTCGCTGGAACAGATCGCGACGACCTACGAGTTTCAGTCAGAACCCGATGCTGCGCTCTACTTCACCGATGCCTACCTTCCCGAAGGTGGCTTCGCGCTGAAATAAACGACCGGCCCGCGCGGGGGCATCAACCCCGCGCGGGCCGACAAGGACCAAACCCCATGTATCCGATGATCAAGATCGAGGGCGTGCGCCACGCCTACAAAACGCCGTCCGGCCCCCTGCCCGTGCTCGATGGGCTGGAGCTCTCGCTTGAGGAAGGCGGCTTTGTCGCCGTTGTCGGGCCCTCGGGCTGCGGCAAGTCGACCCTCACGCGCCTTGTTTCGGGGCTGATGAAGCCCGACGAAGGCAAGGTGATGCTGCATGGCGAGATCGTCGCCGGTCCGCGTTCGACCGTCGGCATGGCGTTCCAGAACCCGGTCTTGCTCGAATGGCGCTCGATCCTGAAAAACGTGATGCTGCCGCTTGAGATCGTGCCCAACAAGATGACGAAGGCCGAAAAGGAAGACCGTGCGCGCTACCTGCTGGCGCTCGTCGGCCTCGAAGGCTTCGAAGACAAGCGCCCCTCGGAGCTGTCGGGCGGCATGCGCCAGCGCGCTTCGCTGTGCCGCGCCCTGGTGCACAAGCCCGAGGTGCTGATCCTTGATGAGCCCTTCGGCGCGCTCGACGCCTTCACCCGCGAAGACCTGTGGCAGACCATGCACAAGGTGAAGGAGAACGAGCCCTTCACCGGCGTGCTGATCACCCACGACCTGCGCGAGGCGATCTTTCTCGGCGACCAGGTGATCGTGCTGTCGGGGCGGCCTGCGCGCACCCAGTATGTGCTCGATGTGCCCAACACGGGCCCGCGCGACCTTGAGCATCTCTACACGCCCGAAGCGGCCGAGATGCTCGCCATCCTGCGCCACCAGATCGAGATCGCCCAAGGCCGCGCGCCCGCCGACGGGGAGGCCGCGTGATGGGTGAAAAGTTGCAAAAAGTGCTCGTTCCGACCGCCGCAATGTTGATATTTCTGCTTTTGTGGGAGGCAATCGTCTGGGCTGCGGGCTGGCCGAACTACAAGATGGCCTCGCCCTCCGATCTCCTGCCCGCCTATGCCAAGCACTGGGATCTCTTCGTCAAGATGAGCTGGCAGACGCTCTGGCGCACGGTCGTGGGGCTGATACTCGCCGTGATTGTCGGCACCGGCATCGGCATGATCATGGGGTTTTCGCGGCTCATGCGCGATGCGCTCTACCCGCTGCTGGTGGGCTTCAACGCGATCCCGAAGGCCACGGTGGTTCCGATCGTGGCGCTGATGTTCGTCGGCGCGCATGATTTCAACACCGTGCTCATCGCTTTCATGATCTCGTTCTTTCCGATCGCC
Source organism: Paracoccaceae bacterium (assembly GCA_024763335.1). Lineage (GTDB taxonomy): Bacteria > Pseudomonadota > Alphaproteobacteria > Rhodobacterales > Rhodobacteraceae > Sinisalibacter. The sequence continues at coordinate 26,367 of JANTFS010000005.1, read as the reverse complement.
GTCTCGGTCTCGATCGGCCTGTCGACGCTGGAGCCGGAATACCGCGACATCCTGCGCTCGCTCGGCGCCTCGCAGGCCACGATCTTCTGGAAGATCGCGCTGCCGAAAACGCTGCCGGAGTTCTTCGGCGCGCTCAAGGTGGCGGTGACGCTGGCCTTTATCGGCACCAACCTGATGGAGATCGTCTCGCCCCACGGCCGCGGCCTCGGCGCGCTGTTCGACTCGGGCAAAACCAATTCCGACTACCCGCTGATGTTCGCCGTGCTGATCGCCCTCGCGGCGCTCGGGATCGTGCTCTACTACGTCGTCGTGGCGATGGAAAAGACCTTTGCGGGGTGGGCGGAGCGCTGATCGGCAAAGGCGTGATGCCGCGCCGCGCCCCAAAGGCTGATGGCGCGGGGCGAGTGCGCCAGCACCCGCCCCGCACACCGGGTCAGGCGAAGGACCAGCGCTCCATCCAGCGTTCGCCGTCCATGTCCCAATGCGAGGAGAACTCGCCGCCGGTTTCGATCCCGTTGCGGGTGGCAAAGACGTAGTTGGCAAACATCGGAATGATTGCGCCGCCGTCATCGTTGAGGATCGCCTGCATCTCGTAATACATCGCCCGGCGCTTGTCTTCGTCGAGCTCGGCGCGGGCGGCCACGAGAAGCTCGTTGAAACGGGCATTGTCCCAGAAGGTGTCGTTCCAGGCTGCGCCTGCGGCGTAGGCCGTGGTGAACATCGCGTCTTCAGTCGGGCGGCCACCCCAATACACCGCCGAGAACGGGTGTTTCATCCACACGTCGGACCAATACCCGTCGTTCGGAACCCGGTTCACCTTCAGATCAATCCCCGCCGGCTTGGCGGAATTCTGGAACAAGACCGCTGCATCCACAGCGCCGGGGAAAGCGGCATCGGCCGCAGAGAGTTCGACCGAAAGGCTGTCGAGCCCGGCTTCCTTGAGGTAGAATTTCGCCTTGTCGGGATCGTAGGGCGTTTGCGGCAACTCATCGTTGAAGAACCTTTGGCCGCGCCCGATCGGGTGATCGTTGCCAACCGAACCGTAGCCGAAGAGGATCTTGTCGACGAGTTCCTGCCGGTCAATCGCGTGCTTGAGCGCCCGGCGCACGTTGACGTCGGTGAACGGCGCCTTGTTGCAGGACATGGCGAAAGTGTAGTGCTGGTTACCCGCCACGGAATGCACCGAAAGGTTGGGATTGCGTGCGACCATGCCGACGGTCTTCAGATCGAGTTTGTCCGCGGCATCGACATCGCCCGACACGAGCGCTGTGGTCCGGGCATTCACATCGACCACCGACAGCATCTCGACGGTATCGAAGAAACCGCGGTTCTGATCCCAGTCGTCGGCGAAGCGTTCGAAGCGCGCGATCACGCCCGGCTGGAACTCGACGAGCCTGTAGGGGCCGCAGCCGTTGCCCGAGCGCCAGTCGATGCCGCGATCGTCGCCCTTGGGCATGATCGTCAGGTGATAATCGCTGAACGTCGCGGGGAAATCGGCGTTGCCCGAATCGAGGGAGAAGACCACCGTATCACCGTCGACCGTGATGTCGGTGATGCTGTCGAGAAGCGGTTTGGCCGCGGATGTGCTGTCTTCGCCGCGATGGAAATTGATCGAGGTCACGACGTGATCCGGGGTCACCGGGGTGCCATCGTGGAAGGTCATGCCGGAGCGGATCTTGAACCGCCAGACCTTGGCATCGGGCGAGGCCTCCCAGCTCTCGGCCACCAGCGGCTCGATCGAACCGTCGCGGGCAAAACCCGTCAGATACCCGTGAATTCCATAGGCCAGCGCCAGCGTGAAGCCGTTTTCCCAGGTGCCCGGGTTGAGCGTGTCGGTCGTCTGGCCATGGCCCTTGGCGACGCGGAAATTGCCGCCGCGTGACTGGGCGCGCGCCGGTTTGAGGCCAAGGCCGGTGGCGGCCAGGCCGCTCAGCGCGGCGCCGCCGGCAAGAACGGAGCGGCGAGACAGGCCGGAGGGGCGGGTCTTTGGTCGATGGCTGGACATGAGACTAGGTTTTCTCCCTGTGATCAGTTTTTGGCGCTAGGCAGAAATGCCACACGGGACGTGCTTCCGCGTGACACTGCATGTCGCTTTTAGAACATTTGCCTTCGGTTTCAAACCGTGCGGATTCGAATGCCCCAAGCCGCCAGTTTTCGGGCGCAGGCCCGGCCCGGGCGAACCGCCACGCCGGTTTTGAAAAGGAGAAACCGCAAGATAGGCGGACAGCTCGCGGCAACCAGTGCCCTGACGCCGGAGAATTCGCCGCTTTTCGGGCAGGATAAAAAACATCTGGCCTGGGGTAGAAGCCCGCGGGCGTTTCGTGTTTTGATGATCGCATGTCGTTTTTGGGACTTCTCAAGGTATTGAAGCCAGAAGACGCGTGCAGGGAGGTGGGGGCCGACACGCTGGCACCCGTAGTAAAACTTGGAGATGTGATGTCCAAAAAAGACGAAGACCTGATCAACCGGATTGCCGAGGGAGCCCGCGCGGGCCGTGTCTCGCGCCGGGATTTCATGAACTACTCGATGGCGGCGGGCCTGACCACGGCTGGCGCCACCGGCCTGTGGGCCAAAAGCGCCTCGGCCGCGCCACAGCGCGGCGGCACGTTCCGCTGGGGGATCCATGACGGCAACACCGGCGACACCCACGATCCCGGGACCTATCTCACCCGGACGATGATTTTCCTCGCCCATACCCACCGGTCGTTCCTCACCATGATCAACGGCGACGGCTCGCTCGGGCCCGATCTGGCCAACAGCTGGGAGGGCTCCGCGGATGCGTCGGAATGGACATTCGAGCTCACCGACAAAGCCAGCTTCCACAGCGGCAAGAAGGTGACGGCAGACGACGTGATCGCCTCATTGAACCATCACCGGGGCGACGATTCGACGTCGGCCGCCAAGGCGCTGCTGTCGGATGTGGTCGATATCAGCAAGGACGGCGACTACGTGGTGAAGGTCAAGCTCTCGGGCGGCAATGCCGATTTCCCGTGGCTGATGACGGATTACCACCTCGCGATCTGCCCGGCCAATGACGATGGCACGATCAATTGGAAATCCGGCGATGGCTCGGGCCCCTACAAGATCGATTCTGGCGAGTTCGGCGTTCAGTTCAGCCTCAGCCGTCACGATGGCTGGCATGGCGAGGGCGCCTGGTTCGACAAGGTCGAGATGATCACGCTCAATGACCCGAACGCGCGCCAGACGGCTCTGGTGACCGGCGACGTGGATGCGGTTTCGCTGATCGAACTGAAGACGATGGCGCTGTTGGGGCGTGACCGGAACATCAACATCTTCAACATCCCCTCCGCCGGCGCGATTACGCTGCCGATGCATTGCAACAAGCCGCCGTTCGACAATGTCGACGTGCGTACGGCGATGAAGCTGGCGATCGACCGCGATGAGATCATCGAGAAGATCGCGTTCGGGGCCGCGACCAAGGGCAATGACTTCCACCATTCGCCGGCCCAGCCCTACTGGCCCGACGACATCCCGCAGCATGAATACGATCCTGACAAGGCCAAGGCGCTGCTCAAGAAGGCCGGGCACGATGGGCTCTCGGTCAGCCTGTCGACGGCCGACAGCATCTATGCGGGCGCGGTCGATATGGCGGTGCTCTACGCCGAACAGGCCAAGGCAGCCGGCATCAACATCGATGTCGTGCGCGAGCCGAATGACGGCTATTACACTGATGTCTGGCTGAAGAAGCCGTTCTGCATGGTGTCCTGGGGTGCGCGTCCGACGCCGGACGTGATGTATACCCTGGCCTACAAGGCCGACGCGGCCTGGAACGAGAGCTTCTGGGTCAACGATCGGTTCAACGAGCTTCTGCTGATGGCGAAGGCGGAGCTGGACGACACCCGCCGGGCCGAGATGTATCGCGAGATGGCGATGATTGCCCATGACGATGGCGGAACGATCATCCCGTTCTTCAACAATTTCGTCTACGCCGCCCGCGCCAATGTGGGCACGCCCGACCAGCTTGCCGCAAGCTGGGAAAATGACGGCGCGCGTGCAGCGAGCCGCTGGTGGTTCACCGGCTGATCGGCTGAAAACTCCGGCCCGGCGTGCAAGTTGCCGGGCCGGTCCCTTCCCGGCGTATCGTGAGCCGGTGTGCCACGAAAGAGGATGCCACCTGCATGGCACCCGCCTCGGGCCCAGTTTCGACACGACGGCAAAAACAATGGCCCGGCAGACACGACCGGGCCGGAAAAAACAGGGGACAGGACCAGATGGGCGACCTGCTCAAGCTCATTCTCAAGCGACTTGGCTTCGGGCTCGTGACACTTCTCGTGGTGTCGATATTGATCTTCTTCGCGGTGGAACTGCTTCCGGGCGATGTCGCCGAGGCCGTGCTCGGGCAGGGCGCGACACCGGAAACGGTGGCCGCGATGCGCGAACAGCTCGGGCTCGACCGGCCTGCGGTGATTCGGTATCTCGAGTGGCTGGCCGGTGCGGTTCGGGGCGATTTCGGTGTATCGGCCGTATCGGGCGAGCCGGTGATCAGCGCAATCGGCGGCCGCTTGATCAATACGCTTTTCCTGGCTGCCTATGCGGCCGTCATCGCGGTGCCTGTCGCGATCACGCTCGGGATCATCGTCGCGCTCCTGCGCAACACCCTGTTCGACCGGGTCGCCAACGTGCTGACGCTGACCTCGATTTCAAGCCCCGAGTTTTTTCTCGGATACATCCTGATCCTCTACTTCTCGGTGAAAACAGGTTGGTTCCCGGCGATTGCCAGCCTGTCGGGTGACATGACCTTTCTGGAACTTCTGCAACGCACCTTCCTGCCCGCTCTCACGCTCGTGCTGGTGGTCACCGCGCACATGATGCGGATGACGCGCGCGGCGATCATCAACCTGCTGGCCTCTCCCTATATCGAGATGGCGCGGCTCAAGGGTGTGCCGCCATGGAAGGTGATCGTGCATCACGCGTTGCCGAATGCCTGGGCGCCGATCATCAACGTGGTGGCGCTGAACCTGGCCTACCTGATCACCGGTGTTGTGCTCGTCGAGGTGGTCTTCGTCTATCCCGGCATCGGCCAATCGCTGGTCGACGCGGTGTCGAAGCGCGATTTCCCGATCGTGCAGGCCTGTAGCCTGATCTTCGCGGCGACCTTCATCTTGCTGAATCTGGCGGCGGACGTGGGGGCCATTCTGACCAACCCCCGTTTGCGGCATCCGAAATAGGAGGGCGGCGATATGAGCAGTTTCGTCATCGGCTATTACGCAGCCCTGATCTGCGCGTCCTGCCTCGCGGCATATCTGAACTACCGCAGGGTGTTCATGTTGGTGTTTTCGCTCACGCTGTTGTCGTTCGTGGCCGGGATCATCGGAGGTGTTGGGGCGCTGCGTTCGATCACGATCTTCGCGGCGGTCCTGGCGCTCGCGGCGGGCATCTCCTATTCGTTCAAGGAATTCCTCGTCCAGATTTCGAGCCCCGGGCTTGCCAAGGAGCTTCGAACCGCGCCCCTGACGGCGGCGTTTGGGATGTTCGTGATCTTCACCTACGCGATCGCCGGCATTTTCGCGCCGGTCATCGCGCCGCACGGCGAATCGGAGGTCATCTCCTCGGCCTTCGCGCCACCGGACGCGCATATGCTGCTGGGCGCCGACCAGCTTGGACGCGACATGTTCAGCCGCATCATCTTCGGCGCGCGAAACACGGTGTCGCTTGCATTGTTCGGCACCGGGCTTGCGTTTGTTCTCGGGGCCATGGCCGGGCTGCTCGCGGCGGTGAAAGGCGGGTGGTTCGACCAGATCATGGGCCGCTTGTCGGATGTGATCATGTCGATCCCCTCGCTGATCTTCGCGCTGTTGATGCTGTCGATCTTCGGCAGCACGCTTGCCGGGTCGAGCACGAGTTTCTGGCTGTTGTTCACGCTCGCGACTGTCGTTGGCCTGCTGTTTTCGGCCGCCGCCGCATATGGCCTCGTCGGCTGGTTGGCCGGCATCGCGGGCACGGCAGCCGGGGCGGCAGCCTTCGCCTTGCTGGGCACCAGCATTTTCAACCCGTCGGAACTGATCGTGATCGTCGTTGTCGCGGTGATCTACAGTCCGCGGGTTTTCCGGCTGACGCGCGCCGTTGCGGGAAACATCGTGGTGATGGACTATATCGAGGCGGCAAAGCTTCGCGGCGAACGCGACTGGTATCTGATCCGCCGCGAGATTCTGCCCAACTCGACAGCGCCGCTCGTCGCCGAGTTCGGGCTGGAGTTCGTCTTCGTGTTCCTGCTGATTGCCGGACTCTCGTTCCTTGGCCTTGGCATCCAGCCACCCACGGCCGACTGGGGGTCGATGGTGCGGGAAAACGCGACGCTGATTTCTTTTGGCGATTACACCCCGCTGATCCCCGCCGCGGCCATCGCGCTTCTGACCGTGGCGGTGAACTTCGTGGTCGACTGGATGCTGTTCCGGTCGTCCGGCTTGAAGGAGCAGTAAGATGGGCAAGTTTTCCGAAAAGGACGTTCTGCTCGAGATCAAGGGCCTGGAGATTCAGGGCTATTCCGACGAGCACTGGATCGACATCATCAAGGGCGTCGATCTGACGCTGCACCGTGGCGAGGTGCTCGGGCTGATCGGCGAATCCGGGGCTGGCAAGTCAACCATCGGAGCGGCGGCCATGGGATTTGCCCGCGACGGCACGCGGATCTCGGGCGGCACGATCGAGTTTGACGGGATGGAGCTGACCACCGCGACCGAAGCTGAAAAGCGCGCGCTTCGCGGATCGCGGATCGCTTACGTGGCGCAATCTGCCGCAGCGTCCTTTAACCCGGCGCACAAGATCATCGACCAGCACACCGAGGCACCGGTGCAATACCGGATCAAGAAACGCCTTGAAGCGCAGGAAGATGCGATGGAGCTCTATGAGCGTTTGCGTCTGCCGAACCCGAAGGAGATCGGGTTTCGCTACCCGCATCAGGTTTCGGGCGGACAACTTCAGCGTGCAATGACGGCGATGGCGATGTCGTGCCGGCCCGACCTGATCATCTTCGACGAGCCGACGACCGCGCTCGACGTGACCACCCAGATCGAGGTGTTGGCCGCGATTCGCGACATTGTCGACCAGTTCAACACCGCGGCGATCTACATCACCCACGACCTCGCGGTGGTGGCGCAAATGGCCGATACGATCAAGGTTCTGCTGCGGGGCGAGGAAGTTGAACAGGCGCCGACCGAGGAGATGCTGGAAAACCCGCAGGAGGATTATACCAAGAGCCTTTGGGCGGTCCGAAGCTTCAAACGACCGCAAAAATCGCGCCCGACCGACGGCACCCTGCCGATCATTTCGGTCAAGGACATCGATGCAGCCTATACCGGTGGCGCAAAGGTTCTGGAGGATGTGTCCTTCGACATCTACCCGGGCATGACGGTGGCAGTTGTCGGTGAATCCGGATCGGGAAAATCGACGACGGCCCGGGTGATCACCGGGCTGTTGCCGCCGATGAAGGGCGAAGTTCTGTTCAAGGGGGAGCCCTTGCCGGCCCGCTACAAGGACCGGTCGCGCGAGCAGTTGCGACAGGCGCAGATGATCTACCAGATGGCCGACACCGCATTGAACCCGAAAGTGCGGATTCACGAGATCATCGGGCGTCCGGCACGGTTCTATTCCGGTTTGAAGGGCACCGCGCTCAAACAGCGGGTCGACGAGCTTCTCGATCTGATCGAGCTGGAACCGTCGCAATTCTACAACCGCTACCCGCCCGAGCTGTCCGGCGGGCAGAAACAGCGGATCGGGATTGCCCGGGCGCTTGCGGCCGAGCCGGAGTTCATCATCTGCGATGAAGTGACATCGGCCCTCGACCAGCTCGTTGCCGAGGGTATCTTGAAACTTCTCGACCGGCTTCAGCGGGAACTTGGGCTGGCCTACATGTTCATTACCCACGATCTGGCCACGGTTCGGTCGATCGCGGACGAGGTGGTGGTGATGCAAAACGGCCGCGTGGTCGAGCAGGGGCCGAAGGACGTCATGTTCAAGCCGCCGCATCATCCCTACACGGATTTGCTGCTCTCCTCAGTGCCGGAGATGGACCCGAACTGGCTCACGACCCTTCTCGAGGAGCGGGGCATCGACAATATCGGGGAAAGCGCGAAGGTGTGACCGTTGCGCAGGTCAGATGATGGCGAGCGCCGTGCCGGCCAATGTCGCCAGCAGGATCGCGTAGATCACAAGCAAGCCAACGAGGCTGCCGCCCCGGGTCCGGTGTTCTCGAACAAGATCGTCACGTGTCAGCATGGTGATCTCCACCGACGTTGTCCGTCGGAAATGGTTGCGCCTCGAAGCGCGTTACGTGATCGCGCTGAATCGATCAAGCATTGAATGGCTGGAAATTTATGCGCCGGGAGCATGGCTGTCCTGACCCGCGCGCATTTGGCGCCTGTTCAAGGCTCTCTCCAGGCCTCCCGGTTCGACGTGGCGCGGCGACGGCCTAAGGTTCATCGCGACCAAACGCGGTAAACGCCGCAGTTAACATGTCTGCTCGGATTGCGACGATCCTCCGTGGTTTCGACACATTCCCGGTCCGGCGTCGGCCGGAAATTTCCCCGAGGATCAAGCTGGGGCGATCCTTGGGGTATGGGATATGCAGTTTTCATTGGTTGGAACGGTGCAGACCGGATTTGAGGCGCTCGACTACGGGGTGTCGGACCTCGTGGTGCGCACCGATGGGGCCGCCGCGACCGTCTATGCGACATCGGGCAAGAATGGCGGCCTCGCAAGCTACGCCCTCACGTCGACGGGCACGGCGTCTCTCGTGGACCACGTCTTCTACAACCCGGCATGGCAGACGGGCCTGTGCAGCCAGATCAGCGTTGTCGAGGATTCGAACGGAGCGCCGCATGTGCTCATCGGCATGACCGACAGCACGACACTGGGCGGCTACGCGATTTCGAGCGCGGGCGAAATCGGGGCGTTGGCCAATTTTGCCGGCCTCGATGCCGCAACGGTTTGTCCCGAGGCCGTCTATGTCACCGGCTCCAAAGAGGTTCTCGTTGCCGGAAAAGAGGCGGGCTTTGCCAGCTACGAACTGCTGGACACGGGCTTGCAGGCGCAATCTGTCATGAACGATCCGACGGCCGTCTATGCCGAGACGATCTCGGCCTTCGCGGATGTGCGCGTCAACGGAACCTGGTTCACGATTGCGGCCTCGGGCGAGGCGAATGCCATTTCGGTTTTTGAACAGACGGCGACGGGGCCGGTTCTGACCGACATGAGCGGCCCGGTCGAAGGTGTGGGCCTGATGCGACCGACGGCCGTGGAGACGGTTGTCGTGGATGGGCGCACTTTCGTGATTGTCGGCTCGGCCATGGATGCCAACGGGGCGCTGAGCGTGTTCCACCTCGACGACCAGGGAGCCCTGATCGCCACCGACCATGTGCTCGATTCTCTCGCGACCCGGTTCGGCGGCGTGCAGGATCTGGCGGTGACGACCCACAATGGCGTGACCTTTGTTGTCGCTGGCGGGGGGGATGACGGGCTTTCGCTCTTCATCCTCCTGCCGGGCGGGCAGCTTCAGCACGTCGTGTCCATGGCCGATACCCTCGAGGCCGGGCTCTCGAACGTTTCCGCCTTGGGGGCTGCGGTGATCGACACGACGCTCCGCATCCTTGTGAGCTCGCAATCCGAAGGCATGCTCACCGATCTTGGTGTCGATCTCGCTGATCTGGGCGAGCAGCTCGTGGCGCCGGACACCGGGGGGGAGCTCACCGGCACGCCGGGCGGCGATGTGCTTGTTGGCGGCGCGGGCGCGGACAGTCTCGCCGGCGGCGCGGGCGACGATATCATCGTTGACGGAGGGGCAAGCGATACGATGACCGGCGGTGCGGGGCGCGATGTCTTTGTGCTGCGCGCCGATGATTCGGACGACCTGATCACCGACTTTGATCCGGCCTTTGATTCCCTCGATCTCAGCGCCTGGCCGATGTTTCGCGATCGCTCGGGTCTCGAAATCGTGCCAACCGCATCGGGTGCAACGGTAACGTGGCGCGGCGAAACCCTCACCCTTCAGGGCGCGGGCGGCACTCTGGACCCCGACGAAGTGCGCGCGCGCGTGATCCAGGCCATCGATCGCCCGTTCGACCGGTCGGCCACGGCGCTTCCCGATCCGGGCAGCACCGGCACGGTCTGGACCGGGGATGGCGATGACGTGGTGATCGGCACGGCACAGATGCAGACCGTCTATCTCGAGGCCGGCAATGACAGCTTCGAGACCACATTCGGCGATATCGGCGCGGCGGGCATTTTTGTCGATGGCGGCGACGGCAACGACACCATTACCGCCGCAGCGGCGAATGACGAGATTTTCGGCGGGACAGGTCTCGATGTGATCACCGGTGGCGACGGCGACGACATTCTCAACGGCGGGGCAGGTGACGATGAACTCATCGGAGACGCGGGAGATGATGTGATCAGCGGCGGTGACGGCAACGATACTGTCAGCGCCGGTGAAGGCAACGACGTGATCTACGGTGGGCTGGGTGACGACAACCTGAAGGGCCACCGATCCGACGATACGATTTTTGGGGGAGACGGGCACGATCGCCTTGTCGGCGGGTCGGGCAATGACACGTTGCACGGCGAGGCGGGCAAGGACCAACTCACCGGCGGCAGCGGGGACGACCTGCTTGATGGCGGGGTCAAGCCCGACAAGCTGAAAGGCGAGGATGGCGCCGACACGCTGCACGGCGGCGATGGCAACGACAAGCTCGTCGGCGGCCTCGGGGCCGACGTGCTGCATGGCGATGCCGGCAGCGATCAGCTGTTTGGCACAGATGGAGATGACCAGCTGTTTGGCGGCACCGGCACCGATGTGCTCTATGGCGAAGCGGACATGGATGAGCTTCATGGCGGCGCCGATGACGACAAGCTCTATGGCGGACCGGGCAACGACACGCTCAACGGCGATGATGGGCGCGATGAACTGCATGGCGAGGATGGGGATGATGTGCTCGATGGCGGAGATCGCAATGACAAGCTCTATGGCGATGACGGGCACGATCAGCTCACCGGGGGGCTTGGATCCGACACGCTCTATGGCGGCCTTGGAGACGATACGCTCTGGGGAAATGCAGAGAAGGACCGAATTTTCGGAGATCTGGGCGCGGATATCGCCTATGGCGGCGATGGCAACGACAAGATCAAGGGTCAGGATGGCAATGACCAGCTGTTTGGCGAGTCCGGGGACGACAAGCTGTTTGGCGGCCTTGACGATGATGCGCTGAATGGCGGCATCGGCGACGATGTGCTGAATGGGGGTGGAGGCCACGACAGGCTGGAGGGCGATGTTGGGATCGACCTGATCTATGGCGATGCCGGGAACGATTGGCTCTCGGGCGGAGCAGATGACGACACGCTCTATGGCGGGCTCGACAATGACACGCTGAACGGTGGCGATGGCCGTGATCTGCTGCATGGCGAAGACGGTGACGACCAGATCGACGGCGGTGCGGGGAATGACAAGCTGTTTGGAGATGCCGGCGCGGACGATCTCGTGGGCGGCACGGGTGACGACTGGCTGTTTGCCGGTGAGGGCAATGATGCGTTGTCCGGCGGCGACGGCAAAGACCGGCTTTTCGGCCATGGCGGAGATGACCTGCTCGACGGTGGGGGCGGGAATGACAAGCTGAAGGGTCTTGACGGGAATGACACCCTGATGGCCGGACTCGGTGATGATATTTTGGTCGGGGGTCTGGGCACGGATGTGTTCGTCTTCGATCCAAGCAGCGGGGCCGACACGATCAAGGATTTTGATCCCGCCTTCGATACCATCCGCATGACCGGCGTGGCCGAAAGTGCGGTGACCCTGACCGCGAGCGGCGCCGATCTGCTTCTCGACTGGGGCAGTGCCTCTGTCTTGCTGGTCGACGTGGCCGAGGGCGCGTTCGACATCGCCGCGATCGAATTCCTGTAAGTCCCGGGCGCGGACCGGCAGCTCAGGTGACCACGTCGGGGCCTTGGCGTCCGGTTGCCGCCTTGATCCCCGCAAGGGAGTCCGCCGCCTTGATGATCGGGCTCAAGGCTTGCTGCACAACGTCGCCAAGGCCATCTGGACCGTGCACGTAGCGCTCGAGATAGAGCCGCAGCGTGGCGCCTTCGGTGCCGGTGCCGGAAAGCCGGATGACGAAACGGGAACCCTCGGTAAAGGTCACGCGCAGGCCTTGGTGTTCCGACACCGACCCGTCGACCGGGTCGGTGTAGGCGAAGTCGTCGGCCGTGGCGACGGTGAGCCCCTCTACCACGGTGCCGGGCAGGTCGGGGAGCCGTGCCCGCAAATTTTCGACGATGGCATTCGCCTGGTCGATGGGCAGCGCCTCGTAATCGTGGCGCGAATAATAGTTGCGACCGAACCTCGCCCAGTGCTCGGTCAGGATCTCGGCAACGGTCTGGCCCCGTTCGGCAAGAACATTGAGCCACAGGAGAACCGCCCAGAGCCCATCCTTTTCGCGCACGTGATTGGAGCCGGTGCCGAAGCTCTCTTCGCCGCACAGGGTGACCTTGCCGGCATCGAGGAGGTTGCCGAAGAACTTCCATCCCGTCGGGGTTTCGTAGGCCTCGACACCCAGCGCCTCGGCCACGCGGTCGGCGGCGGCCGACGTCGGCATCGACCGGGCAACGCCTGCGATGCCGCCCCGGTAACCTGGCGCGAGATGGGCGTTGGCGGCGAGCACCGCGAGGCTGTCGGACGGCGAAACATAGGTCGCCTTGCCGACCACCATGTTTCGATCGCCGTCGCCGTCGGAGGCCGCGCCGAAATCGGGCCCATCGGGGGCGAACATCACGTCCATCAGATCTTTCGCCCAGGTCGGGTTCGGATCGGGGTGCATCCCGCCGAAATCGGGCAGCGGCGTGCCGTTGACCACGGTGCCCGTTGGCGCGCCGAGGCGGCGCTCGAGAATCTCGGTCGCGTAGGGCCCGGTGATCGCGCACATGGCGTCGAACCGCATCCGGAAACCGGCCGCGAACATGGCGCGCAGTTTGGGGAAATCGAACAGCGTCTCCATCAGGTTGGCGTAGTCGGTCACCGGGTCGACCACCTCGACTTTCATGTCGCCGAGGCTGGACTCGCCGATTGTCGAGAGATCCACATCATGCGCCTCGAGGATGCGATATTCGCTGATGGTCGTGGTGGCCTCGAAGATGGCATCGGTCACGCTCTCGGGGGCCGGGCCGCCGTTGGGCATGTTGAACTTGAGGCCGAAATCTTCCTCGATCCCACCCGGGTTATGGCTGGCCGACATGATGAAGCCGCCATCGGTCTTGTTGAGCCGGATGAGATGGCTGGCGGCCGGGGTCGAGAGCAGGGCATCGCGACCGACAATCACTTTGGCTGCGCCGGCGGCTGCGCACATGCGCAGGATCACCTGCGCGACTTGGGGGGAAAAATAGCGCCCATCGCCGCCCAGCACGAACGTCTTTTCTGCTGCGCCGCCGATTGCCGTGAGAATCGCGTGCACGAAGTTTTCGACGAAATGCGTTGTCATGAACACGCGCGTCTTCTTGCGCAAACCCGAGGTCCCGGGCTTTTGTCCCTCGATCGGCTGGGTGGTGACGGTGAGGATCGTCATCTCTCTCTCCTATTTTGCGGCTTTGGCGGCCCCGGAATGTGCGAACAGAACCACCGACTGCTCGGCGGCCTTGTAGCTTTCCTTGACCGGCTTGGCCGGGCTCACCGGGTTGGCGCTGTCGAGAACGCGAACCCACTTGCCGGGCGGCAGCACGAAATCGCGGGCGGTGCCGGAGTTGAACGCCGCGAACACCTCCTCGTCGCCGGAATCCCGCAAGGTTTCGGCCGAGGCGCGCACGATCACGCCAATCGCCTGGATGTGGTCATGCCAGTCGGCATCGGTCGGGGCGCGGCCCTCCGGGTGCCACCATTCCAGATCAGGCAGCCCGTCGGCGGGCCGCGGACGCGAATGCAGGAAGTTGCGCTGGCTCAGAACCCGGTAGCGCCGGCGCAGCTCCGACAGCCGCTGGGTGAAAGCCAGCATCTCGGCATCCGCGTTCTTCCAGTCGAGCCAACCCGTCTCGTTGTCCTGGGCGTAGGCATTGTTGTTGCCGCGCTGGGAATTGCCGATCTCGTCGCCACCGAGCAGCATCGGAATGCCCTGGCTGAAGAACAGCGTCGCCAGAATGGCGCGTTGGCGCCGCCCCCGGGCCCGCAGAATCGCCGGGTCCGAGGTGGGGCCTTCATGGCCGAGGTTGTCGGAGAAATTCGCGGAATGGCCGTCGCGGTTTCCCTCGCCATTGGCCTCGTTGTGCTTGTCCTTGTAGGAGACGAGATCTGCGAGGGTGAAGCCATCATGGCTGGTGACGAGGTTGATGCTGGCGGTCGCCGGGCGACCGTCCTTGTCAAAGATCTCCGGGCTGCCGAGAAGCGCCTTGGCAAGGCCGGGGAGCATGTGCGCATCGCCGCGCCAGAAGGCGCGAACGTCATCGCGATAGCGATCGTTCCACTCCCGGAAGGGATGGGGGAATTGCCCGAGCCGGTAGCCGCCCGGCCCCACATCCCAAGGTTCGGCGATAAGCTTTGCGCGGGCCAGCACCGGATCCTGCCTCACGGCATCGAGAAAGCCCGAATCGAAGCCGTGCGGGCCACGGGTGAGCGCGGTTCCAAGGTCGAAACGGAAGCCGTCGACGTGGTATTCCTCGACCCAGTAACGCAGGCTGTCCATCACCATGCGCAACACCGCCGGATGCGACAGATCGAGCGCGTTGCCGGTTCCGCAATCGTTGATGTAGTGGCGCTTTTCCGGCGCAAGCCGATAATACGACGCGTTGTCGAGGCCGCGAAACGACAGGGTCGGGCCGAAACCGTCACCCTCGGCGGTGTGGTTGTAGACCACGTCGAGGATCACTTCGATACCCGCCTTGTGGAGAGTGCGCACCATCGTCTTGAACTCGCGCGGATCGCCGCCATCGAGATAACGCGACTCCGGTGCGAAGAAGCCAATGGAGTTGTAGCCCCAGAAATTGCGCAGGCCGCGTTCGACGAGGAAACGATCGTCGACGAACGCATGAACGGGCAGGAGCTCGATTGCCGTGATGCCGAGGCTGGTGAGATGGGCGATGATCGGCTCGCAGGTCAGCCCGAGGAACGTGCCCCGGCGCGATGGCCCGACCTGCGGGTGCGCCGCCGTCAAGCCTTTCACATGGGCCTCGTAGATCAGCGTCTCGGTGCCGGTATAATTGGGCGGCGTGTCGCCCTGCCAATCGAAATCGCTTTGTCCCACCACCACGCATTTCGGGACGGCAAAGGCGCTGTCGCGAGTGGAAAAGCTGAGATCGCCCATCGGCGAGCCGACATGGTAGCCCATCAGCGATTTCGACCATCTCAGCTTGCCGTCGATCATCCGCGCGTAGGGATCGATGAGGAGCTTGTTGGGGTTGAAGCGATGCCCGTTGTCGGGCTCATAGGGGCCATGAGCTCGCAACCCGTAACGGGTGCCGGGGCCGATGCCGCTGATATGCCCGTGCCAGATATCGCCATCGCGTTCCGGAAGGGCAATCCGGGTGAGTTCGGTGCGCCCGTCATCGGAAAACAGGCAGACTTCGATTTTGGTCGCATTGGCGGAGAAAACCGCGAAATTGACACCCGTTTCATCGCAGCTTGCCCCCATCGGCCAGGCGCGCCCGGACGAGAGCTCGAGACTTGCGACACGCTCCGGTGTGAGGGCTGGGCGGGGTACAGTCACGCGAGGAGGCTCCGGTAGAGGGCATGGTAGGCGGCCGCCGGTCCGTCCCAGCTCACGTCGGCTTTCATCGCGCGCTTGACGAGACGGGTCCACGTGCCGCGGTCCTGATAGAGATGCAGCAATTGGCGCAGCGCACCGGCGAGGGCAATCCCGTCGACGGGGTGGAAGCTGATCCCGGTCGCGGCGTTGGCCGACAGGCTGGCGGGGCTGGCGCCGATCACCGTGTCATTGAGGCCGCCGGTGGCCGCCACGACGGGGACGGTGCCATATTTCAGGCCATACATCTGTGTCAGCCCGCAGGGCTCGAACCGCGACGGAACCAGCACCGCATCGCCGCCGGCGAACATCCGGTGCGACAATGCCTCGTCATAACCGATGCGCACGCCCACACGTTCGGGCCAACGCTCGGCGGCCGCCTTCATTGCCGTCTCGAGATGCGGCTCGCCGGAGCCCAGTAGCACGAGGCCGCCGCCGGCGGCGACGAATGCAGGCAGGGCGTCGGCAAGCAGGTCGATCCCCTTCTGCCAGGTCAATCGACTGACAACCACGGCCAGAGGCCCGGGCACGTCGCCAAGACCGAATTCCTCGATCAGCCGTGCTCGGTTCTCGGCTTTCGGTTTGAGGTTTCGGGCGGAATAGGGACTGATTTCCGGGTCATTTTCCGGCGACCATGTTGCTTCGTCCACCCCGTTCAGAATGCCGGTGAGGTCATTGGCGCGCGCGGCGATAACGCCTTCCAGCCCCATCCCGAATTCGGGCCGCATCAGTTCCTCGGCATAGGTTGGCGAGACGGTGGTGATGGCGTCGGCAGTGGCAAGACCGACCTTCAGCGTGGACAGATTGCCGTGATACTCCGCATGCTCCGGATTCCAGGCATGCCAGGGCAGGCGCAGGCTGTTGAGACGGTCGCCGCCGGTCACCCCCTGAAAGGCGATGTTGTGGACCGTCAGCACCGACTTCACACCGCCATTGCCATGGTAGCGCAAGTAGGCCGGGGCAAGGCCCGCCTGCCAGTCATGCGCGTGAAGGATGTCGGGCTTCCACCCCTCACCCGTGCCATCCCTTGCCACTGCCGCAGCAGCCCAGGAGAGGGCGGCAAAGCGTTCGGGGTTGTCCCAGTAGTCGCCGGAAGCGTCGGCATAGGGGCCTCCCGCACGATGGTAGAGATGCGGTGCATCGAGGGCGAGCACCGTCATTCCGGCAACCTCGCCTTTCATCAACCGGGCGTGTTCGCCATACAGGTTCCAGTCGGCCCAGACTTCCTCGGCACCAACGAGGCTTTCGAGGATGCCCTTGTAGGCCGGGATCATCACCCGCATCTCGATCTTCTGGCTGGCAAGCGCAGCCGGAAGCGCCCCGACCACATCGGCCAGGCCACCCGTCTTGATCAGGGGGACGCATTCGGAGGCAACGGAGAGCACGCGCATCGGGGTCTCCCTAACCAAGCACCGCCTGCCGCGCGGCGATCATGTCACGGGTGATCAGGGTTATGCCGCCTTCGGTAACCCGAAACCACTTCGCATCTTCTTCCGGGTCTTCGCCAACGACGAGGCCCGCCGGAATATCGATACCCGAATCCACCACGCAGTTGCGCAGCCGGGCGTTCCGATGGACCTGCACATGTGGCAGCAAGACTGAATAATGGACCGACGAGAACGAGTGCAACCGGCCGCCCGTCGAGACCAGCGAATTCTTGACCACGGAACCCGAGATGACCGTATCACCCGCGATCAGCGAACTGATCGCGGCGCCGCGGCGGCCTTCCTCATCGTGGATGAACTTCGCCGGCGGGACAATCTCGGAATAGGTCCAGATCGGCCATGTGTGGTCATAGATGTCGAGCTTCGGGACGAAATCCGTGAGGTCGATATTTGCCTGCCAATAGGCCTCGATCGTGCCGACATCGCGCCAGTAGGCTTCCTCTTCCAGCCCGGACCGAACACAACTGTCGGAAAACCGATGGGCCACCGCCTTGCCGTTCTTGACGATGCAAGGGATCAGATCGTGGCCGAAATCGTGGCTGGAGTTGGTGTCGGAGGCATCCTGAAGAAGCAGCTCGCGCAGGAACTTCCAGTCGAACACATAAATCCCCATCGAGGCGAGTGCATGATCGGGATCGCCGGGAATATGCGGCGGGTTCTCGGGTTTCTCGAGGAAGCTCGTGATATGCCCTTGGGCATCCACATCCATCACGCCGAAGGCGCTGGCCTCGCCCACGGGCACGGTGAGGCAGCCGACGGTCACATCGGCGCCGGACGCAACGTGATGCTCGAGCATCACCTCGTAGTCCATCTTGTAGATGTGATCACCAGCCAGGATGATGATGTATTCCACGTGGTAACTGTCGATGATGTCGATGTTCTGGCGCACGGCATCGGCGGTGCCCTTATACCAGTTCATCTCGTCGACGCGCTGCGAGGCGGGGAGGATGTCGAGGTATTCGTTGCGCTCGGCGCGAAAGAAGTTCCAGCCGCGCTGGATGTGGCGGATCAGGCTATGGGCCTTGTATTGCGTCGCGATCGCCATCTTTCGAATGCCCGAGTTGAGAGCGTTCGACAGCGCGAAGTCGACGATCCGGGTCTTGCCTCCGAAATAGACGGCCGGCTTGGCGCGGCGGTCGGTCAATTCCTTGAGACGCGAGCCGCGGCCGCCCGCAAGCACGAAGGCCATGGCGTGTGAGGAAAGCCGTCTCGGGCGCTTTGGTTCCATGCTGGGGTGTCCTCCTGTGCAATTGCGGGTCCGGGCGTGGTCAGTGTCCAATCACGCTTGCCGGAATACAACCGCTGAAAGTGGCGGCAGCGTGACATAGGACGATTGGGCCTGGTTGTGCCACGCTACCGGCTCGGTCTCGATCCCACCCATATTTCCGCGGTTGCCACCGCCGTAGATCGCGGCATCGGTATTGAGGATCTCGTCCCACCGGCCGGCGGCAGGGAACCCGACGCGGTAGACGGAGCGCTCAACCGGGGTCATGTTGACGGCAACGACGATCATCGGATCGCCCGCCCCGCCCTTGCGGGCGTAGACAAAGACCGAATTGTCGGCGTCATTGGCCTCGAGCCAGTCAAAGCCCTCGGGCCGGGTGTCGTGCAGATACAGCGCGCGGTTTTCGCGATACATCGCATTGAGATCACGCACGAGCAGCTGCACGCCACGGTGTTCGGGCAGATCGCACTGGTGCCAATCAAGGCTCTCGGCATAGTTCCACTCGCGGCCCTGGGCAAATTCCTGACCCATGAACAGGAGCTTCTTGCCCGGGTGCGTCCACATGTATCCGTAATAGGCGCGCAGGTTGGCGAATTGCTCCCAGGCGGTGCCGGGCATCTTGGCAATCATCGAGCCTTTGCCATGGACAACTTCGTCGTGGCTGATCGGCAGGATGAAGTTCTCCGACCAGGCATAGACCATCGAGAAGGTCATCTCGCCGTGGTGATACTTGCGGAAGATCGGCTCCTTCGAGATGTATTCGAGGGTGTCATTCATCCAGCCCATGTTCCACTTGAACCCGAATCCGAGCCCGCCGAGCTCGACGGGCCGCGAAACGCCTGCGAAAGCCGTGCTCTCCTCGGCCACGGTCATGATGCCGGGCTGCTCGCCATAGGCCAGCGTGTTGGTCCGCCGCAGCAGCTCGATCGCTTCGAGGTTCTCGCGCCCGCCATACTCGTTCGGGATCCATTGACCCTCCTCGCGGGAGTAGTCGCGGTAGAGCATCGACGCCACGGCATCGACGCGCAGCCCGTCGAGGTGGTACTCGTCGAGCCAATAAAGCGCGTTTGCCTCGAGGTAATTTGCCACCTCGGTGCGACCGTAATTGTAGATCAGCGTGTTCCAGTCGACATGGAAACCTTCTTTCGGGTCGGCATGCTCATAGAGCGGGGTGCCATCGAAACGCGCCAGCCCGTGCGCGTCGGTCGGGAAATGGCCGGGCACCCAATCGAACAGAACACCGAGCCCGGCGCCATGGGCCGCCTCGACAAACGCGGCAAATTCCTGCGGCGTGCCATGCCGGATGGTGGGGGCATACATGCCGATCGGCTGGTACCCCCACGACCCGTCGAAGGGGTGCTCGCTGACGGGCATGAGTTCGATGTGGGTGAAGCCCATCCACTGCACATATTCGACCAGGTCTTTCGCCAGCTCCACGTAGGAGAGCGGGCGTTGCCCGTTGTCGGCCTTTCGCCACGATCCGAGGTGAACCTCGTAGATCGAGATCGGAGCATCAACAGAGTTTGCACCGGCGCGCGACTTCATCCAATCCGTGTCGCCCCATTTGCGCCCGAGCCCCGGCTCGCGCACGACCGAACCGGTCGCGGGCGGATGCTCGGAGCCGAAGCCGACCGGATCGGCTTTCAGAGGCATGATCTGGCCGCCTTGTCCGCGTATCTCGTATTTGTAGACCGTCCCGATATCCACGCCGGGAAGGAAAATCTCCCAAACCCCGATGGAGCCGCGGCGCCGCATCGGGTGGGCCGTGCCGTTCCAGGCATTGAAGTCACCCACCACCGAAACACGTTCGGCATTCGGCGCCCAGACCGCGAAATGTGTGCCCTTCACCCGGTCGATGGTTTTCGGATGCGCGCCCAGCGCCTCCCACAACCGAAGGTGGCGGCCCTCGCCGAGAAGGTATTCGTCGAGTTCGCCCAGAACCGGGCCAAACCGGTAGGGATCAACGAATTCCCAGCCGACGCCTTTGGCGTTTTCGGCTCGGATCGAATAGGGTTTTTCCGGGTCGACCTTGCCTTCGAAGAAACCGGGGCAATCGGGGTGTTCGGCCAGCGGGGCCGGCTTTTTGCGGCCCTGCTTGAGCCAGGCTTTCACCGCGCCGGGCGCCCAGACGGCGAGCTGGCCACCAAGCGGCCCGAGCACCGAAAAAGGATCGGCATGGCGGCCTTCCGCGATGGCCCGGGCGTCATCCTTGGAAACCCGAAAGGTCGATTTGGCCATCGCGTCGTTCCTTCTGTTCAGAGAGCGGATTGCGTGTCCCAGATATTCTCCATGTAAGCACGGATCGAGCGGTCAGACGAGAAGAACCCCATGTGCGCGGTATTCAGAACAGCCATCCGCGCCCATCTGTCGCGGTCGAGGAAGGCGGCATCCACCTCGGCCTGCGCCCGCTGATAGTCGGCGAAGTCGGAGGCCACGAGGAAATAGTCACTGTTCCAGGCGCGATGGACGAGGCCGTGGTAGCGATCGCGTTCGTCAGGCGAGAACCGACCCTCGGCGATCATCTGGAGCACATCCTTGAGCGATTGGCTCGCTTCGATCGCCTCGCGGGCGTGGTTGACGTTCTTGCGGCGCTCGATCACTTCCTCGGCGGTCATCCCGAAAAGGAAGAAATTTTCCGCCCCGACCCGCTCGCGGATTTCAACATTCGCCCCGTCAAGCGTGCCAATGGTGAGTGCGCCGTTGAGCGAAAGCTTCATGTTGCCGGTGCCGGACGCCTCCTTGCCGGCTGTCGAAATCTGTTCCGAGAGGTCAGCTGCCGGAATCAGCCGCTCGGCCATCGTCACATTGTAGTTCGGCGGGTAGATGACCTTCAAACGGCCGCGCATGTCGGGGTCGTTGTTGATCACTTCGCCGACATCGTTGATCAGGTGGATGATCTCCTTCGCCACCGCATAGCCGGGCGCCGACTTGCCGCCGAAAATCTTCACTCTCGGAACGAAGTCGCCTTCCGGGTTTTTCTTGATCTCGTGCCATTGCGCAATGGTTTCGAAGACGTTCATCAGCTGGCGTTTGTATTCGTGGATCCGCTTCACCTGCACGTCAAACATCGCATCGGGGTCGCCATCGATGCCGCATTTCACTTTCATCCAATGGGCGACTTTCGCCTTGTTGTCGCGCTTCACGGCCATGAAGGCCTCGCGAAACGCGGCATCGTCCGCATAGGGGACAAGCTCCTGAAGGCGGTCGAGATCGGCCTCCCAGCCGGCGCCGATGGTGTCGGTGATGAGGTTGGCGAGGCCGGGGTTTGCCAGCTTGAGCCAACGTCGCGGTGTCACCCCGTTGGTCACGTTGGTGATCCGATCGGGGTGAAGCTTGTTCAACTCCGGAAACAGCTGCGACTTGATCAGATCGGTATGAAGTGCCGACACCCCGTTGACCTTGTGCGACATGATGAACGCAAGCTCGCCCATGTGCACTTCCTGGTTTCGCACAATGCCGATACTGGCGGGGCGGGCCGGGTTCGCGTTGCGATGCGCTTCATCGATCTTTTCGATGATCTGCATGTGGCGCGGGAGGATATTGCCCATGAGCCAGGTCGACCATCGCTCCAGCGCCTCGGGCAACAGCGTGTGGTTGGTGTAGCTGAGCACGTTTTGCGAAATGTCCATGGCCTGTTCGAAATCCATGCCATGACGGTCGACCAGCAGCCGGATCAGTTCCGGCCCGGCCAGCGCCGGGTGCGTGTCATTCATCTGGATGGCGACATGCCGGTCGAGCTCGGTCAGATCATCATGCGCTTCGCGGTAGCGGCGCAGGATGTCCTTGATTGACGCCGAGGTCAGGAAATACTCCTGCTTGAGCCGCAGCTCCTTGCCGGCGGACGTCGTGTCGTCGGGGTAAAGCACCCGGGTGATGGTGCGCGCGAGTGTTTCGGGCTCGGCCGCGGCCGTGTAATCGCCCCGGTTGAAGCGCTCGAGATTGAACAGCGTCGTCGGTTTCGAGCCCCAGAGCCGCAGAGTATTGGCCCAGTGCCCCTGCCACCCGACGACCGGTGTGTCGAACGCCGTGGCAATGACCGTTTCGCTCGGCACCCAGACAGTGCGGCCGTGGGTCTCTTCCAGATGACCCTTGAAGCGCACGGTGTAGTTCGACTCGGGGCGTTCGAATTCCCACGGGTGGCGCTGGCTGAGCCAGTCTTCCGGGGTTTCGACTTGTTGCCCCATTTCGAAGCGCTGCCGAAACAGCCCGTGTTCATAGCGGATGCCATAGCCGTAGCCGGGGCAGCCGAGGGTCGCCATGCTTTCCATGTAGCAGGCCGCCAGGCGGCCGAGACCGCCGTTGCCCAGCGCCGCGTCCGGCTCGTCGTGCACCAGCGTGTCGAAATCCTGGCCCAGGTCCATGAGCGCGGCCGTGGCGATACCCTTGAGACCGAGATTGATCGCGGCGTCTTCGATAATCCGCCCGATCAGGAATTCCATCGACAGATAAAACACCCGTTTGTGGTCGTAGTCCCAGGTATCTTTCGTCGATGCAAACCAAGGCTCCACGATCCGGTCGCGCAAAGAATAGGAGAGCGCCAGTCGCCAATCATAGATCGAAGCATGGGACCGGTCCTTGCCGACCGTGTATTTCAGGTGGTGCAGGATATCTTCACGGAAACTTTCGCGCGTGAGCGTCTTGATACTGTTCTTGTGGTCCACGTGTCTTCGGTCCTTGTTCGCGTCGGCTGGTCTGGCAGATAGCGCTATCGGCCCGGAACTGCCAGACCATGCCCGCTGCGTTCTGCACGGGCTGTTGCATTTCGTCCATCGTTGCGGGCCCCCAAACGCCCCCCAGGATGCAAAACGCCTGCCAATTGGGCAATTGTCACGGGTCACGCGCCGTCATCGGGCGCGACGACGCATCATTTGCCAACGGCCCGCATGATGCGCCCGAACACCGAACTCGCGACGGGACCGATGCCACATGGCGCCAACGCTACTTCACATCATGGCTCCCCATGCCTAGGCTCCCGGCAGAACGATCTTGCAGGGAGGGTGTCGATGCCACGTGCGGTTTTCCCCGATCTGGAGGGCAGGTCGGTGTTTATCACTGGCGGTGGCTCCGGAATCGGGGCGGCGCTGACGGAGGGCTTTCTGGAGCAAGGGGCCAAGGTCGCTTTCGTGCAGCGCTCGGACGCGACCGTGTTTTGCGACGAAATGGAGAAGAAACACGGGCAGAGGCCCTTGTTTCTGGCCTGCGACATCACCGACGTGGCGGCGCTGAGGGCCGCGGTGGCACGGGCGGGTGACGCCAACGGCGCGCCGACCGTCTTGATCAACAACGCGGCGAACGATGTGCGCCACGCAACACTTGAGGTGACGGAAGACTTCTGGGACCAGAACCAGGCGATCAACTTCAAGGCGCACTTCTTCGCCAGTCAAGCGGTGATCCCGGGAATGCAGCGTGCGGGCGGTGGCCGGATCGTGAATGTCTCTTCGATTTCCTATCTGAAGGGCATTGCGGAATACCCGTCCTACGCGGCGGCAAACGCGGCGCTGGTGGGCCTGACGCGGGCGCACGCACGTGAGTTCGGACCCGACAATATCCGTGTGAATGCCCTGATACCGGGCTGGACGATGACCAAGAAACAGCTCGATCTCTGGGTAACCCCGGAAAAGTATGATCCGTTTTTGAAGAGCCAGTGCCTTCAACGGCCGGTCATGCCGGAAGACATGGTGGCACCGACCCTGTTTCTGGCATCAGACGCTTCGCATGCGATCACCGGGCAGAGCCTGCCGGTGGACAATGGCCTTGTCGCAACCGGCTGATCGGACAATCGCCGATGCGTGGCGAGTATCGCAGCTCGGCCCCGCGCGCGCCGGTCCCGGTTTCAGGCCGGCGCGGGATGTGTCCGGACCCCCTGTCAGGATGCGTGGCGCCCCGGTATCATGCCGGCGGGAAGGAGCCTTGGAGAGATGACCAAAGCGAAGATGCCAAGATCATTCAATGACCGGATGTTCGCGCTTCGGCTTGAACGCTCGCGCGACGACCTGTTCGGGATGCTCGAAAGGCTCTATGGCCACCGGACCGACTACGCGGCTTTTGCCGATGATCTGACGGCGGCGCTCAAGGCCGGCTGGGACGCGCGGCCCGAGCGGCTCAAGTGGCGCGACATGGAACGCGATCTGGAGCCCGACTGGTTCCAGCGGCCTGACATGAACGGCTACGTGTTCTACATCGACCGATTTGCCGGCACGCTTTCCGGCGTGCCCGACAAGCTCGGTTACCTGCAGGATCTTGGCATCACCTATGTGCATTTCATGCCCTGCCTGAAACCGCGGCCGGGCGACAGCGACGGCGGCTATTCGGTCATGGATTACACCGAGGTGAACCCCGCGCTCGGCACCATGGATGACCTCGAGACCGTTGCGCGTGCTTGCCACGATCGGGGCATGTCCGTCTGCATCGACCTGGTGCTCAACCACACTGCGAAGGAACACGAGTGGGCCCGAAAAGCCTGGGAGGGGGACGAAACCTACCGAGAATACTACCACATGTTCGTCGACGACACCTTGCCGAAATCCTACGAGGCGACACTGGTTGAAGTCTTCCCGGCAAACGCCCCGGGAAACTTCACCTACTACGATGAAATCAACCGCTGGGTCTGGACGACCTTCAACGAGCACCAGTGGGATTTGAACTGGGCAAATCCCCGGGTGTTTCTGGAGATGGTGAAGGTCATGCTGTTCCTCGCCAACAAGGGCGTTGACGTTTTGCGTCTCGATGCACCGGCCTTCCTGTGGAAACGGATGGGCACCCGGTGCCAGTCCGAGCCCGAGGTGCACATGTTGTTGCAGGCGCTCAGGGCGGCAAGCCGGATTTCTGCGCCCAGCGTCATTCATCTGGAAGAAGCTATTGTGAGCCCGGCCGAAATGCTGCCCTACCTGGGGCGCGGGGAGCATGACGGGAAGGAGGGAAACCTCGCCTACCACAACTCGCTGATGGTTCAGTTCTGGTCGGCTCTCGCGGCGCGGGACACCGGGCTCATGACCCATGTTTTGCGCCGGCATTTCCCAACGGTTCTGACGAATGCGACCTATGCAACCTACATCCGCTGCCACGATGACATCGGCTGGGCCGTCACCGATGAAGACGCCGCCGCGGTGGGGCTGTCTGGCGCTTCGCACAGGGCTTTTCTCTCCGAGTTCTACGAAGGACGCTTCCCGGGGTCCTTTGCTCGTGGCGCGTTGTTTCAGGTCAACGAGGAAACGGGAGACAAACGAATCTCCGGAACCACGGCCTCGCTGGCGGGGCTGGAGGCTGCGCTGGAGGCAGGGGATCAGGATGCGATCGCCCGTGCGGTGGACCGCATCCTGATGGGCCATGCGCTGATCGCGAGCTACGGCGGTATTCCACTTGTCTACATGGGCGATGAGCTGGCTCAGCTGAATGACTATTCCTATCTCGATGACCCCGATCTGGCGCATGACAGCCGTTGGCTTCACCGCCCGAGGATGGATTGGCAACGTGCCGCGCGCCTGCCCGATGGCGGCGCGACGCCGGAAGGCCAGGTGTATGATGGGATCCGCCGTATCCTTGCGCGCCGGGCCGCCTCGCCCGGGCTTCACGGCGCCGTTCCGACCGAGATCGTCGACACCGGACAGGCCGGGCATTTCGCCTTCGTGCGGCGCGCGCCCACCGGGCCGATCGTCTGCGTTTTCAATTTCACCGACCAGTGGTCGGGCCTCCCTGCGGCCTGGTTTGCAAGGCAGGGCGCCAGCCGAATGTATGACCTGCTGTCGGACGCCCCGGTGTTTGCGCCGGACGGAGGTGTGCCCTTGCCACCATATGCCCGCGTCTGGATGACATAGGCGGCGGCTGCCCGCCTTGATGGGGCCACAAAGAGCCGGTATCACCCGGGAAACGAAACCAGAGCAACGCCGGGAACAGCTCGCGTCCCGAGGTTCTCCGGCCCCCTCGATTGACAGGTTGTGAAGATGAAAATTGCGGTTGTTGGCCTTGGTTATGT
>JANTFS010000004.1 GCA_024763335.1 Paracoccaceae bacterium | reverse complement strand
CCCCCCGGAGTATTTTCGCCAAGATGAAGAACACGCGTTTCGTCAGGAAACAGCAGGGAGACGGAAAATGAGCACAACGGTTATCAAGGGCGGCACGGTTGTGACCGCCGACCTCACCTACAAGGCGGATGTGCTGATCGAGGGCGGCAAGATCATCGAGATCGGCCCGGATCTGCGCGGCGACGAGGAGCTTGACGCCAGCGGATGCTACGTGATGCCCGGCGGGATCGACCCCCACACGCATCTGGAGATGCCCTTCATGGGCACCTATTCCTCCGACGATTTCGAGAGCGGCACGCGGGCGGCGCTCGCCGGCGGCACCACGATGGTGGTGGATTTCGCGCTTCCGAACCAAGGCGAGAGCCTGCTCGATGCGCTCAAGCGCTGGGACAACAAGGCCACCCGCGCCAACACCGACTATTCCTTCCACATGGCCGTCACGTGGTGGGGCGAGCAGGTGTTCGACGACATGGAAGTCGTCGTGAAAGAGCGCGGCATCAACACCTTCAAGCATTTCCTCGCCTACAAGGGCGCGCTGATGGTCAATGACGACGAGCTGTTTGCCTCGTTCTCGCGTCTGGCCGAACTGGGGGCCACACCGCTGGTGCATGCCGAGAACGGCGACGTCGTGGCCGAACTTCAGGCCAAGCTGATGGCCGAGGGCAACACCGGGCCGGAGGCGCATGCCTACAGCCGCCCAAGCCAGGTCGAGGGTGAGGCCACCAACCGCGCGATCATGATCGCCGACATGGCCGGCGCGCCGCTCTACGTGGTGCATGTTTCCTGCGAAGAGGCCCATGAGGCGATCCGGCGCGCCCGGATGCAGGGCAAGCGGGTCTGGGGTGAGCCGCTCATCCAGCACCTGACACTGGACGAGAGCGAGTATTTCAACCCCGACTGGGACCATGCCGCGCGCCGGGTGATGAGCCCGCCGTTCCGCAACAAGACGCATCAGGACAGCCTCTGGGCGGGCCTGCAATCGGGCAGTCTCAGCGTGGTGGCGACGGATCACTGCGCTTTCACCACCGAGCAAAAGCGCTATGGCGTGGGCGATTTCACCAAGATCCCGAACGGCACCGGCGGCTTGGAAGACCGGATGCCGATGCTCTGGACGCATGGCGTTGCCACCGGTCGTCTGACGATGAACGAATTCGTCGCCGCGACCTCGACCAACATCGCCAAGATCCTCAACACCTATCCCAAGAAGGGCGCGATCCTCGTGGGCGCGGACGCCGATATCGTCGTCTGGGACCCGGAGAAGGAAAAGACCATCACCGCCGACACCCAGCAATCGAGCATCGACTACAACGTCTTCGAAGGCCACAAGGTCAAGGGCCTGCCGCGCTTCACGCTCACGCGCGGCTATGTGGCGATCCATGACGGCGAGGTGCGCACCCGCGAGGGCCATGGCGAATTTGTGGCCCGCGAACCGAATGCGACGGTGAACAAGGCGCTTTCGAAGTGGAAAGAGTTGACCGCGCCACGGCCGGTGGAACGGACCGGCATTCCGGCAACGGGGGTGTAATGGCGGCCCTGTCCCCATCCGTCCCCCGTCCCGAGGCGCCTGGCGGCATTCTCGAAGCTGCTGTCTATATCGACGATCTCGATGCGGCAGAGACCTTCTATGCCGGCGTTCTTGGTCTGGAGGTGATGGTGCGCAGCAAACCGCGGAACCTCTTTTTCCGCGCCGGTAACGCCGTGGTGCTGGTGTTCAACCCGAGCGAAACGGCAAAGCCGCCCGCCCCGGACGATCTGCCGGTGCCTACGCACGGTGCGCATGGGCCGGGGCACATCTGCTTTCGGGTGCCCGGCCCGGCGCTCGACGGCTGGGCCGCGCACCTCACCGCGCAGGACGTGGAGATCGAGGCCGATTTCGCATGGCCGAACGGCGCGCGCTCGATCTACGTCCGCGATCCGGGCCGCAACAGCGTGGAGTTTGCCGAACCGAAACTCTGGGGATTTGAAGCGTGAAGAAACCCGTCATCGCGGCCCGCGGACTGGACCTGACTTTCGAGACCCGTGACGGACCGGTTCACGCCCTCAAGGGGGTGGACCTCGAGGTTTGCAAGGGCGAATTCGTGAGTTTCATCGGCCCGTCGGGCTGTGGGAAGACCACCTTCCTGCGGGTCGTGGCCGCGCTCGAGCACCCGACTGGCGGAACCATTTCGGTCAACGGGATGAGCCCCGACGAGGCGCGGCGCAGCCGGGCCTATGGTTACGTGTTCCAGCACGCCGGGCTCTACCCGTGGCGCACCATCGCCGGCAATATCCGGCTTCCGCTGGAAATCATGGGGTATCCGCGCCCCGAGCATGACAAGCGGGTGCAAGAAGTCATGAAACTGGTCGATCTCGAGGGCTTTGGCCAGAAATTCCCCTGGCAATTGTCGGGCGGAATGCAGCAGCGCGCCTCGATTGCCCGGGCGCTGGCGTTTGACGCCGACATCCTGCTGATGGATGAGCCCTTCGGCGCGCTCGACGAGATCGTGCGCGACCATCTCAACGAGCAGCTTCTGGCGCTTTGGGCGCGCACGGAGAAGACCATCGGATTCGTCACCCATTCGATCCCCGAAGCGGTGTATCTGTCGACCAAGATCGTGGTGATGAGCCCGCGCCCGGGGCGGATCACGGATGTGATCGAGTCAACGCTGCCGAAAGAGCGCCCGTTGGAAATCCGCGACACGCCGGAATTCCTCGCCATTGCGCACCGGGTGCGCGAGGGGCTGAGAGCGGGGCATGCCTATGACGAATAGCCCGAGCCACAAACACCGCCGGAGGGCAGGATGAGAGCCGTCCTTCCCATCCTCACCGTCGTCACCGCCATCGTGCTCTTGTGGTATGCCGCGGCGATCCCGATGAACGCCAAATGGGCCCGCGAGCAGGCGGCGCGCAATGATGTGACGCTGAGCCTGACCGAGCTTGTTGCCGATACCTGGAGCCAGGACCGGCCACGTCTGCCCGCGCCGCATCAGGTGGTGGCAGAACTGTGGAAATCAACCGGCGAGATGGCCCTCAAGGGCCGGGCGTTCTCGAAGCGATCGCTGATCACCCATGCCTGGTACACGCTCTCGGCCACCTTGCTCGGCTTCGTGATCGGCACGACGGCCGGTGTGCTGCTCGCCGTCGGTATCGTCTACAACCGGGCGATGGACATGGCGGTGATGCCATGGGCGATTGCCAGCCAGACCATCCCCATCCTCGCGATTGCCCCGATGATCATCGTCGTGCTCAACTCGATCGGCATCAGCGGGATCATTCCCAAGGCGATCATCTCGGCCTATCTGAGCTTCTTTCCGGTCGTGGTGGGCATGGTCAAGGGCCTGCGCGCACCCGGGCGTGACCAGCTCGACCTGCTGTCGACCTACTCGGCGACCGGCGCCAGCACTTTCTGGAAGCTCCGCCTGCCCGCCTCGATGCCCTATTTCTTCACGGCGCTGAAGATCTCCATCGCCGCGGCGCTCGTCGGCACCATCGTCGGGGAGCTTCCCACAGGTGCGATCCGCGGCCTCGGCGCGCGCATGCTGTCGGGCAGCTATTACGGCCAGACCATCCAGATCTGGTCGGCGCTGTTCGCCGCCGCGATCCTCGCCGCAGCGCTTGTCGCGATCATCGGGCTGATCGAACGCGGAACGCTCAAGCGGATGGGGATGGAGCCATGACGCTCGTGATCCTTTCGCTCGGCTTCTGGCTCGTCGCCTATCTGCTCAACAACTGGCTCGCGAACTCGCGCTGGAATGCCAGCCGCTGGGTGCGCATCATGGTGCCGGCGATCTTCGGCATCACCGTGATTGGCGTTTGGGAGGGGCTGGTGCGCGGGCTCGACGTGCCGTCCGTCATCCTGCCGCCGCCCTCGGCCATCATCGCCCGCTTTGCCAGTTCGACAGACGTGCTCTGGACCGACTTCGTGCAGACATTCGTCAAGGGCGCGCTGTCGGGCTACTTCATCGGCACCGGTTCGGCCTTCCTCGTCGCGATCCTGATCGACCGTTCGCCCTTCCTCCAGCGCGGCCTGCTGCCGGTGGGCAATTTCGTGGCCGCGCTGCCGATCGTCGGCACCGCGCCGATCCTGGTGATGTGGTTCGGGTTTGACTGGCAATCCAAGGCGGCCGTTGTCGTGGCGATGGTGTTCTTCCCGATGCTGGTGAACACCGTGCAGGGCCTTGCGGCAACCGAAAAGATGCAACGCGACCTGATGGCAACCTATTCCGCGGGCTACTGGCAATCATTGTTCAAACTGCGCCTGCCCGCGGCGATGCCCGCCGTTTTCAACGGGCTGAAAATTGCAACAACCCTTGCCTTGATCGGCGCGATTGTGGCCGAATTCTTCGGTAGTCCGATCAAGGGAATGGGATTTCGGATTTCGACCGAGGTCGGCAAGCTCGGGCTTGATATGGTCTGGGCAGAAATCACCGTCGCGGCTTTGGCCGGATCTGCGTTCTATGGCGCGGTCGCGATGGTCGAAAGGGCGGTGACCTTCTGGCATCCGTCGCAACAAAACTAGAAACCGGATTAACCAACTGGGAGAAAACACATGTTCAAAAACCTGACGGGGGCCATTGCGGCCCTGGGCTTCATGGCGGGCGGCGCGCTGGCCGCCGATGACGTCACGCTGCAACTCAAATGGGTGACGCAGGCGCAGTTCGCTGGCTACTACGTCGCGCTCGACAAGGGGTTCTACGCCGACGAAGACCTCAACGTGACCATCAAGCCCGGCGGGCCCGACGTGGCACCGGTGCAGGTGCTCATGGGCGGCGGAGCCGACGTGATGATCGACTGGATGCCGTCGGCGTTGGCGGCGCGGGAACAGGGGGCACCGGTGGTCAACATCGCCCAGCCCTTCAAGCACTCGGGCATGATGCTCACCTGCCGCAAGGATTCGGGCATCACCAGCCCGGCCGATTTCCCGGGCCACACGCTCGGCGTCTGGTTCTTCGGCAACGAATACCCGTTCCTGAGCTGGATGAGCACGCTCGGCATTTCCACCGACGGCGGCGATGATGGCGTGACGGTGCTCAAGCAGGGCTTCAACGTCGACCCGATCCTGCAAGGTCAGGCCGACTGCGTCTCGACGATGACCTACAACGAGTACTGGCAGATCATCGACGCGGGCCTCTCGCCGGACGATCTCATCACCTTCAAGTATGAAGATCAGGGCGTCGCCACGCTCGAAGACGGCCTTTACGTCATCGAGGAGCGGCTCGACGACCCGGCCTTCGTCGATCAGATGGTGCGCTTCGTGCGCGCCTCGATGAAAGGCTGGAAATGGGCCGAGGAGAACCCCGAGGCGGCGGCGATGATCGTGCTCGACTACGATGAGACCGGCGCCCAGACCGAGGAGCACCAGGTGCGGATGATGGGCGAGGTCGCCAAGCTCACCGCAGGTTCCAACGGCGCACTTGACCCGGCCGATTACGAGCGGACCGTGGCCACGCTGATGGCCGGCGGTTCGGACCCGGTGATCACCAAGGAACCGGTGGGCGCCTACACGCTGGCGATCACCGACGAAGCGCTGCAATAGCAACGCCTCCAAAAAATCCAAAGCCCCGCCCTCCGGCGGGGCTTTTTTTGTTCATCGCCCGGTGCAGCCGCGGGTGGTGCCCGCAAGAAAAGCCCCGCCACATGCTCGCGCATGGGCGGGGCGACTTCACGGCCCGGGCAAAGGGGAGGACCCGGGACCGCCAGACCTGAGGCTATTGCACCGGCTCGGCCGGATCGGGATCCCAGCCGCAATTGTCGGGCGTGTTGTTGGGATGCTGCGGCCAGTTCAGATAGGGCTCGACCTTGCGGCCCGTGCGTTCATCGACGGCGCCGAGCGGCAGCTCCTTCATGGTGATGCACTCCTCGACCGGGCAGACGTTGACGCAGAGGTTGCAGGCCACGCATTCGTCGTCTTTCACCGTGAACACCCGGTCTTCGCTCATCGCGATCGCCTGGTGCGAGGTGTCTTCGCAGGCCGCGTAGCAGCGGCCGCACTGGATGCACTTGTCCTGGTCGATCACCGCCTTGGTGACGTAGTTCAGGTTCAGCTCGTTCCAGTCCTTCACGTTCGGCACGGCGCGGCCGACAATCTCGTCGAGCGAGGAAAAGCCCTTCTCGTCCATGTATTGCTCGAGCCCCGAGATCATCTCCTGCACGATCTTGAAACCATAGGTCATCGCCGCGGTGCAGACCTGCACGTTGGAGGCCCCGAGCATCATGAATTCCACCGCATCGCGCCACGTGGTGACGCCGCCGATGCCCGAGATCGGCAGCTTCGCCGTCGCCGCGTGACGGGCGATCTCGGCCACCATGTTGAGCGCGATCGGCTTCACCGCCGGGCCGCAATAGCCGCCATGCGCGCCCCAACCGTCGATTGTCGGCTCGGGGGCGAATGTGTCGATATCCACCGAGGTGATCGAGTTGATCGTGTTGATCAGGCTCACCGCATCGGCACCGCCGCGCATCGCCGCCTCGGCAGGCGCGAGGATGTTGGTGACATTCGGCGTGAGCTTCACGATCACCGGCATCCGGGTGGCGTTACGCACCCACCGCGTGACCATCTCGATATATTCCGGAACCTGGCCCACAGCCGAGCCCATGCCCCGTTCGGCCATGCCGTGGGGGCAGCCGAAATTGAGCTCGACCCCGTCGGCGCCGGTCTCCTCAACCCGGCGAATGATCTTCTCCCACGGCTCCTGCTCGCAAGGCACCATGAGCGAAACGACGAGCGCGCGGTCGGGGTAGTCGCGCTTGACCGACGTGATCTCGCGCAGGTTCACCTCAAGCGGGCGATCGGTGATCAGCTCGATGTTGTTGAGACCGAGAAGCCGCCGGTCGGGCCCGTGGATGGCGCCATAGCGCGGCCCGGAGACGTTGACGACAGGCGGCCCGTCTTCACCCAAGGTCTTCCAGACAACACCGCCCCAACCGGCCTCGTAGGCCCGGCGGACGTTGTATTCCTTGTCGGTCGGCGGCGCGGAAGCCAGCCAGAACGGGTTGGGAGACTTGATCCCGAGGAAATTGCTGCGAAGGTCGGCCATGTCACGCCTCTCCCATCAGATGTGCGTGGATGTCTTCGGCGGCGTCGCGGCCCTCGGCCACGGCGGTGACGGTAAGATCCTCACCGCCCGAGGCGCAGTCGCCGCCGGCCCAGATCCCGGCCACCGAGGTGCGGCCGGGACCGGTCACCGCGATCTTTCCGCCATCAAGCGCCAGAATCTCCGGGGCGCCAGCCAGCGTCTGGCCGACGGCAAGCAAAACCTGGTCGGCCGCCAGCTCGATCTCTTCGCCGGTTTCCACCAGCGCGCCGTTGCTGGTTTTTGTGCGCGCGAGCGTGATCGCCCCCGCGCCCAGCGCTTTCGGCGCGGCGTTGTAAAGGATGTGCACGCCTTTCGATGCGGCGAGATCCTGTTCGTATTCGGAGGCGGCCATCGCAGCGCGATCGCGGCGGTAGGCCATCGTCACGGTCTCGGCCCCGAGCAGTTTCGACTGCACCGCGGCATCGACCGC
The DNA here is from genome assembly GCA_024763335.1 of Paracoccaceae bacterium. GTDB lineage: Bacteria > Pseudomonadota > Alphaproteobacteria > Rhodobacterales > Rhodobacteraceae > Sinisalibacter. The sequence continues at coordinate 34,400 of JANTFS010000004.1, read as the reverse complement.
CGTCATCCCGCCGCCGATCACCACCACGTTGCGGCCCACCGGCACGTCGGTCTTGTCCGGCGACTGGCGCATCCGGGCAATCCAGTCGACGGCATTTTCGACGCCGGGATGCGCGCCGTCGAGCGCCAACTTGTTGACCCCGGCGAGGCCCATCCCGAGGAACACCACGTCGAAACCCTTCTGAAGGCTGGCAAGCGTCAGATCATCGCCAAGCTTTCGACCGTATTCAACGCGGATCCCGCCGATCTTCAGCAGCCAGTCCAGCTCGGCCTGGGCAAAATCGTCAGGCGCCTTGTAGGCGGCGATGCCGTATTCGTTGAGCCCGCCGCCCTTGGGCTTGGCATCATAGACCACCACGTCGTGCCCCTTCATGGCCAGCCTGTGCGCACAGGCGAGCCCCGCCGGGCCAGCCCCGACCACGGCCACCTTTCGCCCGGTCTCGGCCGCGCGGGTGTAGGGCTGGGCGTCCATCAGCCGATCAGTTGCGTAGCGTTGCAGACGGGCGATCTGAACCGGTTCACCTTCCGCGGTCTCGCGCACGCAAGCCTCTTCGCAGAGTGTCTCCGTCGGGCATACGCGGGCACACATGCCACCGAGGATGTTCTGGTCGAAGATCGTGCGCGCCGCCGCCTCCGGCGTTCCCGTCGCGATCTGCCGGACGAAAAGCGGCACGTCGATCGACGTGGGACAAGCCAGTGTGCAGGGCGCGTCGTAGCAGAAATAGCAGCGATCAGCGGCGACCAGCGCCTCGTGATCGTTCAACGGCGGGTGAAGGTCGGCGAAATTCTCGGCGATCTGGTCGGCCGACAACCGCCCGGCCTCGATTCCTGGTGTGAGCTGATCGTTGTGCATGTCTCTCTTCTCTTTGGCGCCCACCGATATTTTACCGCAAGGTAAAAAGTTGAGCAACAAATATTGCCGATCAACCCATTGCCAGCACCGAAACGACGGCTGAGAGTCTCCGCAATTGCCCACTTCCCCGCCAAGGAATGGGCGCCCTGCTGCGAAATTGAACCGAACATGAACTCCAGCCGGGAGATTTCGCGCCAAACCTGTGAAAACCCCGACCCGCAGGCTCGGATCGAACCGCGATCTTGTTCAACATATCAATGTGGCGGAAGGAGTTGTGGCGCGCTGGGGAGGATTCGAACCCCCGACCCCTTGATTCGTAGTCAAGTACTCTATCCAGCTGAGCTACCAGCGCGCGGACAGGCGGGATTTAACGGCCCCCGCCGGGCATTGCAAGGGCCAATCGGCGCTCAGGATGTCCCGGATTGCTGGAAGCCTTTCGGCAGGTGGACCGCAAACGCGGTGCCCGTCTCGCCGGTGCGGACAAGCTCGAGCGTTCCGCCATGGCCGCGGGCAAGTTCGGCGGCAATCGCCAGGCCAAGGCCGGTGCCGCCCTTGCGGCTGCCTGCAGCGAAGGGCTGAAACAGGAAGTCGCGCGCCCTTTTCGGCAGACCCGGACCGGTGTCGGTGACGGTGATCGTCCATTCCTCCGCCCCGTCTTTGGCAGCAACCAGGATTTCGCCCGGTTCCCCGCTGGCTTCAATCGCCTGACGAGCATTGCGCACGAGGTTGCGCAGGATGCGGTAGAGCTGCTCGGGATCGGCCCGCACGGTCAGGCCAAGCGGCACATCCTCGCCGTAGGAGATGTCGTGCTCACCGGTTGCCAGCCGCTCGCTCTCGACAACATCGGTGACGATGTCGGCAAGCGGCAACAGCGCTAACCGCGGCGCCGGTTCCTCCGCCCGCCCGAAGGCCAGCGTCGACTCGGTAAGATTGACCGCCCGGTTGATCGAGTCGATCAGCTTCGGCACCGTGCGCTGAACCCCGGGATCGGTGCTCATCTCGACCCGGTCGGCAAACAGCTGCGCCGTTGTCAGGATGTTGCGAAGATCGTGGCTGATCCGGGCCACCGCGCCGCCAAGCTGGGCGAGGCGATCCTTTTGCTTGAGCGCCATCGAAAGCTGCGTTTCAAGATCGTGCAACGCCTCTTCTGCCTCGCGCAATTCGCGCAGCCTTGAGGATGGTTCCAACACGCGCCGGGCATCTTCCGGCGCCTGGGCGAAGGAGGCCATCGCGCTCGCCACCTTCTTGATCGGCCGCACGAACAGCGCCCGCACGGCCAGAAACAAAAGCCCCGCCGTGATCACCGAGATCACCAGCGAAAGCTGGAAAATCCGCAAGCCGTAGTCGAGCATCGCCGCGCGCAGCGGCTGGGCGGCCATGGTGACCTCGATCACCAGCCCGCCCATGCGCACCGGTTCCCCGATCACCCGGATCACATCGTCCCCGGGCGAGACGAGCCGGTTGATCGCATCGCGCATGAGCACCCACGGGCCGGCGTTTCGCAGATCATAGGTTGCCACCGCCGGGCTCGGCACCGGCGATGACAGCATCAGCTGGCGCGCCTCGTCGCGCAGCAGCACCACGTTGAACACCTCGGCGGTCTGCAACAGCTCCTTTTCCAGCCCCTGATCGATCATGTCGTCGGCCAGGAGCGCCAAAGACGCGATCTGGGCCCGCTCCAGCCGCGCCCGCAGATAATCTTCGCGAAACCGTGCCACCGAAGGGACGAAGATCATCACCTCCGCGAGCATCACGAAGGCAACCGAGAGAATCAGGAAACGGCCCGACAGCGAATTGAACATTGGCCTCCCCGCAATGCGCCTCAGGGCACGAGTTTCTGAACCACCCGCACGAGACGCTTCACATTTGGATTATCAAATAGGCGCGGCGAGAAATAGGCGCCAGCGGCGCGTTTCGATATTTCCGAACGGGTCGGATAGGGCAGGACCATGCCGGCGATGGCGCCGATCTTGAGCCGCGCGGCGAGGGCAAGCGCCCACAGCGCGATCTGGTCCCCCGCATCGGGCCCGACGAGCGTGGCCCCGACCGGGCGCCCCCGATGCACCATGACCTTCAGAAACCCCGCGGTCTGGCCCGAGACAATGGCCCGGTCATTGTCCGCGAACTCGGCGCGCAACACCTCGAGCCTGTCCCCGAAGGCGGCGCGCGCCTCCGCCTCGGTCAGGCCCACCTGCGCCAGCTCCGGCGTCGTATAGGTCACGCGCGGAACATGCGCCGTCGCCGCCTTCGCGGGCAGGCCGAACAGCATCGCGCGCAGGATCACGCCCGCGTGGTATCCGGCAAGATGGGTAAACTGCATGCCCCCGGCCACATCGCCAATCGCATAGACCCGCCGGTTCGACGTCCGCATCCGGGCGTCGACCTTCACGCCCGCAGGTGTCACCTCGACCCCGGCCGCCTCAAGCCCAAGCCCCGCAACGCTCGCGACGCGCCCGGTTGCCACCAGAAGGTGTGAACCAGAGAAGGTCTCCCCGCCGGTTGTGACAATCTCGATCATGCCGTTTTGCCTGCGCACCCGGGTGGGCTCCACGCCCTCGGCAATCCGCACGCCTGCCGTTTTCAGCGCGGCGACCACCCGCGCCGACGCCTCCGGATCCTCCCGCCCCAACACCCGCGCCGGTTCGACCACCGTCACGTCACAGCCAAGCTGGCGATGTGCCTGCGCCATTTCCACGCCGATCGGACCGCCGCCGAGGATGAGCAGATGATCCGGCTTCTCGGCCAGATCAAAAATCGTCTCGTTGGTCAGGCAGGGCGCCTCGGCCAGCCCCGGGATGTCCGGCAGCCGAGGCCGCGAACCGGTGGCGATCACGAAGCGGCGTGCGCGCACCTGGGCGCCCTCAACCTCCACCTCGCGCGGGCCGGTGAACCGCGCAAAGCCCCGGATCACCGTCACGCCAAGGCCCTCGAAACGCTCCACCGAATCATGCGGCGCGATGGTTTCCATCGCCGCGCGCATATGCTCATGCGCCGCCTCCCAGCCCATCCCTGCGGCACCGGCATGAAGCAGCGCTTTCGAGGGCACACAGCCGGTGTTGAGGCAATCGCCGCCCATCTCACCGGCCTCGATCAGCACCACCCGGGCCCCCATCTGCACCGCCCCGGCGGCGACCGACAGCCCACCGGAGCCCGCGCCGATCACGCAGATATCGGTGGTCAGCCGGGTCATGCGCGGCTCTCCCGGCGAAACGCCCGCAGCAGGATCGGCAGCGCGGCCAGAGCACTAAGCCCAAGCAGCGGCAGCAGAACATGTGGCTCGAAGATCACCCCCAGATCGGGTTGGTCCCCCGTCGCGATAACCTCGCCAAGCCCGGCCCCGACCGAGGTATAGACAACCGCGCCCGGCACGATTCCGAGAAGCGTGGTAATCGCGAATCGGTTCAGGGGCACGTTGAGCAGGGCCGGCAGCACGTTTGCCACGAAGAACGGCACCACCGGCACGAGACGCATCAGGAACAGAACCGACCACTGGTTCTCGTCGATCCCCTGCTTGAGCCGGTGCACCGCGCCTTGCGAGGCATCGACCCGGGCCGCCAGCCGTTCACCCAGCCCAAGGCGCGTGGCCAGAAAGATCGCGATGGCGCCGATCGTCGCCCCGATGATGTTGTAAAGCACGCCCGGAAACAGGCCAAACAGCATCCCGCCCGCGAGCGTGGCGATGGTTGCCCCCGGCAGCGAGAAGGCCACGATCACCACGTAGGCGGCAAGGAACGCGACCGCGGCGAGAACCGCATTCTGCGCCACGAGGGCCTGCAAGGCCTGATGATGCGCCGCGAGCGCATCGAAGCCGAGGAAGGGCCGCAGGAATACCACGCCCACCACCGCGACCGTGACGATCACGATCAGCGGCACCTGCCGCAGAATTTTGGCGCCGATCTGGTGCATTGCGTCTCCCGGGTTTGACCGAAGATGCGGACTTGCGGGGCCGCTGCCTACCCCCGCAGGCCGGGTCTCACGCCCGATTGATCCCGCAAGCCGGATTGTTACAATTCCCAACCATTTTCCGGCCCCAACGTTTGACTTGGGCGCAAACCCCCCCTATAGACCGGGCTTCGAATGTATCGGCCCCCGAATCCACCGGGATTTGGCAGGCTGTCTGAAACGGAGACGGGCGATGAAACGCACCTATCAACCCTCGAACCTCGTTCGCAAGCGCCGCCACGGCTTCCGTGCGCGCATGGCAACGAAAGCCGGCCGCAAGATCCTCAACGCGCGCCGCGCGCGGGGCCGCAAGTCGCTCAGCGCCTGAGCCGCGGCTCGTCAGACCTGAAACGCATGAAACCGCCGGAGGCTCCCGTGACGACGGACACGCCCCCGGCGGTTTCCGTTTGCCTGGAAACCCTGAAAAAGCGCGCCGATTTCCTCGCCTGCGCCCGGGCCCGCAAGGCCGCCATGCCGGCCTTCGTGCTCCAGGCCCGCCAGCGCGAAGCAGACGACGTGATCCGCATCGGCTACACCGCGTCGAAGAAGGTGGGCAACGCCGTCTCCCGCAACCGCGCCAAGCGCCGATTGCGGGCGCTGGCACGTGACATATTGCCGAACGCCGGCGTGCCGGGATGGGACTATGTGCTTGTTGCAAGAGCGGGCGCAACCGTGTCGCACCCGTTTGACGCGATGAAAAAAGACCTGTTGCGCGCGCTCGCGAAGGTCCATCAACGCGGCTCTGCCCCTTGACCCAAGCCCGTACGGCACCGTAAAAATCGCTTATCACAATGTTTGAATGTCCGGATAGGCGGACTGGAGGGAGGATAGGATGGCTTTCGAACTCAACGGCCAAACGATCGAGACAACCGACAGCGGCTATCTCGTGAACCAAGAAGACTGGAGCGAAGATCTTGCTCGCGCCATGGCGGCGGCCGAGGACATCGGCGAGCTCACCGAGCGGCACTGGGACGTGATCAACTACCTGCGCTCGGAGTACTTCGAAAACCGCGAGAACCAGCCAAACACACGCGCCATCATCAAGGCGATGAGCGACAAATGGGGGGAGAAGATCAAGCAGGGCGATCTCTACGCGCTGTTCCCGCTTGATCCGTCGAAGCAAGGCGGCCGGATCGCCGGGCTGCCGGAAAGCCGCCGCAAGGGCGGTTACTGAGCCCGGTCGGGCTCAACATGCCTAACAATCAAAAGGCCCGCGACCGTAGCGCGGGCCTTTTTTGTAGCGCGCCTCCGGACGCCGTCGGTCAGACGGACCCAAACGGTCGCCGCTAGAAGAGCTGGTTGCCCCGGCGTGTCCAACTGCCGCCCTCGCGGCCAGAGACATAGGCAGTGCCGCCCTCTCCTTCGGCGACAGAATCAAGCCCCTCGCGCGGGATGTCGAGTATTGCCAAGGCCTGCGCGCCGGGCTTGACCACCTTGTAGCCAATGTCATTGTCCATCTGCATCGTGTCATGCGAAAAGAGCCCAATCCTGGTGCCCTTCCACGCCACGACACCGTCTGCCTCGCCCAGAAAGGAACTTGGATTGCACATCCACTTCTCTTTGCCGGGCAGGTCCGATATCTCGATCCTGAGGTTGGCCTGCGCACCGCCCGCTTCCAGACGAATCCGGTAAACCGATTTGCCGACGTCATCCCTTGGCATGTCAAACCCCCTTGCTGAACGCTTACAAATTATAACTTTATCACTCGCACACCCGGCTTTCCTTGATCCACCTCAACCAAAGCGTGTGGGGTCGGGATCATACGCCGCATCACCGGCCTCTGGCTTGCACCCGCTGCAGCCCCTATATCGCCCCCATGAGCCCGCTTGCCTTCATCCTGTCGCTGCCCGTGCGCGCCTATCGCGTGGTGTTGAGCCCCTGGGTCGGCCATTCCTGCCGATACCAGCCGACATGCTCGGCCTACACCCTTGAGGCGCTGGAGAAACACGGCGCAATCCGCGGCAGCATGCTGGCCACCAAACGCATCCTGTCGTGCCACCCGTTCGGCGGCTCGGGTTACGATCCGGTGCCGGAGCCGAAGACCGGCGACAGCACCGAGACGAACGACGGCGCAGACTGACCGTTGCACCAGCACAACAGCCACGCGCCGGCGGGAAAAACCTGCTCGGCCGGTGAGGGCCTTGTGTTACAAGCCACCCGTCCGACACACGAGAGAGGGGGCGTCACATGATGTATCACGTATCGACCGCGCACCTTCATGTCGGCGCCTCGACCTGTGGCCTGACCACCAGCCGCCGCTAGTCCCCCGCCCGAAACTCGGGCCCATTCCAACCAAGCCTTGATCTGACCCGTTCGCCGCATCGCGCGGCAGGGTCATCATGATTTTCCAAACAGAGGCCGGTGCCCGTGCGCCGGAAATTCCATGCAAGATCAGACCATTGCCATCGGGCGAACACCACCCGAGCACATCCTCAACGCCCTGATTGACCGCCACGGCGCACGCGCCACCTTGCGGGCCCTCGCCCGCGCGCTGATCTGGCGCCGCCGGCACCGGGCCAACATTCACGCCCTGCCCGATCACCTGCGTCGAGACATCGGCCTGCCCGAACGCGGCGAACCGCCGCCGCGCCTTCGCGATCTTTGGATGTGATCGTCGGGCGGGCGAGGATGGCATCGGGCAAGCCCAGTCCCGTCATCGCCCGCTTGCCCGCGCGCGGCGTGGCGCGTATGACCCGTGCCCATGTTCGACAACACCGACGATATCCACCCTTTGCTTGCCGGCGCGCCCTCGAGCACCGAAGTCAAGAAACTGCGCAAGCGCATCATCCGCGGGGTCCGCGAAGCGCTCGACCAATACGGCATGGTCGAACGCGGCGCGAAATGGCTCGTCGCCCTGTCCGGCGGCAAGGACAGCTACACGCTTCTCGCAGCCCTCTACGAGCTGAAGTGGCGCGGGCTCCTGCCGGTCGAATTGCTGGCGGTCAACCTCGATCAGGGCCAGCCCGGCTTCCCGGCTACCGTGCTGCCGGAGTTTCTCGAACGCATGCAGGTGCCGCACCGGATCGAGTATCAAGACACCTATTCCATCGTGACCGACAAGGTCCCCGAGGGGCGAACCTATTGTGCGCTCTGCTCGCGGCTCAGGCGCGGACACCTTTACCGTATTGCGCGCGAAGAGGGGTGTTCGGCGGTGGTTCTCGGCCATCACCGCGACGACATCCTCGAGACTTTCTTTCTCAACCTCTTCCATGGTTCCCGGCTCGCCACCATGCCGCCCAAGCTGGTGAACGAGGAAGGCGATCTCTATGTGCTCCGCCCGCTGGCCAACGTGGCCGAGGCGGATTGTGCCCGCTTCGCCGCGGCAATGGCGTATCCGATCGTGCCGTGCAACCTCTGCGGTTCGCAGGACGGGCTCCAACGTCAGCAGATCAAGGCGATGCTCGACGAATGGGAAAGCCGCAGCCCGGGGCGGCGCCAGAAGATGTTCAAGGCGCTGTCCAACGCCCGCCCGTCGCACCTGCTCGACCCGGCGCTGTTCGATTTCGACACGTTGTCACGGGCGGCCCCGGGGCAACGCGATATCTGAAAAATTGCATCTATTAACCCACGGTTGATTTCCAGGGCATAGTGTATCTGCAAACGGGTGATGGTGGCCCGGGGCAGGAGACACGGTGCATGGCGTTCTTCCCACGCAGTCAAGCGAGATCGGCACTTGGCACGGTGCGCGCGGCGTTTCTCGGCCCGCAGCTCGCCGCCTTCCTGCCCGCCCTCATGCTGGGGGCCTACTGGTTTGGCGGCGAAGGCGTTTTGCTCACCACCGCCGTCATCGTTCCGGCCCTGATGGCCTTCTTCGGCCTTGTTGCCCGGCCTGATCGTCCTGGCGGCCGCGATTCCGTCACTGGCCTGCCGGGGCGTGACCGCCTTGTGCACCAGCTCGAACCCGAGGCAGGTGACCCGCCCGGCGAGGGCAGCTATGCCCGCATTCCCATCGTCATCGAGATTGACAATTTCGCCCGCCTGTCGTCGCAATACGGGCCAAGCGGAGCCGAGACGATCCTGCGCGAAACGGGCGAACGCCTGCGCGCCACGCTGCGTGGCAGCGACCTCGTTGCCAGTCTCGGCGCCGGCCGCTTCGGTCTTGCCCTGGAAAAGACCCCGCGCGTCGATCTCGAAACCATGATCCAGCTCTCGAGCCGGATGCAAACGGCGCTGGAGGCGCCCATCTCGCTCGGTGGCGTGCGGGTTCTGACCACGGCCTGTGTCGGGTTTGCCCTGCCCGGCCGCGTGCAGGAGCACAGCGGCGAGGCCTATCTCGCCGCAGCCGAAAGCGCGCTCGTCGAGGCTCAGGCATCGGGCCCGGGATCGGTGCGGGCCTTCACCCGCACCATGCAACCTCGGGTCGCCGTGCCCGACAACCTCGGAAAAGACGTTGTGGCGGCGCTCGAATCCGGCCAGATCCGGCCCTGGTTCCAGCCACAGATTTCGACTGACAGCGGTGCGCTGACCGGGTTTGAAGCACTTGCCCGCTGGATCCATCCCGACAAGGGCATGATCGCACCGGGGGCTTTCCTGCCCGCCATCGCGCGCGCGGGGCTTTTCGAGCGGCTTGGCGAAGTGATGTTGTTTCATGCCTTGTCCGCCTTGCGGGAATGGGATCGGGCCGGGCTCGAGGTGCCGACCATCGCGGTGAATTTTTCGCCCGATGAGCTGCGAAACCCGAAGCTCTATGACAAGGTCCGTTGGGAACTCGATCGTTTCGGGCTCGCCCCTGCACGCCTGACGATCGAGGTCCTAGAAGACGTGGTCGCGCGATCCGACGACGACATGACCACGCGCAACATCGCCGCGCTTTCGAAACTGGGCTGCCCGATCGACCTCGACGATTTCGGCACCGGCCACGCCTCGATTTCCAATATCCGTCGCTTCGACGTGACCCGGATCAAGATTGACCGATCCTTCATCACCCATGTCGACACGGACCGCGATCAACAGAACATGGTCGCGGCAATCCTGACCATGGCAGAACGGCTGAATCTTCAAACTCTCGGCGAGGGGGTGGAAAGCCACGGCGAACATGCCATGCTGGCCCAGCTCGGCTGCGGCCACGTGCAAGGCTATTCGATCGCCAAACCCATGCCCTTCGAAGACACCGCCGCCTGGATCGCGACCCATCGCCACAAACTTGCCGAAACCCCGCGCATCCCACGCAAGACCGGATAGACGCCGACCCGCACCGCGCTCCGATCGCCGCGAAACCGGGCGGCGGAACAGCGCATGGACGTGGCGATCGCGGCCCTGTTCCGGTGGCACCGGCCAGCTCCATGGCAGGACCGGTCACAATGATCGCGATGCGCGCGCCCAAAGGGCCGCGGGCTGGAATCCTCGTGCCCAGCATCGCGATCCGGGGGAAAACTGCTTGACCTTTCTGCCCCTCCCCTGTTGAACCACCGTGACCGAAATCCGACGTGGTGCCGCAATGAAAAACCAGACCTCGAACACGATCCTGGCGCTTGTGCTGAGCTTTCTGGTCATCACGGCCTGGACAATCCTGTTCCCGCCCGCCGAACCCCCGCTCGACACAACGGCGCCGCTTGCCGGTCAGACAACGGAGGGGACGGGCGCCGTCACCCCGCCCGCGGCGAGCCCCGAAGCCGCGCAACCCGCCAGCAATGCCACGACGCCGGTGGAAGACCGTGCGACCGCCCTCGCCGAAAGCCCCCGCATCGAGATCGACACGCCGGACCTTGCCGGCTCCATCGCGCTCGTCGGCGGACGGATCGATGACCTGCAGTTGAAAAGCTACCGCGAAACCATTTCCGAGGATTCGCCGGTCGTCACCCTGCTGACACCGGCCGGAACCGAGCACGCCTATTACGCGCTCTACGGTTGGGCCCCCGGCAGCGGATTGAGCCTCGATGATGTGCCAGGGGCATCAACCGAATGGCAGATCGAAAGCGGTGAGAAGCTCACGCCCAGCACCCCGGTTACACTGCGCTGGACCAACAACAAGGGCATGATCTTTCGTCGGACCATCGAAATCGACGATGCCTACATGTTCACGATCACCCAATCGGTCGAAAACGGCTCCGATGCCACGCAGCGCTTGGCGCCCTATGGCGTCATTGCCCGCCATGGCAAACCCGACAACCTCAAAGGGTATTTCATCCTGCACGAAGGCGTCGTGCGCCAGGCGGACAAGGAGCTGTCCGAGATCAAGTATGATGACGTCTCGGGGCTGAGTGTCGATCCGCGCGAGGGCGCGGCAGCCGAGGTCGTGCCGGTTGCCGAGAATGGCTGGATCGGCTTCACCGACCATTACTGGATGACCGTGCTCGCCCCGCAGCCGGGTCAATCCTTCACCTCGGTTGTGAAATACGCGGCCGCGGCGGACATCTACCAGACGGAAATCCGCCTGCCGACGGTCGAGGTCGCGCCGGGCAGTGAGGCCAGCACGACGACGAACCTTTTTGCCGGCGCCAAGGAATGGAACACGATCCGGAACTACGAAAAGACCTACGGGATCTACCATTTCATCGACTCGATCGACTGGGGCATGTTCTTTTTCATTACCAAGCCGATGTTCGCCGTGCTGCATTGGCTGAATGTCCATATCGGCAACATGGGCTGGGCGATCATCGGCCTCACGGTGGTGGTCAAACTGGTGCTCCTCCCGCTCGCCTACCGCTCGTACGTGTCGATGGCACGGATGCGCGAGCTGCAGCCCGAGATGGAAAAAATCCGCGAGCGCGCCGGCGACGACAAGCAAAAGCAGCAAAAGGAGATGATGGAGCTCTACAAGCGCGAGAAGGTGAACCCCGCCTCGGGCTGTCTCCCCGTCCTTTTGCAGATCCCGATCTGGTTCTCGCTCTACAAGGTGATCTTCGTCACGCTCGAACTCCGCCACGCGCCGTGGATTGGCTGGATTCAGGATCTCTCCGCCCCCGACCCGAGTTCGGTCCTGAACCTGTTTGGCCTTCTGCCCTATGCGGCGCCCGGCCCCGACAGCTGGTTCGCCTTCTTCTCGCTCGGTCTCCTGCCGATCCTGCTCGGCGTATCGATGTGGCTGCAGCAGAAGCTGAACCCGGCACCCACCGACCCGACTCAGGCCACGATCATGGCCTGGCTGCCGTGGATCTTCATGTTCATGCTCGGCCGCTTCGCCTCGGGGCTCGTGCTGTACTGGATCGCGAACAACACGCTGACCTTCCTGCAGCAATACACGATCATGCGCAGCCACGGGCACAAGCCCAACCTCTTCGGCAACATCCGTTCCGGCTTCAAACGCAAGCCAAAGGACGATGACGAATGACGGCGCATCTCGCGGAAATCTGGCGCCACCCGATCAAGTCCCACGGCCGAGAAAACCTGATGCATGTGCTGCTCACCGAGGGCAAGGCAATGCCGTGGGACCGCCGCTGGGCCGTGGCGCACGAGCGGTCGTGTTTTGACCACGAACGCCCGTCATGGCAGCCCTTCACCGAATTCAAACGCGTGGCCCAGTCGCCAAGCCTGCAGGCCATCACCGTTCGCTGTGACATGCCTTATCAGCGCATCACACTCAGCCACCCGAAACTGCAGGATCTCACCATCGACCCCGACAATGAGGATGACGCGCTCACCTTCATCCAATGGGTCATGCCGATCAGTCATGGAGGCCGGCTCCTGCCCGCCCGGCTTGTGCGCGCGCCCGGCACGGCGATGACCGACACCAGCTACCCGTCGATCTCGATCATCAACATGAATTCGCACCGGGAGGTGTCGGTTCGTCTCGGCCAGAAGCTCTCGCCGCAACGCTGGCGCGGAAACCTGATCCTCGAGAATGTTCCCGGCTTCGCCGAACGCGAGTGGATTGGCAAACGCCTCAGGGTCGGGCTGGCCGAGCTTGAAATCCGCGAAAACATCACCCGCTGCGCCGCGACACAAACCAGCACCCGCACCGGCGAACGCGATGCCGACACACTGGGCGCGCTCAAGGAAATCCTGGGGGCGGCGGAAATGGGCGTCTACGCCGTGGTGGTCAAGACCGGAGACGTGCGCCCCGGCGATACGGTCGAGTTCCTCGGTTGACCGCGCCACTGCCCTTCCCGGTCGCGGCCCCTCCCGAGCCGGCAGCGGCGGAGGCCGGGCGAAAACTTTTTGCCGCCGAAACCGCTTTTCTCAAAGGGGTGGTGGCAATGGACGGGTTGCCGCCGTCAGACCGGATCGAAGTCTGCTTTGCCGGCCGGTCCAACGTCGGAAAATCGTCGCTGATCAATGCCTTGACCGGCCGGAAAGGCCTCGCGCGTGCGTCCAACACGCCCGGCCGAACGCAGGAGATCAACTATTTCACCACCACAGGTGGCCCCTATCTGGTCGATCTTCCCGGTTACGGCTACGCCAACGCCCCGCTCAAGGTCGTGGAAAAGTGGCAACGGCTGCTCAAGGCCTATCTCGCCGGCCGCGCCAGCCTGCGCCGCGCCTTCGTCCTGATCGATGCCCGTCACGGCGTGAAACCGGTGGACGACGAAATCATGACCCTGCTCGACAAGGCCGCGGTCACCTTTGAGGTGGTGCTGACAAAGGCCGACAAGGTCAAGGCCAAGGAGCGCGACGCGGTGCTCTCGCAGGTGCGCCGCGCCTTGGCAAAGCACCCCGCGGCCTACCCGGAACTGGTCGTGACCTCGTCGGAAAAGGGCGACGGGATCGACACCCTGCGCGCCATTATCGCCACGCTGGAATAGCCCGCGCCCGGACCCTGCGAAGACGGGCGACCGGCCCGGATGAGCGGTCAGACATGCTGTGCACCATTCACCTCGATTTCGGCGCCGGAAATGTACGACGCCGCGTCCGAACACAGGAAATGGATCACATCGGCCACCTCTTCGGGCTGGCCAAGGCGGCGCAGAGGCAGTTTCTCGACGATCTCCTCGGTGCCGGGGCTCAGGATGGCGGTCTCCACCTCGCCCGGCGCAATGGCATTCACCCGAACGCCGAGCGGGCCGAAATCATGCGCCATCTCACGGGTGAGCGCGGCCAGCGCCGCCTTCGAGGTGGCATAGGCCGCGCCGGCGAAGGGATGCACCCGGCTGCCGGCAATCGACGTGACGTTGACGACCGACCCCTTGGCGGCGGCCAACTCATCTTTCAGCCCGCGCGCGAGCACCACCGAGGCGAAGAAATTGACATGAAACACATGCCCCCATGTTCGCAGATCGGTGTCAATCGTGTTCAGCCGCTCGCCGTTCGGACCCTTCGGCGAGATCCCGGCGTTGTTCACCAGCGCGTCGAGCCGGCCATCGAGCTTGCCGCGGATCACCTCGATGGCATCGATCGTCTGGTTCGGATCCGCGAGGTCGATCTCGACATGGTTGTCCGCGCCGCCGCCCCAAGGGCATTCTGCCGGGAATGGATGGCGCGAACAGGTAATGACGCGCCAGCCCTCACGGTTGAACTTGCGCACCGTGGCATGGCCAATCCCGCGGCTGGCGCCGGTGAGCAGCATGGTCTTTCGTCGGTCACCCATCGCTTCGATCCTTTGCCGCAAGCCTAGCGAAGCGGATCGTCAAGGCAATGCCCCTTGGCAGCGCGGCGGCGTGGCGGTAGAGGAAAGGCGCTCCGACCCCGAGGAAGCCCGATGAAGAAGCAAAACATGCACCGTGACTGGATCGCCACCGCCCGCACCCTGAACGAGGCCCTGCCCTATCTGCAGCGCTATGAAGGGGCGACCGTTGTCATCAAGTTTGGCGGCAACGCGATGGGCGATGACGAGGCAATGGGTTCCTTTGCCCGCGACATCGTTCTCATGCGCCAGGTTGGCGTGAACCCGGTTGTTGTCCACGGCGGCGGGCCGATGATCAACGACATGCTGGAGCGGCTCGGCGTGGAGAGCCACTTCGTCCACGGCAAGCGGGTCACCGATGCGGCAACGATGGAAGTGGTCGAAATGGTGCTCGCCGGCCGGGTCAACAAGCGCATCGTGCAGGCGATCAACGACGAAGGCGGCCGGGCGGTGGGCCTCACCGGCAAGGATGCCAAGCTCATGGTCTGCGATCAGACCGACCCCGACCTCGGCTTCGTCGGCACGCCCGCGGATATGGATCCGACGGTGCTCACCAAGCTTTTCGAGGCCGAGATCATCCCGGTGATCGCGCCGATCGGCATGGGCCGTGAGGGCGAGACTTTCAACGTCAACGGCGACACCGCCGCCGGTGCCGTCGCCGCCGCACTGACGGCCGACCGCCTGCTGCTGCTGACCGATGTCGAGGGGGTGAAGGACAGCGACGGAAAGGTGATCACCGAGCTTCAGGCCCGCAATATCCGCGATCTGACCGAAGCCGGCGTGATTGCCGGCGGGATGATCCCGAAAACCGAAACCGCGCTGATGGCGCTCGAAGGCGGCGTGCGCGCGGTGGTCATCCTCGACGGGCGCACGCCCAACGCCTGCCTGCTCGAGCTGTTCACCGAGCATGGTGCCGGTTCGTTGATCCGGGGAGACTGAAACATGGAGCACGAGGCCCTGATCCGTCTTTCGGCCTTTCTCGGCCTTTTCGTTCTGTTCGTCGCCGCCGAGACGCTCTGGCCACGCAAGGCACGCAGCCAGAGCCGGGCGCGGCGCTGGCCCACCAACATCGCCATCGTGGTGATCGACCAGCTGGTTGCCCGGGCCCTGGCGCTTGGCCTGCCGCTCCTCGCCGTCGGCGCGGCGCTCGATGCCGCCGCCAACGGCTGGGGGCTGTTCAACGCAACAAGCTGGCCTGTCTGGATCGAGGTCATTGCCGCCATCCTGATCCTCGACTTCGCGATCTGGTTCCAGCACTTGATATTTCACATTGTGCCGATGTTCTGGCGCCTGCACCGCGTGCACCACGCCGACCGCGATATCGACGTCACGACAGCGCTCAGGTTCCATCCCATCGAAATCGCGCTCTCGATGCTGATCAAGATCGGCGTGGTCTACCTGATCGGGGCGCCTGCGCTGGCGGTGATCCTGTTCGAGATCATCCTGAACGGCACCGCGATGTTCAACCACGCCAACATGCGCCTGCCCGCAGGCCTCGACCGCTGGCTCCGGCTGGTGCTGGTGACACCCGACATGCACCGCGTTCACCATTCCACGATCCGTTCCGAGCACAATTCCAACTACGGCTTTGCCCTGTCGATCTGGGACCGGCTGTTTCGCACCTACACGGCGCAGCCGAAGGGCGGGCATGACGGCATGACGATCGGCCTTGAGCGCTGGCAAGACGACCGCCCGGCCAAGCTGGGCTGGATGCTCAAGTTCCCGTTCGACAAGCTGTGACCCACGCCGCCGAAGCCGCCGCCGAACACCTCGACCTGCTGGGTGCGGCGCCCGACTGTGACGCGACGATCCTGCTGCTGGGCCCGCGAGAGCCTGGATTCTGGCCCGCTTTCGTGGCCTCGCCGGAATATGCAGACGGCCAAGCGGACCCGATGGATCGCTGGTCGAAACGGGTGATCGGTGCGTTGGCCCGCGCCTGGGGCGGCGAGGCCATCTTTCCCTCCGATGGTCCGCCCTACCCGCCGTTCATCGCCTGGGCGCTTGCCTCGGGACGGGTCGGGAAATCACCTGTCGGCCTTCTCGTCCATGACAGCCAGGGCCTATGGGTTTCATTTCGTGGCGCCGTGCGCCTTGCCGAACCGATGCCGCGCGCGCCGGGGATGAACCCATGCCCCCGCTGTGACCGCCCCTGCGTATCGGCCTGCCCGGTCAACGCGCTCGGGTCCGAGGGCTATGATGTGGAAGCCTGCCGCAGCCACCTCGACACCCCGGCGGGCCAAGACTGCCGCACGCGGGGCTGCGCAACCCGGCGCGCTTGCCCGGTTGGGGCCGCGTACGGTAGAAACGAACGGCAATCCCGGTTTCACATGAAGGCATTTCACCCCCGATGACCTTGCGTCTCATCCTCACCCGTCATGCCAAGTCATCCTGGGATGACGACATGATCGACGACCACGACCGCCCGCTCAACAAACGCGGGCGCCGCGCCGCGGTCGCGGTGGGGACCTGGCTCAATGCGCGCGGCTTCATCCCCGATGAAGCCCTCGTTTCGTCTGCCCGCCGCACCCGCGAAACCTGGGATCTGATGGCCGAGGCGCTCGACGACGCACCCGCGGCCAGCATTCGGCCCGACCTCTACCATGCCGAGCCGGAAGCCATGCTGGCGGCGCTGCACGAGGCCACGGGCGAGGTGGTGGCGATGGTCGCGCACAATCCCGGCACCGCCTATTTCGCGCAGGCCATCGCCGACATGCCACCCGCCGACGCCCGTTTTGCCCGCTATCCCACAGCCGCCACCACCGTGATCGAGTTCGATGCGGAGGATTGGTCCGGCGTCACCTGGCGCAGCGGCCGGATCGTCGACTATGTTTTCGCCCGCGATCTGATGTGACGAAAAAAGGGCGCCCCGGCGGAGCGCCCCTTTCCCGATAGCCCAAGGCCCCGGTCAGAGGATCTGGCTGAGGAACAGCTTGGTCCGGTCCGACTGCGGGTTGTTGAAGAACTCCGTGGGGGCGTTCTGCTCCACGATCTGGCCGGCGTCCATGAAGATCACCCGGTTGGCGACCTTCTCGGCAAAGCCCATCTCGTGGGTCACCACGAGCATGGTCATACCCTCTTCGGCGAGCTCGATCATCGTGTCGAGCACTTCCTTGATCATCTCCGGATCGAGCGCCGAGGTCGGTTCGTCAAACAGCATGATCCGCGGCTTCATGCACAGCGAGCGCGCGATGGCCACCCGCTGCTGCTGACCGCCCGAGAGCTGGCCGGGATACTTGTGCGCCTGTTCCGGGATCTTGACCTTCTCAAGATAATGCATCGCCGTCGCCTCGGCCTCCTTGCGGGGCTCCTTGCGCACCCAGATCGGCGCAAGGGTGAGGTTGTCGAGCACGGTGAGATGCGGGAAGAGGTTGAAGTGCTGGAACACCATCCCGACTTCCGAGCGCACCTTGTCGACATTCTTGAGGTCGGAGGAAAGCTCGGTGCCGTCAACGATGATCTGGCCCGACTGGTGCTCTTCAAGCCGGTTGATGCAGCGGATCAGCGTGGACTTGCCGGAGCCGGAGGGCCCGCAGATGACGATCCGTTCGCCCTCGTAGACGGTGAGGTTGATATCGCGCAGCACGTGGAACGATCCGTACCACTTGTTCATGTTGCGGATTTCAATGGCCACCTTGTCGGAGACCTGCATCTGCGAGCGATCGACGTCGCGTTCGATTTCTAGGCTGGACATAGTTGGTTTTCCTTAACGGTGATCCGTGCGCAAACGGCGCTCGAGATACATGGAATAGCGGGACATCGAGAACGTGAAGATGAAGAACAGAAGCGCGATGAAGCCGTAAAGCTCCCACACGATACCGTTCCAGTTCACGTCGGCCCGGATGGAGTTCGAGAGGCCAATCGGATCAAGCAGACCGATAATCGACACAAGCGTGGTGTCTTTGAACAAGCCAATGAAGGTCGACACGATACCCGGGATCGAAATCTTCAGCGCCTGCGGCATGATGATCAGCCGTTGCGCCTTCCAGTAATCGAGCCCAAGCGCGTCGGCCGCCTCGTATTGCCCCTTGGGCAGTGCCGCGAGGCCGCCACGGACCACTTCGGCGATGTAGGCAGCCGAGAACAGCGTGGCCATGATGATGACGCGCAGGATGATGTCGAAGTTCGTGCCTGGCGGCATGAACACGTTCAGAAGGAACGAGGCGACGAACAGCAGCGTGATCAGCGGCACACCGCGGATGAATTCGATGAAGCCGACCGACATCCATTTCACCAAGAGGAGGTCCGATTGGCGACCGAGTGCCAGAATGATCCCGAGCGGCAACGACACGGCGATTGCCACGACCCCGATGGTGATCGAAAGCAAAAGGCCGCCGAAGTAACGGCTCTGAACCGGCTCAAGCTCGATCGGCAGAATGGCGTTTATCCCTGCCGCCACCGGCCCGACGAGGAAAAGCCACCAGATGACCGGCGCAATGATGGCCACGATGAGGGCCCCGAGCCCGCCGATGATCGGTGAGAGCAGCCGGTAGGCCAGCCAGCCGACAGCAAAACCCAGCGCCGTGGCGATGGGGGCCCAGATCGATCCGCCCCAGAGCAACCAAGGCATCAGGAACACGTAGGTCGCGGTAAAGAACAGCGGATTGGGAAGTCGCTTTGCGCCGCCCTTGATCTGCTCGGCCCGGTCGGCGCCATTGATGGTGACGATCTGCCACCCGGTCCAGACCATTGCCGCCACCAATGCGATCTGCGCGACGATGAGCAGCCAGCCCGAGCCCACGAACAGCGTGGCCACGAACAGCACCAGCGCCAAGAGGAACCAGTTCATCCGGCGCGAGATCATGCTGAACAGGATCGGGATCAAGGCCACGAACATCAGCGCAAAGGCGAGGTTGGGGCGCCACCGCAATTCCTGTGGATAGAAGCCATAGAGGATCTGCGGCCAACGCTCGTTGATCACCCCCCAGCAGGCGCCGCTTTCCTTGCCGGCCTCCGCCACGATTTCGCGGCATTGGTTCAGCGAGCCCCCGCTCCATGTCGGGGACCAGAACCATGGAATGAAATGGCTCAGCACCCAGTAGATGAACGCCAGCGAGGCGAGCGTCAGGATCGAGTTCGAAATTCCATCGAACAGGTTTTGCCGCATCCAGCCGATCACGCCACTGGTCGAGGCCGGCGGATCCTGCTCGGGAAGCATTTCGGTGCGGACATAGGACACATCCTTCATATCAGCGCTCCTTCAGCTTCACGGCGTTGTTGTAGACATTCATAACGCTCGAAATCGTCAGCGAGATGGTGAGATAGATGAGCATGGTGAGCAAAACCGTCTCCAGCTCACGGCCGGTCTGGTTAAGCGTGATGCCCATCAGCGTCCCGGTGATATCCATGTAACCCACCGCGATGGCGAGCGAGGAGTTCTTCGTCAGGTTGAGGTATTGCGAGATCAGCGGCGGAATGATGACCCGCAACGCCTGCGGCAGGATCACGAGCCGCATGATCCGCGACTGTCGCAGACCGAGCGCGGCCGCGGCCTCCGTCTGGCCCTTCGAAATCGCCAGGATACCGGCCCGCACGATCTCCGCGATGAACGCCGCGGTATAGAGCGAAAGGGCAAGCCAAAGCGCAATCAGCGAGTTTCGCATGTAGGTGCCGCCCTGGAAATTGAAGCCCTTGAGCTCCGGGTAGCCAAGGTGAAAGCCCAGAACGGCAAGAATTGCCGCCGTGGGCACCACGATCACGCCCAGCTGCCAATACCATGTCTTTGGTCGGTCGCCGGTGGCCGCCTGGATTCGGTTGGCGCGTTTCACCAACAGCCCGGAGACGAGGAAGCCGGCGATCAGGGTGGACAGAATGGCGATGAGATCCAAGCTCACGTCAAACCGCAGCGACGAGGCTCCAAACAGGTGAATATCACCCAGGCTTCGCGAAAACAGCGGTTCGGGGATGTAGAAACCGCGGTTGGTCAGCGCCACACTGTCATTCAGAAGCATGCTGGCTTCCGGCGAATCGCCTCGGAAATCCCGCGGCGCGGGAAGCGTTTCGATCAGGACCGCCATCGAGAAGACGATCCACAAGAGAACCGGCACATTTCGGAACATCTCGACGTAGATCGTCATCAGCCGCGCCACGATCCAGTTATGCGAAAGCCGCAGGACGCCGACGAGAACACCGACGACCGTTGCCGCGATGCAGCCTAGGAGCGCCACGAGGAGCGTGTTGAGAAGACCAACGAAGGCCGCGCGCAGGTGGGTATCTTGGTTCTGATAATCAATCAGCTTTTGGTTGATGTCATATCCGGCGGACTCGCCAAGAAACCCGAAGCTCGGCTCCTTGCCCAAGTCTGCGAGGTTCTGCGCCGTGTTGTTGATGAGCCAGCCGAACAGCGTCAGAAATCCGATCAGCGCGACGATCTGGATGGTGATCGCCCGGTATCGGCTGTCATAAAGCAGCATCGACGGTCGGAACGACTCCTTCGGGGCGTCGGTCAATGTCGTCATATCTATCCCCGTCAGCCCGAATCACGACCCGCAAGAATGCGTGGCGGTTCGGGTCTTTTGTGTTGGTGGGTCGTGCAGGATGCGAAAAGGGCGCGGGGTATCCCGCGCCCTTCGCGTTGGTTCTTACCGGAACGGCGGCGAGTACAGGATACCGCCATCTTTCCACTGCGCGTTCAGACCGCGCGCAAGACCGATCGGAGTGCTTTCGCCGATGTTCTTGGCAAACAGCTCACCGTAGTTGCCACCGGCCATGATGGCGCGCTTGGCCCATTCGGCGTCGAGGCCGAGCATCTCGCCAAGGTTGCCCTCGGTGCCAAGAATCCGGTTGATTTCCGGGTTGTCGGTGCCAGCCGAAAGCTCTTCGATGTTCGCCGAGGTGATGCCCAGCTCTTCAGCCGAGATCAGCGCGTTCAGCGTCCAGCGAACGAGGTCGCCCCACTCCTGGTCGCCGTGGCGCACCAGCGGGCCGAGCGGCTCTTTCGAGACGATTTCCGGCAGCACGACGTGAGCCGACGGATCTTCGAAGGTCGCGCGGGTCGCGGCGAGGCCCGAGGCATCGGTGGTGTAGACGTCGCAGGCACCGGCGAGGTACTGCTGCTGGGCTTCCGCGTTGGTTTCGATCGGAACCGGCTCGTAGCTCATGTTGTTGGCGCGGAAGAAGTCCGCGAGGTTGAGCTCGGTGGTGGTGCCGGTCTGGATGCAGACGGTGGCGCCGTCGAGTTCCTTCGCCGAGCTCACGCCCAGCTCTTTGGGAACCATGAAGCCTTGGCCGTCATAGTAGTTCACACCGACGAATTCGAACTTGAGGTCGACGTCGCGGGTGAAGGTCCAGGTGGTGTTCCGGGCCAGCATGTCGATCTCGCCCGAGGCCAGAGCGGTGAAGCGCGTCTTGCCGGTGGTCGGCACGAATTCAACAGCCGTCGGATCGCCAAGCGTTGCAGCAGCCACAGCGCGGCAGACGCCAACGTCAAAGCCGTCCCATTCACCGTTCGCATCCGGCGCGGCAAAGCCGACGAGGCCGGTCGAAACGCCGCAGTTCAGCTTGCCGCGGGCCTTGACGTCATCGAGCGTCGCAGCCGACGCCGCGCCGGCAGCCAGGCCGGCTACGGTCAGAGCGCCAAGAATTACGGATTTTTTCATGTTTACCTCTTCCTGAGTTTTCGCCCTGTCATGGGCGCCTTGTGGTCCGGCTTTGTGCCGGGGGCGGTACGAAGCGGGGAATTTCCCCCCCCTCCATCGGACAAGTTTGGGCGGATTCCGTCCAAATGGTCAACCCTTCGGTCCAATCCTTCTGAGCGCCTGATCTGCGCCCCGAGCGGGATTGCCAAGTGATCGGCGCGAAACGGGCGGCTCATCTGCCCCCCAATAGTGAAAAAAAGTGCGTGGCCTCGAGGAACGCCCGCTTTTTTAGCGCCGCGTGATTGGCCGCTTCCTCATCGATTCCCCATTGTTCCTGTTGCCAGATTTCGTCGATCCGCGATCTTTCCCAGATTTCCTCGGGCGCAAGCGCTTGGTGGGTGACCGCAAAACCCGCAACGAGGGAGCCGGTCAGGGTGACGAGATCGTGAAACGCAGCGAGGGCGAACGGATCGAAGTTGCGGGTCAAACCCGAAAGGCGTTCCAGCGCCGCACTGTCCTGCGGAAACGGGATCACCCCTGTCACCGGTTTGAGGCGTGCACCCAGCGTGTCGGCGGCCCAGTCGAGAAGCGGGTCCCACGCGTCTGCCTGCCGCCGCACCAACGCGTCGGGCCCCTCGGCCCGGTAACACAAAAGATCGGTCTCGCCATAGGCTGCAAGCAGCTTGGCGATCTCGTCGTATTGCACCGATACCTTGTCGATGGCCGAGTTCGCGGTTCGGGTGAACGGCATGGTGCCCGGCTGGACCTCTTCGCCCTGCGCCTCCCATTCCGCCGCAATCGCATCGGCCAAATCGCGTGTCGGCAGCACGAAAGGCGCCTTTGCCGGCGTGCGCACCGGGCGCCCGTCGAGTTCGATCGTGTATCCGTTGTCGACAGGTTCGACCCGCGTGTCCGACCAGAAGCGTTTCGGTTTCCACGTCTCGCTCAACCTTGCGTCCTCCAAAGCTCTCGCAATTCCCCGGGCAGGTCGGCGAAATCGTCGATCACCCGGGCCGCCCCAGCCGCGACAAGCGCCTCGGGGGCATGATAGCCCCAAGCAACGCCAATCGGCAGCACCCCCGCCGTCCGCGCCATTTCGATGTCATAGGTCGTATCGCCCACCATCGCCGCACGCCGGGGCGCGACGCCGGTTTCGGCCAGCGCCGCCTCGATCATCGCCGGGTGCGGTTTCGATGGATGATGGTCCGCCGTCTGGCGGGTGACGAAAAACCGGTCAAGATCATGGGCCGCGAAAGCATGGTCGAGCCCTCGCCGCGCCTTGCCCGTCGCTACGCCGAGCAGAATTTCGGGCTGGGCATGGAGCGCCTCAATCACCGCCCGCGCCCCGGGATAGAGCGGCGCCATTGCCTCGCCGCCGGTTTGCGCCCGCAGGGCGATGAAGGCTTCCTTGTAGCGCGCGGCAAGCGCTGCCGCATCCTGCCCCGGTGCAAGCCGCGCGATCGCTTCTTGCAGCGAAAGACCGACGACACCGAGCACTTCGGCGCGCGACGGAAGCGGCTGCTCGGTTGATCCGAAGGCCCGTTCCATCGCTGCCACGATGAACTCCTGGCTATCGATCAACGTGCCGTCGACATCGAAGATCACGAGGTTCAGCTCCACCCGGCGTCCTCCGAGAACGGGTCTTCGGGCACGTCCAGCTCATTGAAGCCAAGCGCCTCCCAGGTGCGCCTCATGTGCTCCGGAAGCGGCGCGATGATCGTCAGGCGCTTGCCGGTCATGGGATGGGTGAAACTGATCGAGCGCGCGTGCAGGTGCAGTTTCTTCGAGATCTCGCCGCCGAGCATCGCCCCCCAGCCATCGCCGAGGTTGACCTGCCCCGAGCCGCCGTATTTGCCGTCGCCGATGATCGGGTGGCCCATTTCGGCCATGTGGGCGCGCAGCTGGTGGGTGCGCCCCGTCACCGGCACCAGCGCCACCCACGCCGCGCGCGTGCCAAGGCTTTGCAGCACGGCGTAATCCGTCACGGCCCGCTTCGCCCCGGGCGTGGTATCCACCGCATCGGGGTGAACGCAGATCATCTTCTCGCCCTCACCCGCCGCGCCGTGGCCCGAGGCTTTCACCAGCCCCCATTTCACCGTTCCCATGCGCGGGCTGGGCACTCCCGCCACCACCGCCCAGTAGATCTTGCGCGTGTCGCGCGCGCGAAAGGCGTCGGTAAGCGCCTTGGCCATGGCGCGGCTGCGGGCGAGAAGGAGCACGCCCGAGGTGTCCTTGTCGAGCCGGTGCACAAGGCGGGGTTTCTCCTCGCGCCCGAACTTGAGCGCCTCCGCCAGCCCGTCGACATGCCGGGTTTGCTTCGATCCGCCCTGACTTGGCAACCCCGGCGGCTTGTTGATCGCGATGATGTCGTCGTCGCGGTAGATCACCGCATCGCGAATCATCTTCGCATCGGCATCCGAGATCCGCGGCGCCGCGGGCGCGGCTGCCGGTGCCGCGGCATCGGGCAGCGGCGGGATGCGAACCTCCTGACCTTCCTCCAGCCGGGTCGCAGGTTTCACCCGGCCGCCGTCGACCCGGATTTCACCCTTCCGGCACATCTTCTCGATCCGCCCCTGCGGCACATGCGGAAACTGGCGGCGGAACCACCGGTCAAGCCGCTGGTCGCCCTCGCCCGCGGCGACGATGAGCTTCTGCACGCCGCTCATTGCAGGACCGCACGAGTCGCCAACACGCCCACCGCAATCGCCGCAAGCGACAGAAAGACCGACAGCCCGGCATAAAGCCCCGCAAGCCCCGCCTCGCCGCGTTCAAACAACGTGATCGTGTCGAGCGAGAAGGCCGAGAAGGTGGTGAACCCGCCCAGCACGCCCGTCATCAGGAACGGCGCATAGACGTGGCCGCCCTTCTTGGCGAGCACCACCACCATGACGCCCATCAGGAACGAGCCGAGAACGTTGGCCACAATCGTGGCAAAGGGGAAGCCATGGCCGATGAGCCGGGTCACCCCGACATTGACCAGATAGCGCCCCGATGCGCCGATCGCGCCGCCAAGAGCCACGGAGAGAAGCGTTGCAAACATGCCCGCTTCCTTGTCTGCCGCGCGCCTCTTGTCAACCTCGCCGCTTCTCGCGCAGCTTCGCAAACCACTCGACGCGCTTCTTCAGTTCGCGCTCGAAGCCACGTTCGGGCGGCAGGTAGTAAACCCCGCGCTTCATGCCATCGGGGAAATAGTTCTGCCCCGAAAAGGCATCTGGCGCGTCGTGGTCATAGGCATAGCCATCGCCATACCCCTGCTCTTCCATGAGCTTCGTGGGCGCGTTGAGGATGTGCTTGGGCGGCGGCTCCGAGCCGGTCTTCTTCGCCGCCGCGGCGGCCTGCTTGTAGGCCACGTAGCCTGCATTCGATTTCGGCGCGAGCGCGAGATAGATCACCGCCTGCGCCAGCGCGAGCTCCCCTTCCGGACTGCCAAGCCGCTCGTAAGTCTCCCACGCATGCAGGCAAACGGCATTGGCCTGCGGATCGGCGAGCCCGATATCCTCCACCGCCATCCTTGTGAGCCTGCGGGCCAAAAACCGCGGGTCTTCCCCGCCCAGCAGCATCCGGTTGAACCAGTAAAGCGCGGCGTCCGGGTCCGATCCGCGCACCGATTTGTGCAACGCGCTGATCAGGTTGTAATGCTCGTCGCCGGCCTTGTCGTAGCGCGCGGCGCGGCGCATCAGCCGGGTCGAAAGCGCATCGCGGTCGAGGCGGCCCTCGACGTTCCATGCCATCACCTGCTCGATCAGATTGAGCAGCGCCCGCCCGTCACCATCCGCCATCTCGATCAGCGCCTCGCGCGCCGGCCCGTCAAGCGGCAGCGCGCGGCCGAGTTCTTTCTCCGCCCGTTGCGCAAGCCGCTCCAGATCGGCCGGGCCAAGGCGCTTCAGCACCAAGACCTGCGCCCGGCTCAAAAGCGCGGCGTTCAACTCGAAGGAGGGATTCTCCGTCGTCGCCCCCACGAGCAGGATCGTGCCGTCTTCCATATGCGGCAAGAACCCGTCCTGCTGGGCCTTGTTGAAGCGATGAATTTCATCGACGAACAGCAATGTCCCCTGCCCGTTTGCGCGCCGGTGCTTGGCCGCTTCGAAGACCTTGCGAAGCTCGGGCACGCCGGTGAAGATCGCGCTGATCTGGACAAAATGCAGATCGGTCTCTTTCGCGAGCAGGCGCGCAATTGTGGTTTTTCCCACGCCGGGCGGCCCCCACAGGATAAGCGAACCAAGCGACCCCGCCGCCAGCATCGTGCCAAGCGGACCGTCGGGGCCCAGAAGTTCGTCCTGCCCGATCACCTCGCAAAGCGCCCGCGGGCGCAGCCGGTCGGCCAAGGGCCGCGGCGCAGTGTCGGGCCCTGGCCGCGAAACGCTGTCAAATAGATCCGCCATGGCACCAGACTACGGCCCACGCGGCCGCTTCGCCAGAACCTCCTTCATCTTGGCTGAAATACTCCGGGGGGTTCGGGGGGCTGGCCCCCCGATCGGTCGGCCGCGCCACGGCGCGGTCGAAAACAGCCAATTGCCTACAACAGCTTGTATTCCTGCGCCCGCTGGATCGCCTCGGCGGTGGTGCGCACGAACAATCGCTCCCGCGCCGATCTCAGCCGCGCCTTCAGGGCAGATTCGGATATGCCGAGGAAGGCCGCGGCCTCGGCGTGCCGGTTGCCCTGCGCGATCAGCCGGAGCGCCATGCGCTGGGCCGGCGTGAGTTGCTCGGGCGGGGTCGAAGCCTCGTGCAGTTCCCCCACGATCTCCTGAATGCGGCTGATCTCGTCATCGTCGAATTCCCGGTCGTCGCGGGCGAAGCCCCCGATGGTGCGTGAGGCCGTCGGGCCAAGGGCAACGGCCAGCCCGTAGGCCATCCCGAAGCTGCGCGCCTTGCCCAGGATGTCATGCGGGTCCGGCAGGTCGATTTCCGACCACCGGATCGCCCCATCATTGCCAAAACCCCAAAACACCGTCGGGTCGGCCAGCATGTAGCCGCGTTCGGAATACATCTCGGTCCAGCGCGGGTCATAGGTTTGGATCAACAGATGGGCGGAGGCAAAGCGAACATGCAGCCCCAGCGCATAGCCCTTTGGCGCGAGGTCCGAAAGCTGGGCCAACCCGCGATCCAATCCGATCGTATCGGTCATATGGTTCATTCACCCCGCGCCCACGCGCCCGGCCCGGGTTTCACCGAATTACCGAGCAACAACTACAGATTGTATCTCTTAAGAAAGCCGAGTCGCAATGCAAGAGCAAAATTCTGGCAGATATAAGTCAAAGCTTGCCGGCATGCGCGGCCAGAAGGATCGGCCGATGAAAAAGAACGGTGTCCGCAACGAAAAGGCCCCGCTTGGCAACAAGCAGGGCCCTGTATCCTTGCAAGCCGATCGGGCTCAGTCGTCTTCGAAGGCGGCGTCTTCCTCGGCCGCCACACGGGCCTTGTCGGCGGCCCCTTTCGCGCTTTCATCGCGGTCGACGAGCTCGATAATGGCCATCGGAGCCATGTCGCCGTAGCGGAAACCGGCTTTCAGAACCCGGGTATAGCCGCCCTCGCGCTCGCCATAGCGCGGGCCGAGCACCTCGAAAAGCTTCGCCACGTGGGCATCCTGCTTGAGTTGCGCGGCGGCTTGCCGGCGGGCGTGCAGATCACCGCGTTTGCCCAGCGTGATCAGCTTGTCCATCACGCGCTTGAGCTCCTTGGCCTTCGGCAGGGTGGTCTTGATCTGTTCATGTTCGATGAGCGACCCGGCCATGTTGGCGAACAGGGCCTTGCGGTGCTCATGGGTGCGGTTGAGGCGACGATAGCCTTTCGCATGACGCATTTTCTGACTCCTTGGTCTTCGTTTTGCTTTGTCTGGCGGCCCATGCGTGCGAGCCGCTCTCCTTGGGGCGGGATTGCCCGGTTGCGGTGGGTTTCACCCACCCTACGAACGCGGCGTAGGGTGGGTGCCAACCCACCTAGAACTGGTCTTCGAACTTCTTGGCCAGATCCTCGATGTTCTCCGGCGGCCATTCCTCGACATCCATGCCAAGGTGCAGGCCCATGCCCGAGAGCACTTCCTTGATCTCGTTAAGCGACTTGCGGCCGAAGTTCGGCGTGCGCAGCATCTCGGCCTCGGTCTTCTGGATCAGATCGCCGATGTAGACGATGTTGTCGTTCTTGAGGCAGTTCGCCGAGCGCACCGAAAGCTCGAGCTCGTCGACCTTCTTGAGCAGCAGCGGGTTGAACTCGAGCCCCTCGTCTTCGGCCTCGCGGCCAGCCGATTCCGGCTCTTCGAAGTTCACGAAGATCGACAGCTGATCCTGCAGGATCCGGGCGGCATAGGCCACGGCATCGTCGGGGCTGACCGACCCGTCGGTTTCGATCTTGATGGTGAGCTTGTCGTAGTCGAGCACCTGGCCCTCACGGGTCGGCTGCACGTCATACGACACCTTCTTGACCGGCGAGTAGATCGCATCGATCGGCATCAGGCCGATGGGCGCGTCTTCGGGGCGGTTCTTGTCGGCGGCCACGTAGCCCTTACCGGTGTTGACGGTGAGCTCCATGAACAGATCGGCGCCCTCGTCGAGATGGCAGATCACGTGATCCTTGTTGAGGATCTCGATGCCCGCGCTCTCCGAGATGTCGCCGGCGGTCACGACCATCGGACCCTTGGCCGAGATCGACAGCCGCTTGGGGCCTTCCACTTCCATGCGGATCGCCACGCCCTTGAGGTTCAGCACGATGTCGGTGACGTCTTCGCGCACACCTGCCACCGTCGAGAACTCGTGCAGCACGTTATCGATCTGCACCGAGGTGATGGCCGCGCCCTGAAGGCTCGACAGCAGCACCCGGCGCAGCGCGTTGCCGAGCGTGAGGCCGAAGCCGCGCTCGAGCGGTTCGGCAACGACGGTCGCCTGACGTGCGGGATCGTTGCCCGGCTTCACGTCGAGCTGCGTTGGCTTGATCAATTCGGCCCAGTTCTTATGGATCATGCGTGCCTCCATTCCTGTTCTGTCTCCATGTCCAAAAGACAGAACGCCCGAGGTTCAAAATGACAGACTCGGGCCGCGGAAACTCCGTGGCCCGAGCAAAGAAAATCGTTACACCCGGCGGCGTTTCGGCGGGCGGCAGCCGTTGTGGGCGATCGGCGTCACGTCGCGGATCGACGTGATGTTGAAGCCAATCGCGGCCAGTGCGCGCAGCGCCGACTCACGGCCCGAACCGGGGCCCTGAACCTCGACTTCGAGAGTCTTCACCCCATGTTCCTGTGCCTTGCGACCGGCATCTTCAGCGGCCATCTGGGCGGCGTAGGGCGTCGACTTGCGCGACCCCTTGAAGCCCATCGTACCGGCCGACGACCAGGCAATCGCATTGCCTTGCACGTCGGAGATCAGGATCTTGGTGTTGTTGAACGAAGAGTTCACGTGAGCAACGCCGGAGGCGATGTTCTTGCGCTCTTTGCGCTTGGTGCGTGTCTTGTCGCGAGCCATATCCGTAACCCTCCCTTATTTCTTCTTGCCGGCGATCGGCTTGGCCGGGCCCTTGCGGGTACGGGCATTGGTGTGGGTGCGCTGGCCGCGCACGGGCAGGTTGCGGCGATGGCGCAGGCCGCGATAGCAGCCAAGGTCCATCAGGCGCTTGATGTTCATCTGCACCTCACGGCGCAGATCACCTTCCACGAGGTAGTTCGCGTCGATCTGTTCGCGGATCGCGAGCACTTCGGCGTCAGACAATTCGTTGACGCGACGGCTTTCGTCGATCTTCGCCGCCTCGCAGATCTTCTTCGCGGACGCGGGGCCAATTCCGGTGATGTAGGTGAGGGCGATCGGGACGCGCTTGTGCGTCGGGATGTTCACGCCGGCAATACGTGCCAAGTCGGTCTTCCTTTCGTTGCGGACCCGTAGCTCCAGGTCCTTTTTTCACAACGTAAGCCCGCCGGGATCATCCCCCGCGGGCCGCAGCTGAAACTCTGGTCTGACGCAGGCAGGGGTGCGACCCCGATTTGCGCCGATTCCCTTGCGGGATGCGGTGAATTAGAGGGGATTCGTGCGCAGGTCAAGTGCCGATGCGCGCGGCCACGCCCGCAGGGCCATGCGGCCCCGCGCGGCGCCTCTTCTACAGCCAGCTTGCCGGCGCGAAGCGATAGCCCGAGCCATTACGCACAAACCGCCCGAAGCCGGGGAAATGCACATGGCTCGCGGCGATCAGGATGCCATCGCTGGCGGCCCGGTCGAAGATCGCGGCGCGCGACTGCGCGGCCTGCGCGGCATCGATGTCAAAGCCCGTCAGCACCTCGGGCAGGGCAGTTTGCAGATCCGGGTGCAGCACCGTATCGGCGGCCAGCAGGAGCTCCTGCGTGCCGCCGTCGATATGGATCACGCTGTGCCCCGGCGTATGGCCCGGCGAAAGCTCCAGCCTTACCCCCGGCGCGACCTCGGAACCCGAGGCCACCGGGCGCAGCCGTTTTGCATATGCGCCAAACACCGCCTGGGCCAGCCCAAACATGCCCTGCGCCTCTTTCGGGGCCTGCGCCATCATGCCGGCGTCGCTCCAGAAGCCGTGATCGACATTGGAAATCACCAGCTCGGCCTCGGGAAAGGCAGCCTGCCCACCGCGCAGCAGGCCGCCGATGTGGTCAGGGTGCGCATGGGTGGCGATGATCAGATCGACATCCTGCGGCGCGACGCCGGCAGCGGCCAGCGCCGGGCTCAGGCGGCCGAAGCCGGGGCCGAACATTTCCAACTCGCCAAAGCCGGCATCGATCAGGATCGTCCGATCCTCGGAGCGCAGAAGATAGGCAGTGGCCGGCACCGGCAGGGTTTCGCCTTCGATCCCGACAGCCCCAAGGGCGGCATCGATGTCGGCCTGATCGGGGCCGAAGAACAGGTTTTTGCCAAGCGGGATCATGCCATCGAAGATCGCGGTCAGCCGGTAATTGCCGACGGGCGCATCATACATGGCCGGGGCGACGGCCATCGCCTCAGTGGCGGCCGTAGCAGGTGCGGTTGCGGCGGCGCCGAGCGTTGCGGCGGCGCCGCCAAGCCCGGCCAGCCCAAAGGCGCGGCGTGTCATTCTGGTGGTCATGGCTTTCTCCTCGTGCACGATTATTTCGTATGCGATCTTTTCGCTACGGATTGTATTTATGTCAATCCTTTCTTTCTGCGCCGACACGAAGTATGACCGGACCAAATGAGCGAGGATCCGTACCCCTTCACCCGGCGGCTGTGTTTCAACGTCTATGCCACGAACCGCGCCTTCGTTCGGTTCTACCAGGCGATCGCGGGCGATAGCGGGCTGACCTATCTGAAGCTGGTGCTGATGAGCGCGCTGCGCGATGAAGGTCCGCTGGCGATCTCCGAGCTTTCGGCGCGCGCCGGGGTCGAGCCCAACACGCTTTCACCGCTCCTCAAGAAGATGGCCAGCGCAGGCGTTGTCACCCGCCAGCGCGCTCGGGATGACGAGCGCCGGGTGTTGATCGAGATCACCCCCAAGGGGCGCGGCCTGCTTTCTCGCGCCGATGCGCTGGTCCAGCAAGGATTTGCCGAGCTGGGGCTGGATCCCGAAGAAAGCGCAAGGACGATGCGTTTTCTCGAAGATCTGCGGGAACGGCTCGATGCGGCCAACCCGCCAAGGCTCAAGATCGATCCGCAAGAGCTTGACGGCGGGTAGGCGCCCAAGCGCGTTTGCCGGGAGGAAATGTCCGACAGACCGGTGCCTGCCAAAGTGGAAGCGGCGCCGTCAGGCGCTGCTGTCAAGCACCTTGGCAATCTCTGCCGCCACTTCGTCGATCTCGCCCAGCCCGTTGACCGTTCTGAGATCGCCCTTGGCGTAGTAATAGCCGATCAGCGGCGAGGTTTTCTTGTAATATTCCATCAGCCGGGTGCGCAGGCTCTCTTCATTGTCATCGGCCCGCCGCTTGAATTCGGTGCCGCCGCAGACCGCGCATTTGCCATCGGCCGGGATCGGCTTGGTGATGTCGTTGTAGACTTCACCGCAGGTCGCGCAGGTCGACCGCGCGGTGATCCTTTCGACAAGCGCATCGTCGTCAACCCGCATCTCGATCACCGCATCGAGCTTCATGCCGTGCTTCTCAAGCAGCGCGCCCAGCGCGTCAGCCTGCCCGAGCGTGCGCGGGAAACCATCGAAGATGAAACCGCCCTCGGGATGGGCCTCGAGCTGTTCCTCGATCAGGCCGATCACGATCTCGTCGGTCACCAGTTCGCCGGCGTCCATGATCGCCGCCACGCGCTTGCCCATCTCGCTGCCCGAGCTGCGCGCCGCGCGCAGCATGTCGCCGGTGGAGAGCTGGATCATGCCCCGTTCCGCCACCAGAATGCGCGCCTGAGTGCCTTTGCCCGCGCCGGGCGGTCCCAGAAGAATGATGTTCATCGCCGCGCCGGTCCCTTCTTGGCGGGTTTCGATTTCGTGCCGCGCTTGCCGCGCAGCTGTGATTTCTCGATCAGCCCCTCATACTGGTAGGCCAGCAGGTGCGACTGGACCTGGTTGATCGTGTCCATCGTCACCGAGACCACGATCAGCACCGAGGTGCCCCCGAAGTAGAACGGGATCGCAAACTGTGAGCGCAGCACTTCCGGCAGAAGGCAGACCGCCGCCAGATAGATCGCGCCCAGCGTCAGAATGCGCACGAGCACGTAATCGAGGTATTCGGCGGTTTTCTTGCCAGGGCGGATGCCGGGCACGAAGCCGTTCTGGTTCTTCAGGTTGTCAGCCACCTCGTCGACCTTGAAGCTCACTTCGCGGGCATAGAAGAAGGTAAAGAAGATGATCATGCCCGCGTAGAAGACCAGGTAGAGCGGCTGGCCCGGACCGAAGTAGGCAAGCAGGGTCGACATCACCGGGCCCTGCTGGCCGGTGTTGAAGGTCGAGATCGTCGTTGGCAGCAGCAGGAGCGCGGAGGCGAAGATCGCCGGGATCACGCCCGCGGGGTTGACCTTGATCGGCAAGTGCGAGGAGCCGCCGTCATAGATTTTCATGCCAACCTGACGGCGCGGATACTGGATATGGATCTTGCGCAACGCCCGTTCCATGAACACCACGAAGCCGATCACCACGACCACCATCACAAGCACGGCGATGATTACCGCCGGGCTGATTGCCCCGGACCGGCCCTGGCTGAGGAACTGCACCACGGCGGCCGGAATCTCGGCCACGATGCCCACGAAGATGATCAGTGAAATCCCGTTGCCGATCCCGCGCGAGGTGATCTGCTCGCCGAGCCACATCAGGAACATCGTGCCGCCGACCAGCGTGATCACCGCCGAGATGATGAAAAAGATGCCGGGCGAGTGCACCAGATCGCCCGCCTGCAGCGAGTTGGCCAGCGCGAAGGCCTGGCCTGTCGCCAGCACCACGGTGCCGTAGCGGGTGTATTGGTTGATCTTGCGCCGACCCTGTTCGCCTTCCTTGCGCATCTGTTTCCACGGCTCATACATCGTCGCCACGAGCTGGATAATGATCGACGCCGAGATGTAGGGCATGATCCCGAGGGCGAAGACCCCCATCCGCCCAAGTGCCCCGCCGGTAAACATCGACAGGATCCCGCCAATGCCCGCCTGCGCCTGCTGCATGAAATCACGCAGCGCACCGGCGTCAATTCCCGGGACCGGGATATAGGTGCCGATCCGGTAGATGATCAGCAAGCCGACGGTGAAGAAGATACGTTGGCGAAGCTCGGTCGCCTTGCCCAGCGTGCCCCAGGACAGGTTCGACGCCATTTGTTCCGCTGCAGATGCCATGAAGGCCCCCTCATCGTGCGAGCGCCGCCGAGGTCGATCCCCGACCCGGCGGCGCTGGAAATCTCTTGGCTATCTAAGGGGCGGAAGGCCCCCCGACAAGCGCTTACTCGGCCACCGAAGCGTTTGTGATCGCCAGAGAGCCGCCCGCCTTTTCGACGGCCTCGATCGCCGACTTGGAGGCGCCGGTCACGTTGAGCTGCACCTTCGCGGTGATCTCGCCCTTGCCGAGCACGCGCACACCATCGAGCTTGCGGCGGATGACGCCAACCTCGAGGAGCGTGTCTTCGGTGATCTCACCCTTGGCGTCGAGCTTCCCCGCGTCGATGAATTTCTGGATGATGCCGAGATTCACAACGGCGAACTTCTTGCGGTTGGGCTTGTTGAAGCCGCGCTTCGGCAGCCGCATGTAAAGCGGCATCTGGCCGCCTTCATAGCCGGCGATGGCCACGCCCGAACGGGATTTCTGGCCCTTGATGCCACGGCCGGCGGTCTTGCCCTTGCCCGAGCCCGGGCCACGGCCCACACGCATGCGTTTCTTCGTGGCGCCCGCGTTATCACGCAGTTCATTGAGTTTCATGTCGCTTCTCCTTGGCCGGAATTGCCCCCGAAGCGATGTGGGGCAAACGCGGCGTTTCTTGGGTCTGAGTCGAGGCCGCACGGGCCACCGGGGGCGTATAGACCCTCGGTTTGTTTGATGCAAGCGCTGCGCAGGGCCTGTTCGCCGCAACCGGGACAAACCTCCGGGGCAAACGGACAAAACAACGCCCCGGCCAATCCTGACCGGGGCGCTTGCGACTTTCCGCGCTCGGAATT
>JANTFS010000003.1 GCA_024763335.1 Paracoccaceae bacterium | reverse complement strand
GCGGTGGACATTGCCCCCGACACGATGGCGGCGCGGATGATCAAGAGCGCGGAGGAGATCGCGCTGATTACGGACGGGGCGCGGATTGCCGATATCGGCGGCGCGGCGGTGCGCGCGGCGATCAAAGAGGGGGTGCGCGAGATCGACGTGGCCATGGCCGGGCGCGACGCGATGGAACTGGCAATCGCCGAGGCGCATCCCGACAGCGAGATGCGCGACACGTGGGTCTGGTTCCAGTCGGGCCTCAACACCGATGGCGCGCACAACCCGGTGACCATGCGCCGGCTCGAGGCGGGCGACATTCTCAGCCTCAACACCTTTCCGATGATCTCGGGCTATTACACCGCGCTGGAGCGCACCCTTTTTCTCGGCGAGCCCGACAAGGCCAGCCTGAGGCTCTGGGAGGCGAACGTGGCGGCCCATGATCTGGGCAAGAGCCTGATCAGGCCCGGGGCGAGCTGTTCGGGCATTACCCATGAGATCAACCGGTTCTTCGAGGGCGAGGGGCTGTTGAAATACCGCTCCTTCGGCTACGGTCACAGCTTCGGGATTCTCTCGCATTATTATGGCCGCGAAGCGGGGTTGGAGCTGCGCGAGGATGTCGATACGGTCCTGGAGCCGGGCATGGTGGTGTCAATGGAGCCGATGCTTTGGGTGCCGGAAGGCACGGCGGGGGCCGGCGGCTACCGCGAGCACGACATTCTGGTGGTCACCGAGGACGGGGCGCGCAACATCACGGGATTCCCTTACGGGCCAGCGCACAACGTCGTGCAACCGTAGCGGGCGCGGGGGACAGACAGGATGAGTCCAAAGCCTGAACGGGGGCCGCGGATTTTGCCCGTTTTTTGGAATGAACCGGTCTCGACGTTGCGCAAACGCGCCCGGCGGTGTCGGATTCGATGTTGAATTCCCGGTTTTGATCGTGTTGGCTTTGCGCCAAAGAAACGAACCGACAGGGACATAGGGGGTCACTTGACCATCGATAATTCGAACGACGGTTTCGTCGTGTTCGACCACGTGCAAAAAAGCTATGACGGCGAAACGCTCGTGGTGAAGGATCTGAACCTTTCCATCGGCAAGGGGGAATTCCTGACCATGCTCGGGCCATCGGGCTCGGGCAAGACCACTTGCCTGATGATGCTCGCCGGGTTCGAGACCGCGACGCATGGCGAGATCCTGCTCGGCGGCAAGCCGATCAACGACATTCCGCCGCACAAGCGCGGGATCGGCATGGTGTTTCAGAACTACGCGCTGTTTCCGCATATGACGGTGGGGGAGAACCTCTCCTTTCCGCTCGAGGTGCGTGGCATAAGCAAATCGGAGCGCGAAGCGAAGGTGCAGCGCGCGCTCGAAATGGTGCAGATGGGCGATTTCATCACGCGCCGCCCGGCCCAGCTTTCCGGCGGTCAACAGCAGCGGATCGCGCTGGCGCGTGCGCTGGTGTTTGAGCCCGGCCTCGTGCTGATGGACGAACCGCTCGGCGCGCTCGACAAGCAGTTGCGCGAACAGATGCAGTTCGAGATCACCCGGCTGGCGCACGAGTTGGGGATCACCACCGTCTACGTCACCCACGACCAGACCGAGGCGCTGACGATGTCGGACCGGGTTGCGGTGTTTGACGATGGCCGCATTCAGCAGCTTGCGCCCCCCGCGGTGCTCTACGAGGAGCCCGAAAACAGCTTCGTGGCCCAGTTCATCGGCGAGAACAACACGCTGGTGGGCGAGGTCGTGGAGATGAAAGAGGATTGCTGCGTGGTGCGGCTCGAGGATGGCGAGGTGTTCGACGCCAAGCCGGTGAACGTGCACAAGGTGGGAGACAAGACCAAGGTCTCGATCCGGCCCGAGCGGGTGGAATACAACAAGGACCGCATCCCGGAAGGCGCCCACACGCTGCAGGCCGAGGTGCTGGAGTTCATCTACATGGGTGATATTTTCCGCACCCGTCTGCGGGTAGCCGGGAAAGATGATTTCATCGTCAAGACCCGCAACGCCCCGGATCAGGTGCGCCTGAAGCCGGGCGAGAAGATTGAGATCGGCTGGCTGCCGAGAGATTGCCGCGCGCTCGACGCGTGAGCTGTGTGTGATCGGCGGCCGGGGTTCGGCTGTCCGATGCAAAATGAAGGTGCGGATGGCCCGGTCCCGCCTTTGACGATCAACCGGGCAACGAAAGGGAGACCTTGTATGAAGATCAAGTCCATTCTCATGGCGAGCGCGCTGGCCGGTGTGGCTGGGGCCG
The DNA here is from genome assembly GCA_024763335.1 of Paracoccaceae bacterium. GTDB lineage: Bacteria > Pseudomonadota > Alphaproteobacteria > Rhodobacterales > Rhodobacteraceae > Sinisalibacter. Next base: position 40,914 of record JANTFS010000003.1, on the reverse strand, counting down.
CGCTCGCCGAAAGCCATGGTGGCCAGGAAGTCGTGATGATGTCCTGGGGCGGCGCTTACGGCAAGTCGCAGGAAGAGGCCTACAACAAGCCCTTCACCGCCGAAACCGGCATTCCGGTGACCATGGTCGATGCCGACAACCCCGCGACCCCGCTCAAGGCGCAGGTCGAGGCCGGCAACGTGTCGATCGACGTGGCTGATGTCGAATTCTCCGATGCCGTGCGTCTGTGCGACGAGGGCCTGCTGGAAGAGATCGATCCCTCGATCCTGCCGCCGGCGCCCGATGGCACCCCGGCCGCCGAGGATTTCATCGACGGCGCGATCCAGGATTGCGCGGTGGCCAATATCGTTTGGTCGACCGTCATGGCCTACAACGCCGACGCCTTCACCACCGCGCCGGATTCGATCGACGACTTCTTCAACCTCGACGAATTCCCGGGCAAGCGCGGCCTGCGCAAGACCGCCAAGGCAACGCTCGAGATGGCGCTGATGGCCGATGGCGTGCCGGCCGGCGAAGTCTATGACGTGCTCGAGACCGAGGAAGGTATCGACCGCGCCTTCGCCAAGCTCGACACGATCAAGGACTCGATCGTGTGGTGGGAAGCCGGCGCCCAGCCGCCGCAGCTTCTGGCCGATGGCGAAGTGACGATGTCGACCGCCTACAATGGTCGTATCTTCAACGCCGCCGTCGCCGAGGGCCAGCCGCTCGAGATCGTTTGGGACGGCCAGATCCTCGACTTTGACCTCTTCGTGATCCCGAAAGGCGCCCCGCACAAGGATGCGGCGATGCAATACATCGCCTTCGCGACCGACACCCAGCGTCTCGCCGATCAGGCCAAGTGGATCTCCTACGGTCCGGCGCGGAAGTCTTCGGGCGCGCTCGTGGGTCTTTACCAGGATGGCAAGACCGAGATGGCGCCGCACATGCCGACGGCCGCGGCCAACCTTGAGAACGCTCTGGTCAACAACTTCGAGTTCTGGGTCGACATGGACGCCGAGCTCAACGAGCGCTTCAACGCCTGGCTCGCCCAGTAAACGTTGAACAAAAGACCCGGGCGCGCGGCAAGGCCGCGCGTCCGACTTTGGCGAAAGGATGAGCGATGAGCGACCGTAACGAGATCCCGGTTGATCCCCACGTGGCCGTGGTGGCCACCGCGACCGGTGTGATCGACGGCGATTTGACCACGGCCGACGGTCGGCCGTTGAAGAAAGCCCTGCAAAGCGCCAATGCGGTGCGTCGCCGCCGCGCCTTCTACCTGGTCGCGCCGCTGCTCGTTTTCATTCTCGTCACGTTCATCTTCCCGATCGGGCAGATGCTGCACCGCTCGTTCTACAACGAGGGATTTACCGTTCATGAAGACGTCACGACGGGGGTCCGCACCCCGATCATGACCGACCTCACGGCCTGGTTCGAGGCCCATCCGCGCGGCACCGAGCCCGACGAGGCCGCTTTCGTGGCGTTGCGAAACGGCATTGCCCAGCTCGACGAGCTGAAAGCGGCGGGGTCGGCGGGCACCCGGATCAACTATATCCGCTCCGGCTCGCGCTCGATGTTTACCAAGGCAGGCCGCAAGTGGGACAAGATGGAGCCCCCTTACAAGGAGGCTTTTCTCGAGCTTGATGAGGAATGGGGAGACCCGGAGCTGTGGTCGGCGATGCGCAGCGCATCGCATTCCTACACGCTCGATTTCTATCTCGCCGCCGTAGACCTCGCGCGCGACGTCGAGGGTCAGGTGGTGGCGGTCGATGTGAAGCGGCAGGTCTACGTCAAGCTGTTCATCCGCACCCTGATCCTTTCGGTGCTGATCACCTTCCTGACCTTCATACTCGCCTACCCGATCGCCCACCTTCTGGCGACGCTTCCACTGCGTTATTCCAACCTTCTGATGATCTTCGTGCTCTTGCCGTTCTGGACATCGCTTCTGGTGCGGACCACGAGCTGGATGGTGCTGCTGCAATCACAGGGCGTGGTGAATGACGCGCTGGTGGCCACCGGCCTGTTGTCGGACGAAAACCGGCTGCAGATGATGTACAACCAGATCGGCACCGTGGTGGCGATGACCCATATCCTGCTGCCCTTCATGGTGCTTCCGCTCTACTCGGTGATGCGGCCGATCGATCCGTCCTATGTGCGTGCCGCGCGCTCGCTGGGGGCGACGAGCTGGACGGCGTTCCGCCGGATCTATTTCCCGCAGACAGTGCCGGGGATCGGCGCCGGGGCGCTTCTGGTTTTCATTCTCGCGGTGGGATACTACATCACGCCCGCCCTCGTCGGTGGGGCCGATGGCCAGCTCATTTCCAACCTGATCGCCTTCCACATGCAGAAATCGCTCAACTGGTCGCTGGCCGCGGCGCTGGCCTCGATCCTGCTTGCCGGCGTTCTCGTGCTCTACTGGCTCTACGACAAGCTCGTGGGCATCGACAATCTGAAGTTGGGGTAACGGATGGCTGATCTCGATCCCGTGCTCGAACGGCTCCATGCGAAGGCGCGCCAACAAAATGCGCTGCTTGCAGCGATAGCCATTCTCGGGATGGCGGGCATCCTGATCGGGGTTTTCGCGGAGGCTGGATTGTTGGGCGGACGGCGCATGGGGCTGTTGATCGCCGGTGGGGCCATCGTGCTCCCGGCATTTCTGCTCAACGGGGCGCTGCCGGACAACAGCCTGGTCGCCGTCATTGCCACCGGCGCCCTCGTGACCGTCGCCGGATACGTCGCGACCGGCGCGATCGGGGTCGCGGCGGCTTCAGGTCTGACCGGCGCGGCCGCGGCATGGACCTATGGCCGGATCGCCACAAACATGAACTACCGTCCGAAGCTCCTGCCTGCCGCGATCGAAAAGGCACGCAAGGCGGCGGAACAGAACAGGGGCTGAGACACAGACATGGCGCTACCGAAACACGCATCTCCCCTCGAACGGGCCTGGCACTACACCTACCTGGTGATCTGCGGGCTGATCTTTTTGTTCCTGATCGCGCCGATCCTCGTGGTGATCCCGCTCAGCTTCAATGTCGAGCCTTATTTCACGTTCACGGAAAAGATGTTGAAGCTCGACCCGACGGGGTATTCGCTGCGCTGGTATGACCTGCTTCTCACCTTCGGCATGGAAAATCCCGAGGCGCCGCGCACCGCCTCATGGTGGGCGGATGCCTGGAACAACGCGGCGTGGATCCGGGCGGCGAAGAACTCGTTGATCGTGGGCTTCTTCGCCACGATCCTCGCGACGCTTCTAGGCACCGTGGCGGCGCTTGGGCTGTCGCGGCCCGAGATGCCGGGCCGGCGGGTGATCATGGCGATCCTGATCAGCCCGATGATCGTGCCGATCATCATCGTGGCCACGGGGCTGTTCTTCTTCTATTCCTCGATCCGCATCCAGGATTGGGGTGTGCCCTATCTCGGGCTCATCCTCGCCCATGCCACCCTTGGCATTCCTTTCGTGATCATCACCGTGACCGCCACGCTGGTGGGCTTTGACCACTCGCTGACCCGCGCTGCGGCCAACCTCGGCGCCGACCCGGTGACGATCTTTCGGCGCATCCAGATGCCGCTCATCCTGCCCGGCGTGATCTCGGGCGCGCTGTTTGCCTTCGTCACCAGCTTCGACGAGGTGGTGGTGGTGCTCTTCGTCGGCGGGCTCGACGAACAGACCATCCCGCGGCAGATGTGGAACGGCATCCGCGAGCAGATCTCGCCGGCGATCCTTTCGGTGGCGACGATCCTCGTGGCGATCTCGATCCTCCTGCTGACGACGGTGGAACTGCTGCGCCGGCGCTCGGAACGGCTGCGCGGGGTCACGCCACGCTAGGCGCGGAGCCGGTTTCCGATGCAGAAACCGTTCCGGATTTCGCCGCGAAATCCATTGCATTTTCCGCAGCGGAAAATGCGCGCGGTGCCATGGGTCCACGAAATCTTTACCTCCCTCGTGCGAGCTGAAGACAGGTGCGCACGATGTGCCCTTGAAGCCCCCGGCGGGCACCATTAGGATTCTTGGGACCCGGTATGATCCCGGGCACTGGACAGCAAAGGCAGGCAGACATGCGCGACCCCCTTGAGACCTACATGAACACTCTCGTGCCGATGGTGGTCGAGCAGACCAGCCGTGGCGAACGGGCCTACGACATTTTCTCGCGTCTCCTCAAGGAGCGCATCATCTTCCTCAACGGCCCGGTGCACGACGGCATGTCGAGCCTGATCTGCGCCCAGCTCCTGTTTCTCGAGGCGGAAAACCCCTCGAAGGAAATCGCGATGTATATCAACTCGCCCGGCGGCGTGGTGACGTCCGGTCTCTCGATCTACGACACGATGCAATATATCCGGCCCAAGGTTTCAACCCTCGTCATCGGGCAGGCGGCCTCGATGGGCTCGCTGTTGCTGACGGCCGGCGAAGAGGGCATGCGCTTCTCTCTGCCCAACAGCCGGATCATGGTCCACCAGCCCTCTGGCGGCTACCAGGGCCAGGCGACCGACATCATGATCCACGCCCAGGAAACCCAGAAGCTCAAGGACCGGCTGAACGCGATCTATGTCAAGCACACGGGCAACAAGCTCAAAGAGGTGGAAGCGGCGCTCGAACGCGACAATTTCATGGACCCCGAAGAGGCCAAGAAATGGGGTCTGATCGACGAGATTCTCGAAGCCCGGCCGAAAACCGACGAGGAATAACGCAAACGGAGCTGCCTTGGCCCGCGGGGGCACTTTGACATTGTGCCCCCGAAACCCCTGTCCTAGTCTTGAACCCGGGGCAAGATGGCCGGCGACGGTCGAAAGAAACGGGGCGCGTGCCCCAGGGAAACGACGACATGGCGAACAACTCCTCCGGTGGAGACAGCAAGAACACCCTCTATTGCTCGTTCTGCGGCAAGAGCCAGCACGAGGTGCGCAAGCTGATCGCGGGGCCGACGGTGTTCATCTGCGATGAATGCGTCGAATTGTGCATGGACATCATCCGCGAGGAGACCAAGGGTTCCGGCCTCAAGTCGACCGACGGCGTGCCCACGCCCCAGGAAATCTGCGACGTGCTCGATGATTACGTCATCGGGCAGGACCATGCCAAGCGGGTGCTCTCGGTGGCGGTCCACAACCACTACAAGCGTCTCAACCACGCGGCCACGAGCGCCGACGACATCGAACTGGCCAAATCCAACATCCTGCTCATCGGCCCTACCGGCTCGGGCAAGACGCTGCTCGCCCAGACGCTCGCGCGTATCCTTGACGTGCCCTTCACCATGGCCGACGCCACCACGCTGACGGAAGCCGGCTACGTGGGCGAGGACGTGGAAAACATCATCCTCAAGCTCCTGCAGGCCTCGGAATACAATGTCGAACGCGCCCAGCGCGGCATCGTCTACATCGACGAGGTCGACAAGATCACCCGCAAGTCCGACAACCCCTCGATCACCCGCGACGTCTCGGGCGAGGGGGTGCAGCAGGCGCTGTTGAAGATCATGGAAGGCACCGTTGCCTCCGTCCCGCCGCAGGGCGGGCGCAAGCATCCGCAGCAGGAATTCCTGCAGGTCGACACCACCGACATCCTGTTCGTCTGCGGCGGCGCCTTTGCCGGTCTCGACAAGATCATCGCGCAACGCGGCAAGGGAACCTCGATCGGCTTCGGCGCCGAGGTGAAGGATGAAGACAGCCGGGGCGTGGGCGAGATCTTCACCGATCTCGAGCCCGAAGACCTGCTGAAATTTGGCCTGATCCCCGAATTCGTCGGCCGCCTGCCGGTCATCGCCACGCTCACCGATCTTGACGAGGATGCGCTGGTGACGATCCTCACCAAGCCCAAGAACGCGCTGGTGAAGCAATACCAGCGCCTGTTCGAGATCGAGGACGCCACGTTGACCTTCACCGAGGATGCGTTGATCGGGATCGCCAAGCGCGCCATCGCCCGCAAGACCGGCGCGCGCGGCCTGCGCTCGATCATGGAAGACATCCTGCTCGACACGATGTTCGAACTGCCGTCGCTCGAAAACGTTGACGAGGTGGTGGTGAATGAGGAGGCGGTGACGTCCGACGCGAAACCGCTGGTGATCTACGCCGACACCAAGGAAGGCAAGTCGACAGCGAGTTGATCTTGCAACGGAGCGGAAAACAAGGCCGCCCCCCGGGGCGGCTTTTTCGCGCCCCCGGCCGGCCTGCCCGACAAAACCCTTGCACCACGACGCCTCAGGCCCTTTCGTAAGGCCGTACCCGTGAACCGATTTGCGAGGCTCGCCGATGACGCGCCGACATATTTCCTTTGGCTCCCCCTTTGAATCGCAAATCGGCTATTCGCGCGCGGTGGTCGAAGACGGCTGGATCTTCGTGGCCGGGACGACGGGCTACGACTACGAAACCATGACCATGCCCGAAAGCGTGATCGACCAGGCGGCCAACACCTTGAAGACGATCGAAAGAGCGCTCTCCGAGGCTGGTGCGAGCCTCGATGACGTGGTCCGGGTGCGCTATATCCTGCCCGATCCGGCAGATTTCGAGCCCTGCTGGCCGGTCCTTCGCGCGGCCTTCGCGCGTGCCCGCCCCGCCGCCACGATGATGGTCGCGGGGCTGATGACGCCGGACATGAAGATCGAAATCGAGGTTACGGCAAAACGGTCCCGCTGAGCGGGATCAGGCCGGCACCGGCGGCAGGACGCCGGCCACGGCTTTGCCACTGGACCTCGGCGCCGCGTTGCGCCATATGAAAGCGAGACACACGGGAGGCGCGGATGCGGTTCATACTGTCGCTGATCACATGGTACCATGCCGAGACACTCGGCACCCGGATCATGACCCGGCTCCGGGGCGTGAAGGTGGGCGAGGATGAAGACGGTAACGTCTTCTACCGAACCCGGGACGATTCCCGCCGCTGGGTGGTCTACGCTGGTGAGCCCGAGGCCTCGAAAGTGTCGGCCGACTGGCACGGTTGGCTGCATCATACCTTCGATGAAAATCCGGCCGAAAAGCCGCTGCCCCACAAGCCGTGGGAAAAACCGCATCACGAAAACCTGACGGGCACGCCCCGGGCCTATCTGCCTGCCGGCTCGCTGTTGCGCGAAGAGCCCGTGGAACGGCGCGACTACGAGGCATGGCAGCCGGAATAGGCGGGCCGATGGCTGAGAAAATGTTGCGGATCTTCCTTGTATTGCTGGCCCTCGGCGCCGCCCCGGCGGGCGCGCAGATCGTCGTGGTGCCGCTCGACCCGGTGGAGGGCACGGACCCCTTGCCGCTCGACCCGATCAACCCGGGTGAAGTGATCCCGCTCGATCCGATCAACCCGGGCGAGGTGATCCCGCTCGATCCGGTGCCCGAGGGAGACCCGCTCGGGCTCGAGCCATTGCCGCCCGGGTCGGTGGTGGGCGAAGAGGTGACGACCGTCGAGGAGGATACCGTGGCCTCGGGAACCGGGGCCATGCTCAAGGGGCTCGACAAGCTTTCCGGGGCGGTCGAGGACCTGACCCTCGCCCGGGGCGAAACCGCGGGGCTGGGCTGGCTCCAGATCACGCTCGGCGATTGCCGATACCCGGTCGACAACCCCACCGGCGAGGCCTACGCTTGGGTGGTGATCCGCGAGAAGGCCGGCGAGGCACCGATCTTCGAGGGCTGGATGGTGGCGTCATCGCCGGCGCTGAATGCGCTCGATCACGCCCGATTCGATGTCTGGGTGACCAACTGCACCACCGAGTGAGGGTCGGGCAGGGGTTTTGAGAGGATCTCCCCGACACCGGACTCGAGCGCGTCGGCCAAGCGTTTGCGATAGTCGTCCCGGCTGATCTCCACCGCCCCGAGCGAGGCGAGGTGCTCGGTGAGAAACTGGGTATCGAACAGCTCGAACCCGGTCTGGCCGAGATGCGCCACCAGCGTGGCAAGGGCGATTTTCGAGGCGTCGGTTTCGGTCGAAAACATGCTTTCGCCGAAAAACGCCCGCCCCAGCGCAACGCCATAGACACCGCCGACCAGATGGTCGCCCTCCCAAGCCTCGATCGAATGGGCATAGCCCAGCCGGTGCAGCGTGAAATAGGCGCGGAAGATGGTGTCGTTGATCCAGGTCTCCTCGCGGTCGGCACATCCGCGCACCACGTCTTCGAAAGCAAGATCGAGGGTGAGTTCGTAAGGGTGACGCAGGATCGCGCGTTTCAGCGAGCGCGAGAGGTGAAAGCCATCGAGCGGGAGCACGCCGCGCTCTTCCGGGTCGACCCAGAACACGCGCGGGTCATCTCGGCCTTCCGACATCGGGAAGACACCGGCGGCGTAGGCGCGCAGCAGGAGTTCCGGGCTGAGGCGGGCCGCTTGCACCCGATCACCCCATGTTTTCTTTCAACCAGCGCTCGAGCCAGTGGATGTTGTAGGTGCCCGCGAGGATATCCGGGTCCTGCAGGAGCGCATGGAACAGCGGCACCGTGGTGTCGACGCCATCGACGATCAATTCGCCCAAGGCCCGGTTGAGCCGCGACAGGGCTTCGACCCGATCGCGGCCATGCACGATGAGCTTGCCGATCAGGCTGTCGTAATAGGGCGGGATCACGTAGCCGTCATAGAGCGCCGAATCCATCCGAACGCCCAAGCCGCCCGGCACGTGATACTGGCTGATCCGGCCCGGGCAGGGCGCGAAGTCCGGCAGTCTCTCGGCGTTGATCCGGATCTCGATCGCGTGGCCGTTCACCTCCAGATCGCTCTGGGTGAACGACATCGGCAGCCCTTCAGCCACGCGGATCTGCTCGCGCACGAGATCGACGCCGAAAATCGCCTCGGTCACCGGATGCTCGACCTGAAGCCGGGTGTTCATCTCGATGAAGTAGAACTCGCCGCCTTCGTAGAGAAACTCGATGGTGCCCGCGCCGGCATAGTCGATACTGGCCACGGCGTCGGCGCAGACCTTGCCGATGCGCGCCCGCGTCTCGGCGTCGATCACCGGTCCGGGGGCTTCTTCGAAGACCTTCTGGTGGCGGCGCTGCAGCGAGCAATCACGCTCGCCGAGATGGACGGCATTGCCCTTTCCGTCGCCGAAGACCTGGATCTCGATGTGGCGCGGCGCGCCGAGGTATTTCTCGAGATAGACTTCATCGTTGCCAAAGGCGGCCTTTGCCTCGCTACGCGCGGTCTGGAAAGCCTCGTCGATCTCGTCAGCCGTGCGGGCAAGTTTCATGCCGCGTCCGCCGCCGCCCGCGGTGGCCTTGATGATGACCGGGTAGCCGATTTCCTCGGCCACCTTGCGCGCGCTGGCAAGGTCCGGCACGCCGCCGTCGGAGCCGGGCACGCAGGGCACGCCGAGATTCTTCATCGTCTCCTTGGCGGTGATCTTGTCGCCCATGATGCGGATGTGTTGCGCGGTGGGGCCGATGAAGGTGATGTCGTGGTCTTCGACGATCTGCACGAAATTGGCGTTTTCCGACAGGAAGCCATAGCCCGGGTGGATCGCCTGCGCGCCGGTGATCTCGCAGGCGGCGATGATGGCGGGGATCGAAAGATAGCTCTCGGAGCTCGGCGGCGGGCCGATGCAGACCGCCTCGTCGGCCATGCGCACATGCATCGCGTCGGCGTCCGCGGTGGAATGGACGGCGACCGTGCGGATCCCCATCTCGCGCGCGGCCCGGATCACGCGAAGCGCGATCTCGCCCCGGTTGGCGATCAGGATCTTGTCGAACATGGGCGCGCCTCCCGGCCTATTCGATGATCATCAGGGGGGCGCCGAACTCGACGGGCGCGGCATCTTCCACGAGGATGCGCTTGACCGTGCCCGCGCGCGGCGCCGGGATCTGGTTCATCGTCTTCATCGCCTCGATGATCAGCAGCGTGTCGCCTTCGGCAACGCTGTCGCCCACTTTCACGAAGGCGGGCGCACCCGGTTCGGCCTGAAGGTAGACCGTGCCAACCATCGGTGAGGTCACCGCGCCCGGATGGGCGGCCGGGTCGCCTTCGGCGGCGGGCGATGTCTCGGCGGCGGCGGCCGGTGCGGCTGTCGCGGCAACGGCGGGGGCGGCGGCAAGCGGTGCGGCGACGAGCTGCTGCGGCCCGGTCGGGCCGGCCCGGCTCACCCGCACGTCGACGCTGTCATGTTCGCCGTAATCGCGCTTGACCCGGATTTCACCGAGTTCGTTCTCGGCCAGAAGCTCGGCCAGCGCCTTGATGAACGCCACGTCACTGTCACGGGTTTTGTCGGTCATGCCTTCCTCGACGTTTTGTCTGGCCGCGCGAGGCGCACGGGGTGCGCCGCGGTTTTCCCGGTTATAGGATGGAGCGCGGGGAGTTGAAAGCAACTCTTTGAGCTGATCGCATGCGATTTCACCCGTCGTTGGATTGCGCGGACAGTTCGGGGGCAGGCTCCGGCGTGCGCTCCGGCACGGCTGGCTCCTGCGCCCCATCCGGAGGCAGCACCGGGGCGAGCGCGCCGGCATCGCGGGCCTGCGCCCGGGTGGCCTCGATCCGCGCGATCAGCTCCTTGAGCTGACCGTCCAACTCGAGCAGGTTCAGCTCGAAGGCCGGCGGCGGCCCCGGCATCAGCGCCCGGCGTTCCATCTCGCGGCGCAGCTCGGCGCTTTGGCGCAGGTCATCCGTCAACCGGTTCTGGTCGGGGGTGTCGTGGGTGTCGGCCCTTGTGTGGCCGGCCGGCGGGCTGGGCGGCACCCGGTGTGGTGTGGCAACTTTGCGCGGTGTCAGGTCGATCGCGCTGGTGGCCCAGGTCCCGGGCCCGGCGGGTTTTGGCACGTCCATCGTGGCAGCTCCAATCTGGAGCCCCCACCGATCTGCAGCCAACCCAAGGTAACGCCGGCGGCGTGGGGCTGGCCAGATATTTCCCGTCATGTGGTTAACACCGGGCGGCGGCAATGGTGGTGGGCCAGCGCCGGCTTTCTCGGCGATGGCTTGAATTTTTTCGATAAATGCCGCGTCAGTTGGAAGACAATTTGCCGAAAATTTTGTACAAATCACGTATGGCGCGATCTGAGAGAAGGACGGCGGCGATGCGGGAATTGGAAGGGAAAACGGCTTTGGTGACGGGATCGGTCCGGGGCATCGGGTTTGCCGTCGCCAAGGCGCTGGCCGAGGCCGGCGCGCGGATCGCGGTGCACGGGATCGCGGGAGAAGTCGAGGTTTTCGAGGCCTGCGAGGCACTCAAGGCCGCTGGCGCGCCGCAGGCCGAGTTCTTTGAAGGGGACCTGCGCCAACCCGAACGGATCGCGGCCCTGATGGACGCGGTCGCGGCCTGGGGCGGGGCCGACATTCTGGTCAACAACGCCGGCATCCAGCACACCTCCGGGCTGGCCGAGATGGACCCGGCCACTTGGGACCAGATCATCGCGGTGAACCTCTCGGCGGCGTTCCACACGATGCAGGCGGCGCTGCCGGAGATGGCGGCGCGCGGCTACGGCCGGGTGATCAACATCGCCAGTGTCCACGGGCTGGTGGCCTCGAAGAACAAAGCGCCCTACGTTGCGGCCAAGCATGGGCTCGTCGGGCTATCGAAGGTGGCGGCGCTGGAATATGCGACGGCGGGCGACAAGGCCAAGGGGGCCGTGACGGTGAACTGCATCGCCCCGGGCTGGACCGAGACCTTGCTGATCGAGCCGCAGATCGAGGCGCGCGCCGAGGCCCACGGCGGCGACCGCGATGCCGGCGTCGCCGACCTGTTGTCGGAGAAACAGCCGAGCCTGCGGATGTCCGACCCTGCCGAGATCGGTGCGCTGGCGTTGTGGCTGTGCAACCCGCTGGCGCACAATGTCACCGGCGCGACGATCCCGATTGATGGCGGCTGGACGGCGCAATAGGGGCGTTCACCCGCCGATCACACCGCCCATGCCATCGGTGGAATCATACATGTCGTAGTCTTCCTTCGCCCATTGTGCGAGCGAGCCGTCATAAAGCTGCGCCTCGATGCCGAGGATCTCGTGCAGCACGAACCAGACCAGCGCGGCACGGATGCCGGTGTCGGAAAACACCACCGCGCGGCGGTGGGGCGGCAGCGCGAGCCGGTCGATCCGCGCGGCCAAAGCGGCGGGCGGCAGGAACCGCCCGCTCTCGGCGGCAATCAACGCGGCGGCGGGCAGGTTCACCGCATCGAGGATCGTGCCGCCCTCATCGACCAGCGGCGACACCTTGTGCCCCTCGAAGGCAGCCCTGTCGCGCGCGTCGATGGGCGGGTTGTTGTCGTCCATCGCATCTTCGACCTGCCGCACCGTGGCGAGGACGCCCGGGTCGGATCGCGCGAGATAGGGCGCAGGCGCGTGGGCCAGCTGCGGCCCCCCGGCCATCGCGCGCCCCTCGGCCGCCCAAGCCGAATAGCCGCCGTCGAGCAGGTGGAGGCCTGAGTGCCCGAGCGCGCGCAGTGACCAGAAAGCCCGGGCACCCTCGGCGAGTTGCATCACCTCCGGGCCGCCCGACACCACCACGATCTCGCTGTCATTGGCGATACCCGCTCCGGCCAGCGCCGCAGCCAGGTGATCGGCCGGCGTGAGCCGGTTGGCCACGCCATAGCGGGTTTCGAGCCATGCCCCGCCGCGCAGCGGCAGGTGGACCGCACCGGGGATGTGGCCCCGCGCGAAGGCGCCTGGGGGCCGGACATCGAGCACCACGACCGCGCCCTGGGCAAGCTGCGCGGCAAGCCAGCGCGTATCGACCAGCGCGTCGTCGGCGCGGGAAGGAGCGGCGAGGCCGATCAACAGCACAAACAGCGCGAGCGCCCCGGCGAGAACGGGCAATCTTGCAGCGGCCATGGCAAGCCTCATCATGCGCGCCAAGGGCCGGGCAGGGGAATGATCCGGCGCCTCACCGCCCCGGCACGACCGACGGCACGGCAAATCGGCCGGCGCTGTGCGCACCGGCCGTTCGCATCGTGATCGGGCGCGGATCACTTGTTTGCGCGGTTCTCGATCAGCTCCTCGACCACGCCCGGATCGGCCAGCGTCGAGGTGTCGCCGAGCGACTGGTAGTCGTTCTCGGCGATTTTGCGCAGGATGCGGCGCATGATCTTGCCCGAGCGGGTCTTCGGCAGGCCCGGGGCCCACTGGATGAAGTCGGGCTTTGCGATCGGGCCGATCTCCTTGCGCACCCAGGCCACCAGCTCGTCGCGCAGCTCGTCGGTGTATTCGGCGCCTTCCACCAGGGTGACGTAGCAATAGATGCCTTGCCCCTTGAGCGCGTGCGGGAAGCCCACCACGGCGGCTTCGGCCACCTTCGGATGCGCCACCAGCGCGCTTTCGATCTCGGCGGTGCCCATCCGGTGACCCGAGACGTTGATCACGTCATCGACCCGGCCGGTGATCCAGTAATCGCCATCGGCATCGCGCCGGCAGCCGTCACCGGCGAAGTAGTAGCCCTTGTAGTCGGCGAAATAGGTGCTGACGTAGCGGTCGTGGTTGCGGAACACCGAGCGGAACTGTCCGGGCCAGCTGTCCTTGATGCAGAGCACGCCCTCGCAGGCGGTCTCGGTGAGTTCCTTGCCCGACTGCGGATCGAGCACCACCGGCTGCACCCCGAAGAAGGGCTTCATCGCGGCTCCGGGCTTGGTGGCATGGGCGCCGGGCAGCGGGGTCAGCATGTGGCCGCCGGTTTCGGTCTGCCACCAGGTATCGACAATCGGGCATTTGCCCTTGCCGACGACCTCGTTGTACCACACCCAGGCTTCGGGGTTGATCGGCTCGCCGACCGAGCCCAGAAGCTTCAGCGACGACAGATCGCAGCGCTCAACCGGCTCCGAGCCATGCCGCATCAGGGCGCGGATGGCAGTGGGCGCGGTGTAGAACTGGTTGACCTTGTGCTTTTCGCAGATCTGCCAGAACCGGCTCACGTCGGGGTAGGTGGGCACGCCCTCGAACATCAGCGTGGTGGCGCCGTTGGCCAGCGGGCCGTAGACGATATAGCTGTGGCCGGTGACCCAGCCGACATCGGCGGTGCACCAGAATACGTCGCCGTCATGGTAGTCGAACACGTATTCGTGGGTCATCGCGGCATAGAGCAGATAGCCGCCGGTGGTGTGCAACACGCCCTTCGGCGTGCCGGTGGAGCCCGAGGTGTAGAGGATGAAGAGCGGGTCTTCGGCGTTCATCACCTCCGGCTCGCAGGTCTCGGAGGCGGCCTCGAACAGCGCCGTGTAGCCGACATCGACGCCCTCTTCCATGTGCACCGCGCCATCGGTGTGCTCGACGACGAGCGTCTTGACCGGCCCGCAGATCTCGCGCGCCTTGTCGACATTGGCCTTGAGCGGCGTGTTGCGCCCGCCACGCGGCGCCTCGTTGGCGGTGACGATCAGCGAGGCATCGGCGTTTTCAACCCGGCTGGCCAGCGCCTCGGGCGAGAAACCGGCAAACACCACCGAGTGGATTGCGCCGATCCGGGTGCAGGCCAGCATGGCGAAGGCCGCTTCCGGGATCATCGGCATGTAGAGCACCACGCGGTCGCCCTTTTTCACCCCGAGATCGCGGTAGATATTGGCGAACTTGTTCACGCTCACCGACAATTCCTTGTAGGTGATATGGCGGGTCTGGTTCGGGTCATCGCCCTCCCAGATGATCGCCACCTGATCGCCGCGGGTCTCAAGGTGCCGGTCGATGCAGTTGACGGAGACGTTGAGCTCGCCGTCCTCGAACCATTTCACCGAAACATCGGGATATTCGAAGGTGGTGTTCTTGATCTTCGTGGGTTTCTTGATCCAGTCGAGACGCTCGGCCGCTTCACCCCAGAACCCGTCGGGATCGTTCACCGAGCGGGCATACATGTCGTTGTATTGCTCGGCATTGATATGGGCGTGTTTCACGAAATCCGCGGACGGGGGATAGGTTTTTGCGTCGGTCATGCTTTCCTCCTTGGGCCGCCCCCTTCGAAGCGGCGAAATTCACGCTTTTCCCGGCACCGCCGGGATTGGGGATGCCGGTTCAATGACATATCCGGCGAGAACCGCGATGATCTGGATCAGATCGCGAGGTATTCGTGCCGCAGGGTCTCGTTGTCGAGAACTTCCTTGGCGGTGCCGTCGAAAACGACGGTGCCGGTGTCGAGGATCACCGCCCGGTCGGCGAGGTTGAGCGCGCGGATGGCGTTTTGCTCGACCAACACCGTGGTGATGCCTTGGGCCTTGATGACGTCGAGCGTCTTCTCGATCTCGTCGACGATCACCGGCGCGAGGCCCTCGTAGGGCTCGTCAAGCAGCAGGAGCTTGATGTCGCGCACCAGGGCGCGGGCGATGGCCAGCATCTGCTGTTCGCCGCCCGAGAGCGTGGTGCCCTCCTGCTTGCGCCGCTCGCCCAGCCGCGGGAACAGCTCGTAGACGCGCTCGATTTCCCAGCCCAGCCCGGGTGCGATGCGGGCAAGCTCGAGGTTTTCCTCCACCGTCAGGCCCTGGATGATGCGGCGGTCTTCGGGCACGAGCTGGAGCCCGGCCTGTGCCGCTTCGTGGCTCTTCATCCGGTGCAGCGCCTCGTGGTCGAGCCAGATTTCGCCATGGGTCACCAGCGGCGAGCCGGTGCGCGCGATGGCCCGCAGGGTCGAGGTCTTGCCCGCGCCATTGCGCCCCAGAAGGGCGAGGATCTCACCTTCGTGGATGTTGAAGCTCACGCCCTGAACGATGTAGCTCTCGCCGTAATAGGCGTGGATGTCATAGGCCGAGAAGAAGGCCGGGGCGGTCGCCGCGTGGTTGGCGTTCTTGTCCATCTGCATCTCTCCTCAGACCGATTCGCCCAGGTAGGCTTCTTTGACCTTGGGGTGACCCTTGATGTTTTCGGGCGTATCCTCGACGAGCGGCGTGCCCTGGGCCAGCACGGTGATCCGTTCGGCGAGCGAGAACACCACGTGCATGTCGTGTTCGATGATCGCCATGGTGATGTCGCGCTTTTCCTTGATCTCCTTGAGCAGCGCGATGGTGTTGTTGGTGTCGGCGCGCGCCATGCCGGCGGTTGGCTCGTCGAGCAGCAGGAGCTTGGGCTCCTGCGCGAGGCACATCGCCATTTCCAGCCGGCGCTTGTCACCCCGGCTCATCGAGGCCGCATGCATCTCGCGCTTGTCGAGCATGTTCACGTCCGACAGCATCGTCTCAGCCTGCTCGATGATGTCGGCCTCGTGGGCGACGGTCTCGAAAGGGTGGATGCGGAAGGCGCCGTCGCGGTGGGCGAAGCACGAGATCATCACGTTTTCCATCACCGTCAGATCACCGAAGATCTCGGGGGTCTGGAACACCCGGGAAATGCCCATCTGGTTGATCTCGTGGGGCTTGCGGCCCAGCACCGACTGGCCGTTGAACATCACCGATCCGGTGTCGGGGATCAGCTTGCCGACGAAGCAGTTGAGCAGGGTCGACTTGCCCGCCCCGTTGGGGCCGATGATCGCATGCACCGAGTTCTCGGCCACCGAGAGGTTCACGTCGGAGAGTGCCTGTAGACCGCCGAAGCGTTTGCCCACGCCTTTGACTTCAAGGATTCCCATGGTTCAGAACTCCTCTTTCTCGGCCACGTGGGGGATGTGTTCGGGATGGTGCTCCGGGTCCGGCCCCTTGGGTTTGCGGTCGCGCCGGATGGCATGCCAGATCCGCGTGCCGCCCTCGACGAGGCCGCCGGGCAGGAAGATCACCACGAGCATGAACAGCAAGCCCAGCGTGAGGTGCCACGACTTGCCGACAAAGAAGTGGCTCAAGCCGATGATGAAGTCCTCGAGTCCGTCGGGCATCCACTCGAACCAGCCATGCAGAACCTGGTCGTTGATCTTCGAGAAGATGTTCTCGAAATACTTGATGAACCCGGCGCCGAGGATCGGGCCCATCAGCGTGCCGGCGCCGCCGAGGATGGTCATCAGCACCACTTCGCCCGAGGCCGTCCACTGCATCCGCTCGGCGCCCGCCAGCGGGTCCATCGCCGCCATCAGCCCGCCGGCAAGCCCGGCATACATGCCCGAGATCACGAAGGCCGCGAGCGTGTAGGGCCGGGTGTTGATGCCGGTATAGTTCAGACGTGTCTGGTTGGTCTTGATCGCGCGCAGCATCAGCCCGAAGGGCGAGCGGAAGATGCGCAGCGAGATGTAGAACACCACGATGGCGATGATGGCCGTGAAGTAGTAGCCGTTGTTGAAGGTGAACTGCCAGTCGCCGAGATTGAGCTTGGCGCTTTCGTTCATCACGATGCCGAAGAAATGCGGGCTGGTTTCGCCCTCCGAGATCAGCACCTGCGGATCGTTGCTGTAGACCTGCAGGCCGGTTTCACCATTGGTGATCGGCGTGAGCACCGAATAGGCGAGGTTGTAGGACATCTGCGCGAAGGCGAGGGTCAGGATCGAGAAATAAATCCCCGAGCGGCGCAGCGAGATATAGCCGATGAGCAGCGCGAAGAGGCCCGACGTGACAACCGCAAGCGGCAGGCCCCAGATCACGTTGTAGTCAAGCAGCTTGTACATCCAGACCACGGTATAGGAGCCGATCCCGAGAAAGGCGGCATGGCCAAAGGAGAGGTAGCCGGTGAGGCCGAAGAGGATGTTGAAGCCGATGGCGAAGATGCCGAAGATCGCGAAGCGCTGCATCAGGTCGGGGTAGCCGGCGTTGAAGGTCGCCAGCCCCGAGCCCTCGGGGAAGGGTTGCAGGATAATCGGCGTCGCGAGCGTCAGCAGGATGACGATCAGGAGGAACCGCGTGTCTTTCGCGGACAGGCCAAGGAACTTCATGGGTCTATTCCTCCATCACGCCGGCGCGGCCCATCAGGCCCCGCGGACGGGTCAGCAGAATGATGATCGCGACGAGGTAGATGATCACCTGGTCGATGCCGGGGATCACGCTCTTGACCTCGTTCATCGAGGCGAAACTTTGCAGGATGCCGAGCAGGAAGCCGGCGGCCACGGCGCCCGGCAGCGAGCCCATGCCGCCGACGACGACCACGACGAAGGAGAGCACGAGAAAGTCCATCCCCATGTGGTAATTCGGACTGAGGATCGGCGCATACATCACCCCCGCGATCCCGGCCACGGCGGCGGCGATGCCGAACATGATGGTGAAGCGGCGGTCGATGTTGATGCCGAGCAGGCCCACGGTCTCGCGGTCGGCCATGCCCGCGCGCACCACCATGCCGAAGGTGGTGAATTGCAGGAAGGCAAAGACCGCGCCGATCACCACGGCGGCGAAGCCGAAGTAGACCAGCCGCCAATAGGGGTAGATGATCACGTTCGGATCGAAGCCGATCATCGCGCCGAAATCGAACGAGCCGGTGAAGGCATCCGGGGCCGGGGTCTGGATCGGGTTGGCGCCGAAGAAATACTTGACCAGCTCCTGCAGCACGATGGCGAGGCCGAAGGTGACGAGGATCTGGTCGGCATGCGGGCGCTTGTAGAAATGCTTGATCAGGCCGCGCTCCATGACGAAGCCGACGAGCAGCATCACCGGGATGGCGACGATGATCGCCAGCGGCACCGACCAGTCGATGATGGTGGCGCCCACCTCGGGGCCGAACCAGCTTTCGACATAGGGCACCTTGACCTTCAGCGGATTGCCGAGGAAGTCGGTCTTGGTGCTGTCGATCTGTTCGAAGGACAGGCTCAGCAGGCGCTGGACGCTCACCGCCACGAAGGCGCCGATCATGAACAGCGCACCGTGGGCGAAGTTCACCACCCCGAGCGTGCCGAAGATCAGAGTGAGCCCCAACGCGATCAGCGCATAGGCCGATCCCTTGTCGAGGCCATTGAGAATCTGGAGAATGATGGCGTCCATGTTGCCCACCCGTGGATCGTGTTGGGAGAGCCGGGTCTCGCGCCCGGCTTCTAAAGGTAGGGCGGGGAAATCCCCGCCCCACGAAGGCTTTTCAGATCAGGCGATCATGCGCCGTCGTTGCACTCACCGAGCGAGGCTTCGGGGCCGCCGAACATCGGGTGATCGGGCGGATACATGACCTGCTCGACCGGCGTCACCTCGACGATCTCGAGCGTGTCATACTCGGTGGTCGGGTTCTCGGCGCCCTTCATGACCAGCACGTCCTTGAACGCCTGGTGATCTTCGGCGCGGTAGAGCGTCGGGCCGATGCCGAGGCCGTCGAATTCGAAGCCCTCGAGGGCCTCGACCACGGCACAGGGGTTGAACGAGCCGGCACGGGTAACCGCATCCGCATAGAGCAGGGTCTGCACATAGGCCGTGTGGGCCGAGCCCGAGGGCGGACGGCCATACTTCTCGCCGAACGACTTGACGAAGGCCTGGGTGCCCGGATCCTGCAGCTGCCAGTTCCAGTTCATCGAGCCGTAGACGCCCTTGATGTTCTCGCCGGCGCCGGCGGCCATCAGTTCGGAGTAGAGCGGCACGACGATCTCGAACTGCTTGCCGTTGACGACCTTGTCCTTGAGGCCGAACTGGATCGCCTGGGTCAGCGAGTTGACCATGTCTCCGCCGTAGTGGTTGAGCACGAGCACGTCGGCGCCCGAGTTCAGAACCGGTGCGATGTAGGACGAGAAATCGCCCGCGCCGACCGGGGTCAGCACGTTGTTGACGGTTTCCCAGCCGATGGCCTCGGTCGCCGCGGCGATCGATTCCTGCTGCGTCCAGCCCCAGGTGTAGTCGGCGGTGAGGTGGTAGGCGCGGCGATCCGAGCCGTAGGCGTTCTTCAGCACCGGGGCGAGCGCGGCGCCCGACATGTAGGCGTTGAAGAAGTAGCGGAAGCCATTGGCCTTGCGGTCCTTGCCGGTGGTGTCGTTCGAGTGGGTCAGCGCCGCCATGAAGATGATGCCGGCGTCCTGGGCCAGGCCCTGAACCGCGATGGCCACGCCCGAGGACGAGCCGCCGGTGATCATCGTCACGCCGTCTTTCTCGATCATCGACTTGGCCGAGGCACGGGCCGCGTCCGACTTGGTCTGGGTGTCGCCGGTCACGTATTCGACCTTCTTGCCCAGGATGCCGTTGCCTTCGAGAACCTTCGAGGAGAAGGTGTTCATGGCACCGCCATCGCCCATGCCGTTGAGGTGCTCGACCGCAAGCTCGTAGGCGCGCAGTTCATCGAGGCCTTCTTCGGCGTAGGGGCCGGTTTGCGGCACGTTGAAGCCGAGCTTGACCGACGAACCCGTGGGCTCGTTGGTGAAGGCAGCGGCGCCCGAGGTGAAGATCGTCGGCAGCGCGAGGCCGGCGCCGGTAGCGGCGCCAGTCTTCATCAAGCCACGACGGGTGATGTTCGTTTTGGACATATAGATCCTCCCGTTAGGTGAAAGGCGGCACCTCCTCGCGCCGACTTTGGGCCTTTACAGACCTGCGGCATTATTGTGTGGCGACTGATAACTTCGCAACAAATCCCTCCCGCGAAACAATTTTTTTGTAAAAAAATGAACAGGCGCTATGGTGGATTTGTAAAAAGATTTTCACGCACGTGCAGAAAGCGCATGGAATCGAAGGAGATTTGCCCGTGCCCGCCAGCCCGCTCACCGGTTCGCGCATCCGAGAACACCGCCTGGCGCGCGGCACCCGGCAGGCCGAGTTGGCACGCGAGGTGGGAATCTCGCCCGCCTATCTCAACCTGATCGAGCACAATCGCCGCAGAATCGGCGGCAAGCTGATCGTCGACATCGCGCGCGCGCTGGAGGTCGAGCCAACGCAACTGACCGAGGGCGCCGAGGCGGCGCTGCTGGCCGAGCTCGGGGCCGCCGCGACGCGGATCGCCGCGCCGGCCGAGGGGCCGGCGCCGGAGCGCGACCGGGCCGAGGATCTCGCCGGCCGGTTCCCGGGCTGGGCCGGGCTGATCGCGGCGCAGGCACGCCGGATCGAGACGCTCGAACGGCTGGTCGAAACCCTGTCGGACCGGCTCGCGCACGACCCCCATCTTGCCGCCGCTCTGCACGAGGTTCTCTCGGCGGTGACGGCAATCCGCTCGGCCGCCTCGATTCTCACCGAGACCCGCGACATCGATCCCGACTGGCAGGCCCGGTTCCTGCGCAACGTCGGAGAAGAAAGCCGGCGGCTGTCGGAAAGCGCCGAGGGGCTGGTGGCCTGGCTCGATACCGGCGGCGATCTGGCGGAGGCACCGTTGTCGCCGGTCGATGAACTGGCTGCCTTCGTCGCGCGCACCGGCTATCACTTCGCCGCGCTGGAACGCCCCGGCGCCGGCGCGGCGCAGATCGACGCGGTGTTGCGCGGGGCCTCGGGGCTGTCCGATCCCGGCGCCGCCGACCTCGCCCGGGCGATGCTGTCGCGCTATCGCGACGATGCCCGCCGGATGCCGGCGGCGGCGTTTACCGCATCCCGCGCCGCCGCGCAGGATGATCCCGCGCGGCTCGCCGCCGCGTTCGACGTGCCGCTCGATGCCGTGCTGCGGCGGATCGCGAGCCTGTCGGGCGAAGCGGCGGGGCTGGTGGTTTGCGATGGTGCCGGAAGCCTGACCCTGCGCAAGGCGGTCGACGGGTTTGCCCTGCCGCGGTTTGGCAGCGGTTGCGCCCTGTGGCCGCTCTACCATGCGCTGGCGCGGCCGGCGCAGCCGGTGACCATGGTGCTCGAAATGCCGGGACGCGAGCCGCGCCGCTTTCTCTGCCGCGCGATCTCGAGGCCGGTGGCCGCCGCCGGCTTCGATGCGCCGCCCGTTCACGAGGCGACGATGCTGATCGAACCGCTCGAAGATCCGCAGGCCCGGCCCGGCCCGGTGGTCAGCGCCGGAAGCTCGTGCCGGGTTTGCCCGCGCGAGGCCTGCCCGGCGCGGCGCGAACCCTCGATCCTCGGGGCGCAGCCCGGCGGCGGGCCCGCCGGCTGACCCGGGGCCGGTTGCGCAGGCTTTGACAGCCGCGCCCGCATTGGAGATAGTCGGCGGGTGCGGTCCCGGGAGGGCCGGAGGGGAGCCCATGGCCAAGCGCATCGTGATCGTCGAGGATGAGCCCAACATCGTCGAGGCGATCAGCTTCATTCTCAGCCGCGACGGCTGGGAGGTCACCACCCACGCAAACGGGGAAACCGCCGCCGCGGCGGTGCGCGCGGCCCGGCCGGATGCGCTGTTGCTTGATGTCATGCTGCCCGGGCGGTCGGGCTACGAGATCCTTCGCGAGCTGCGCGCCGATCCCGATCTTGCCGCCCTGCCGGTGCTGATGCTGACGGCCCGGGGCCAGAAAAAGGATCGCGCCCTTGCCGACGAACTTGGTGCGACCCGGTTCATGACCAAGCCGTTTTCCAATGCCGAGCTGCTCGCGGCGTTGGCCGAGATCACCGCCGATGGAGCCTGACCGATGGCCCCGCGCCGTGAGCCGATCTTCCTCGAACGCGAGACCTATCGCCGGCGGCGGCTGATCGACGCGGTGCGGCTGCTGCCATTGGTCGGCGTGCTGCTGTTCCTCGGGCCGTTGCTCGGCAGCGGCGCCGCGCCACGGTCGACGGCGCTGGGTGGGCTTTACGTTTTTTCCACCTGGCTGGGGCTGATCGCCCTGACCGCGCTGCTGGTGCGCTGGCTGGCGCGGGCGCCGGGTGGGGTGGGCTCTGATCCGCTGGAACCCGACGCCGCGCCCGGTGGCCCGAGCACCCGTGCCGGGGGCGGCGCGGAGCCCGACGCGAGATGAATTCGAATGTCCTGATTTCGGTCAGCCTGATCTACGTGGCTTTCCTGTTCCTCGTCGCCTTCGGCGCCGACAAGCGGGCGCGCGCCGGGCGCGGGGCCTGGCTGCACGCCCCGATCGTCTACACGCTGTCGCTGTCGATCTACTGCACCGCCTGGACCTTCTACGGCGCGGTTGGCTATGCCGCGCGCTCCGGGCTGGAATTTGTCACCATCTATCTCGGGCCGACGCTGGTGATGGTCGGCTGGTGGTGGATTCTGCGCCGGCTAGTGCGGATCGGCCGGGCGCAGCGGATCACCTCGGTGGCCGACCTGATCTCGTCGCGTTACGGCAAGTCGAACCTGCTCGGGGTGATCGTGACAGCGCTCGCGGTCATCGGCACGACGCCCTACATCGCGCTCCAGCTTCAGTCCGTCACCCTGTCGCTGGCAGTGTTCAACGCGCACGAGCCGGGGGCCGAGGTGCGGCTGTCCACCGCCCCGGCGACCGCGCTCTGGGTCGCCATGGGGCTAGCGGTGTTCACGGTGATGTTCGGCACCCGCAACCTCGACGTCAACGAGCGCCACCACGGGGTGGTGACGGCCATCGCCGTGGAGGCCATCGTCAAGCTCGTGGCGCTTCTGGCGGTCGGGGTCTTTGTCGTCTGGGGAATCGCCGGCGGGCCGGCCGATGTGGCGCGGATCATCGAGGCCTCGCCGATCTCCGACTGGCAGATCAATGGCGGGCGCTGGGCTTCGCTGACCTTCCTCTCGGCGGCCGCCTTCCTGACGCTGCCTCGAATGTTCCAGGTTCTGGTGGTGGAAAACGTCGACGAAAAACAGCTCGCGACGGCCTCTTGGGCCTTTCCGCTCTACCTCTTCCTGATGAGCCTCTTCGTGATCCCGATTGCCGCCGTCGGGCTCACCCGCCTGCCGGCGGGCGCCAACCCCGATCTCTTCGTGCTCACCGTGCCGCTCGCCGAGGGCCGCGACGGGCTGGCGATGCTGTCGTTTCTCGGCGGCTTCTCCTCCGCCACCTCGATGGTGATCGTCGCCGCCATCGCGCTGTCGACGATGGTGTCGAACCATATCGTCATGCCGGTCTGGCTGTCGCTGCGGCAGGGCGGGGCCTCGATGTCGGGCGATGTGCGCAATGCGGTCCTGCTCTCGCGCCGGGTCTCGATCGGCGTGGTGCTGGCGCTGGGCTATCTCTACTACCGCTTTTCGGGCGGCGGGGCTGCGCTGGCGGCAATCGGGCTGATCTCGTTCACCGGCATCGCGCAGGTGCTGCCGGCGATGCTGGGTGGCATCTTCTGGCGTGGGGCCACCCGGGTCGGCGCGGCGGCGGGGCTCATTGCCGGGTTTGCCGTCTGGGCCTATGCGCTGTTCCTGCCCTCCTTCGGCGAGGCGATCTTCCCGGCGCAGGTGATGGCCGATGGCCCGCTGGGCCTGGCCTGGCTGCGCCCGCAGGCGCTGTTCGGCATCTCCGGGCTCGATCCGGTAGTGCATGCGCTGATCTGGTCGCTCACCATCAACACGATGCTGTTTTTCGGCTTTTCGCTGTTGTCCTTCCCAACGCCGCTCGAACGCCTGCAAGGGGCGCAATTCGTCAATGTCTTCGAGCATTCGCAGCCCGGCCGGGGCTGGGCGCGCGGGGCGGCGGAGGCGGAGGATCTTCTGATCATGGCGCAGCGGATCATGGGCGGGGCCGAGGCGCAGGAGTTGTTCCGGGCACAGGCGGCGGCGCAGGGCAAGAGCGGCTACCTGCCCGACACGACACCGGAATTCCTCCAGCGCCTCGAACGCGAGCTTTCCGGCTCGGTTGGCGCGGCCACGGCGCATGCGATGGTGGGCCAGATCGTTGGCGGCGCGGCGGTCTCGGTGGAAGACCTGATGGCGGTGGCCGACGAGACCCAGCAGATGCTGGAATATTCCTCGCAGCTCGAGGCGAAGTCCGAGGAACTTGCCCGCACCGCGCGCAAGCTGGGCGAGGCGAACGCGAAACTGACCCAGCTGTCGATCCAGAAAGATGCCTTCCTCAGCCAGATCAGCCACGAGCTGCGCACGCCGATGACCTCGATCCGCGCCTTTTCCGAGATCCTGCGCGACGGCCCGCCCGACGCCGGCGCGCAGCAGAAATTTGCCGGCATCATCCAGGACGAGGCGACCCGGCTCACCCGGCTGCTCGATGATCTTCTCGATCTTTCGGTGCTCGAAGCCGGGCAGGTGACGCTCAACATCCAGCGCGACAGCCTGCGCGCGGTGATCGATCAGGCGGTGGCGGCGGCCGGCACGGCCGGCGATGGCCGGCTGCTCGAGATCCGGCGCGATCCGGCGCGCGAAGAGGTTACGATCCGGACCGATACCGACCGGCTGGCGCAGGTGTTCATCAACCTGATCGCCAATGCCCGCAAATATTGCGATGCCGCGCAGCCCAAGCTGACGATCTGGGTGAGCCGGCAGGAGGGGCGTCTGGTGGTCGATTTCGTCGACAACGGGGCAGGCATCCCGGCCGAGGCGCAGGCGGTGATCTTCGAGAAGTTCTCGCGGCTCTCGGATCAGCAGAAAGCCGGGGGCGCCGGGCTCGGGCTGGCGATCTGTCGCGAGATCATGGACAAACTTGGCGGGGCGATTGCCTATTTGCCGGGGCAGGGCGGCGCGGCGTTCCGCGTGACCCTGCCGGCCGACCGCGCCCGGTCCGGCAATTCCGGCTGATCTCAACGCTTCGTCAACCTTGATCTGCGAGACCTTGGGCTGGGCAAGCCGGATTTTGGAGATGCAGCAACAAAACCAGCCAAACGCGATGCGGCGCAAGGCCGGGGCGGGGCGGCCCCCGCCCGAGTTCGGCGTGCTCTCGCCGGCCAAGGCGCTGCGCGACGCGATTGCGCAGGCGGCGCAGGAGGTCATCGGCCTCGCGGCCATCGCCGCTGATGCCGAGGTGGCGCGGGTGATGCTTGAGCCGGCCTGCGCCAGCCTGCCCGACCCGGCCTTGCTCGCGCTGATCGAGGGGCCCGGGGGCCGCTTCGGCCTCGCCGTGCTCGACATGCAGGCCGTGGCGGCGGTGATCGAGATTCAGACCACCGGCCGGGTTGTCCCGCGTCCGGCCGAGCCGCGCGCGCCGACGCGCACCGACGCGATCATGTGTGCCGACTTCATCGACCGGACCCTTGAGGATCTCGAACGGCGCATCGGGGAGGCCGGGCTCGAACTCGCGCCGGCCGTCACCGGCTATCGCTACGCCATGGCGCTGCCCGAGGCCCGGACCGTGGCGATGACGCTGGACGATATTCCCTACCGCCAGCTGCGCGCCAATGTTGATTTCGGCCACGGCGGCAAGTCCGGCATGATCGCGTTTCTCCTGCCGCATGATCCGCCGGCGCGGTCCGGGGGAAACGGCCGCGACACGGGCGCATTCACGCTGGCCTTGCAGACCCGGGTGATGGAAACGCAGGCGGTGCTGAGGGCAACGCTGCTTCGGCGCGACATGACGCTGGCGGAGGTTACGCGATTGCAGGCGGGCATGGAGATCGAGGTGCCGCGCGATGCCCTTGCGCAGGTCATGCTCGAAGGCATCGACGGCCGCACGGTGGCCCGCGGCCGTCTCGGGCAGGCGTCGGGCCACCGCGCCATTCGGCTGGCGGCCAATGCGGCGGCGGAGACCGGCGCGGGCGCGCGCGCCACCACCGCGCCGTCACCCGCCCTGCCACGCGCCGGTGTTGGCGAGATGGCCGAACCGCAGGCCGCCGCCGAGCTGCCCGATCCCGCCGCCGCCATCGCCGCCGGCGCCGGCCCCGATGCGCTCGCGGTCGACCTGTCCGGCGCCGATGGCGGGGGGCCGAGCCCTGAGGCGCCGCGTGACACGGCCCCCGCGCGCGAAGCGATCGGATAGCCGATCGCCCGATTGACCTGTATCAAAGCGTAGCCCCGCCCCGCGAGGGCACGATGTGTCGGCTACGAGGAGTATGTCGATGGTCAACACCGCAAAATACCGGGCCATTCTCGAATCCCGCCGCGATGAGCTCGAGGAGCGGTTGCGCGAGATCGATGAGACGCTCGACAGCCACCAGTCGAAAGACTGGGAAGAGCTGGCGACGGAGCGCGAGGGCGATGAGGTGCTGGAAAGCATGGGCACCTCGGGCAAGGCCGAAATCGCCAAGATCCAGGCTGCGTTGCAGCGCATGGATGAGGGTGAATTCGGCTATTGCGTGAGTTGCGGCGAGGAGATCGCCGAAGAACGTCTCGATGTCGTGCCCTACACGCCATTTTGCCGCGATTGCGCCGAGAAACGCGGCTGAGACGGGCCCCGCCGGTTGCGGCGCCGTCAGATGCGCAAGGAGGAAGCATGGCTCTGGAAGAAATCAAGGCCGCGATCGATCTGCTGATGGCAGAAATCGTCGAACGCCCCGAAGACCGGCATGTGCTGCAAGAACAGCTGCGCGAGAAGATCGCCGAATTGCGCGCTCTTGGCCTGCCGGTCCCGGCCGATCTCAAGCAATTCGAGGAAGATCTGTCGGACGACGATTCCGACGATGTCTTCGACAATATGCCGGTCTGACCACAGGCCCGTGTGATTGCGCTTTGATCTTGCGGCCGGGCATCCTAGAGTTGTCTGATAAAGGTATTTTTTCGGGCAGCGCCTCAATTGACGAGGCCGGTGATGAGGATGGGCGAAGTTCTGGGCTACGAGGTGCGGGCGGATGTGGCGCTTCTCACCGTCGACAACCCTCCCGTCAATGCGTTGACACAGCCGGTGCGCGAAGCACTGGCGGCGGGGCTGGCGCGGGCGCTGGACGACCCGCAGGTCGGTGCCATCGTGATCAACGCGCGGGGGCGCACCTTCCCGGCGGGCGCCGATCTGCGTGATTTCGAGCACCCCGGCGAACGACCGAGCCTGGGGCAGCTTTGCACCCTCATCGAAGACGCGCCGAAGCCGGTGATTGCCGCGGTCCGCGGCACCGCGCTGGGCGGCGGGTTCGAGCTGGCGCTGGCCTGCCATTTCCGCCTGCTTCTGGCCGGGGCTCAGCTGGGCCTGCCGGACGTGATGCTCGGGCTGGTGCCGGCGGCGGGCGGAACCCAGCGTCTGCCGCGCATCGTCGGGGCCGGGGCGGCGCTCGAAATGCTGATCTCTGGCCGTCCGATCGACGCGGAGACGGCGGCGCGTGTGGGCCTTGCCGACCGGATCATCGAGAAGAACCTCGACAAGGCGGCGCTGACAACGGGGCGCAACATCGCGAGGGCCGGGGTTCTGCCGCGCCCGACCCGGGCCCGAACCGAGGGACTGGCCGATCCCAAGGCCTATTTCGACGACATTGGCAAATGGCGCGCCGAGCTTGCCAAGGACCGGCGCGAAGCGGCGCATCGCGCGGTGGACCTCGTCGAGGCGGCGCTGCTCCTGCCCTTCGAGGCCGGTCTGGCGATGGAACAGGATACCTTTGCGCAGCTTGTCGACAGCGACCAGTCGCACGGGCTGCGCCACGCCTTCCTTGCCGAACGGCGCACCACCCGGGTGCCGCAGATTTCCAGTCGCACACCGCGCCGGATCGCGCAGGTCGGCGTCGTCGGGGGCGGACGGCTGGGATCGGGGATCGTGCGCGCCTGCCTCGCCGCCGGCCTTCCAGTGACGCTGCTCGAAAAGGATGAACACGCGCGCGAGGCGGCCCATCGGCGGGTGGCCTCGGGGCTTGAGCGCGACGTCGAGCGGGGCCGGATCGCGGCCAGCCGTCGCGAGGCCCAGTTGGCCACGCTGACCACGTCTGCCGAGCCCGGACAGCTGGCCGGGGTCGATCTTGTCATCGAAGCGGTGACGGAGGATCCGCAGACCCGGCGCAGCGTGTTTGAAATGATCGGCGCGGCGACGGCCCCCGGAACCGTGCTGGCGAGCGCCGGGCTGGGCAGCGATATCGCGGCGCTCGCGTCCGCGAGCGGGCGGCCTGCCGATGTGATCGGGCTGCGGTTCTTCGCCCCCGCGCATCGCATTCCCCTCGTCGAGGTTGTCTGCCCTGCCGGCGCCGCGCCCGATCTGGCGGCCACCGGCGTGGGCTTCGCCCGGGCGCTGGGCAAGTTGCCGGTGTTGCCGGGCGGCGGTGGCGACAGCCTCGTTCTGCCGATGTTTTCGACCCTTCTTTCGGCCCTTGCCGGGGTGATCGCCGCGGGCGCCTCGGCGCAGGAGGCCGACGCGGCCCTGCGCGCCTATGGCTTCGCACTCGGGCCGCTGCAAATCGCGGATCTCGCCGGGATTGACCGTCTCGCCGGTCTCGACTGGGCCGATGCCGGGGGGGAGCTGCTGTCGCGCATGGTGCAGGCCGGGCTGCTCGGCCAGAAGACCGGCGGCGGGTTCTATGCCTATGACCAGGGCGTGCAGACGCAAGAGCCGAGCCCGCAGAGCGCGGAGGTGCTCGCCGGGCTGCGCGCCGGGGCGCCGCCGCCGCCGCGGACGATGTCGCCTGACGAGATCGTCGAGCGCACCACCTTGGCCCTGGCCAATGCCGGCGCGCGCCTCGTGGGTGACGGGGTGGCCTACCGTCCGTCCGATATCGACGCGGCGATGATCGCGGCGCTGGCCTTCCCGCGCTGGCGCGGCGGGCCGATGGAAGTGGCCGACCGGCACGGGCTCCTGCAGGTGAGAAACAGCCTCAGGAATCTGGTGCAGGACGGCGGCGATCCGGCGCTCTTCGAGCCGGCGCCGCTGTTTGATGAGCTGATCAAGAACGGGATGAATTTCGGGCGGCTCAACGCCAACCCCGGGCTCATCCGCCGCCGCAAGATGTGATCGGGGCGCAGGTCAGGCGAGGATGATGCCGACCACCACCATCATCAGCCCGACCGCCGACAGCGCGAATGCGCCCATGTTGAGCGGGATCGCCGCGGCGACGGCCTGTTTCAGCGCCTCGTCGTCGAGCCCGGCACGTTTGGCCTTGATCACGCGCAGCATCGAAACGACGAGCCCGACAAGCCCCAGCGCGGCCACCACGGCGCCGATGTAGATGAGCCACTCCATCCGGTCCTCCTGATTCTGCGGGCGGCCTAGCCCGAGCCGCCTGCTGCCGCAACCCTTTTGTCGGCCTTGAAGGCTGCGCCCGACAACAGTAGCAAGGGTCGGCCAGACCCCGGAGGACCCGATGCAGACACCCTTGGACGATCACCCCAAGCCCGACAGCTACCGTGTTACCGCAGATGAATTGCGCCAGTTCATCGAGCGTTTCGAGCGGCTGGAAGCCGAGAAAAAAGACATTGCCGACCAGCAGAAAGAGGTGATGGCCGAGGCCAAGGCCCGTGGCTACGACACCAAGGTCATGCGAAAGGTGATCGCGCTGCGCAAACGCGACCGCGACGAGATCGCCGAGGAAGAGGCGGTGCTGGAGATGTACAAGGAAGCGCTGGGCATGTAGCCCGGCGCCGGGCCGCCAGATCAGGCGGTCAGCACGGTGACGCCGGGAATGCGGGCGATTTCGATCATGTCGTCGTCGTAGTTGGCGGTGAACTGCTCGATCAGATCCGGCGTCCAGCCGGGCAGGTCGAGCTCTTCCTCGACCTCTTCTTCGAGCGCGTATTTGTCGAGGAACGCCGCAACGACGCGGCGGCGCTGGATCTCGGTGGCCGGCGGGTGGCTCTTGAGATAGACGCGCAGCCGCTTGATGCCCTCGCGGGCCATGATCTGGGCGAGGATGTCGTATCCGCCCTTGAGCCCGACAGTCGGGTCGAGCCCGGTGATCTCGTGCAGGACCTCCGGCCAGATCAGCGGCGTGTCCTCGTTGCACCAGACCGTGATCGGCACCTCGGGGTTCTGCTCCCGGATATCGTGCACGACATCGGACCAGGTGACGGCGTCGGGGTCAATGCCGGCAACATATTCATCGAACGGCCCGGGCTGGAGCACGTGGTGCAGGGCGGGGATGAAGGTCGCCGGGTTGCGCACGGCGAGGAAAAACTCGACCGGGTTTTCGGGAAACAGGTTGCGCAGCGCGGCGGAGTTCTTGCCGGCATTGCGGTAGAGTGCCCCGTTCTTGAAAGCGTTGAGGTGGTTGGCAAGGAAGTTTTCGTGCGACAGCACCAGCCGGTCGACGTCGTCGGTATCGAGGATCGCCTCGAAAAGCACGTCCTGGGCGTCACGGCTGGCCGGCTCGCCCTTGAGACGGCTGCGGATCTCGCGGATCACGGGCCGGTAACTGCGCGGGGCCGGAACAATAACCCCATGTTCTTCCAGGGTTTTCAGGTTTCTCCGAAGAGACTTGACCAGTCGATCCTCATCGGTGCAGTGGGCGCCGAGGTGGATGGATATGCGTGTGGATTGCATTTGGCGGGGCCGCTCGCAGTCGTTCTCTCGTGACGTTCCCTGCAATATACCGGGTTTTCCGGGCAGTTAAACCGGATATAAGGCGGGGGATGACCGAGCAAAAGACTCAAGTTTCTGTATCCCGCTTTGCGCCGGCCCGTCCAAGCCTTTGGTCGGTCGGCGCGTTGCTGATCGGGCTTGCCGTGGTCGGGCCGATTCTCGCGGTGTTGTGGATGGCGCTGAACCCGGAGGAAAACGTCTGGCCGCACCTGATGTCGACGACGCTGCCGCGCTATCTCGTCAACACCGGGCTGATCGCCGGATCGGTGGCGCTGCTGTCGGCCATGGTCGGCACCGGCGCGGCCTGGCTGATCGCGATGTATCGGTTTCCCGGCGCACGGGTTCTGGAATGGCTGCTGCTCTTCCCGCTGGCAATTCCGGCTTACGTCGGAGCCTACGCGCTGGTTGATTTTCTCGAATTTTCCGGCCCGGTCCAGACGGGCTTGCGCGGGCTGATGGGGTGGGAGACCGCGCGCGATTACTGGTTTCCCGAGATCCGCGCGCGCTGGGCGGCGGTGGTGGTGCTCGCCGCGGCGCTCAACCCTTACGTCTACCTGCTCGCCCGCACCGCCTTTCGCGAACAATCGGGCGGGATCTACGAAGTCGCCCGGGCGCTGGGCGCCGGACCCTTCGCCCGGTTCTGGCGGGTGGGCCTGCCATTGGCGCGCCCGGCCATCGCCGCCGGCACCGCCATCGTGATGATGGAAACCGTGGCCGATTTCGGCGTGGTCGATTTCTTCGCGGTGCAGACGCTGACCACCGGCATCTTCACCACCTGGCTCGAGATGGGCAATGCCGGGGGCGCGGCGCAGATCGCCATGGTGATCCTCGTTCTGGTGCTCGTGCTGATGGGGATCGAGAAGGCCAGCCGCTCGCGCTCGCGCTTCTACCAGGCCGCGCGCCATCAGCGCCCGGTGGAAACCATCCGGCTCGACGGCTGGCGGGCCTGGGCGGCGACGTTCTTCTGCACCGTGCCCTTCGTTGTCGGGTTCATACTGCCCGCCGGGGTGATCCTCTGGCACGCCCTGTCGAATGCCGAGGGCTGGGTCGCGCCGGGCCTTGGGCGGGCGCTCGTCAACACGCTGGCGGTAGGGGGCAGCGCTGCGATCATCACCGTTCTGGGCGCCCTGTTCCTCGTCTATGGCGTCAAGCTCACGGCCTCCCGCCTGCCGCGCCGCATCTTGCCGCTCTCGGCGATCGGCTATGCCGCGCCCGGCGCGGTGCTCGGGGTGGGGATCCTGATCCCGCTTGCCGCGATCGACAACACCGTTGCCGACACCATTCTGGCGCTCACCGGCTGGGATCCGGGCCTTGTTCTCACCGGCACCGCGTTTGCGGTGGTCTATGCCTATGTCGTGCGGTTCTTCGCCATCGCCCAAGGCGCGGCGGAAAGCGCGATGGACCGGGTTTCGCCATCGCTGCCGATGGCCGCGCGCTCGCTTGGGCGCACGGCCGGGGGGGCGCTGCGCTCCGTCTACGTTCCGCTGATCCGGGGCTCGGTCGGCACGGCCTTGCTGCTGGTCTTCGTCGACAGCGTGAAAGAACTGCCGGCGACGTTGCTGCTGCGGCCGTTCAACTACAACACCTTGTCGACCCGGGTCTACGAAAAGGCCTCTCTGGAACAGATTGGCCAGGCGGCGCCGGCGGCGATGCTGGTGATCGGCGTCGGCCTCGCGGCGGTGGCCCTCGCGGCGCGTGCGAGCAGGTGAGACGGGCTTGAACGGCGCGGCGCGAATGCTTACACGAACACCAGCGCCCCTATAGCTCAGCTGGTAGAGCATCTGATTTGTAATCAGAGGGTCGGGAGTTCGAGTCTCTCTGGGGGCACCAAGACCTTTGCGAAGCAGAATGACGTCAGCGCGGCTCGGGGCGGCTTTGCCCGGCCGCCAAGGCGTTGGTCC
This sequence comes from Paracoccaceae bacterium, assembly GCA_024763335.1. GTDB lineage: Bacteria > Pseudomonadota > Alphaproteobacteria > Rhodobacterales > Rhodobacteraceae > Sinisalibacter. The sequence goes on along the minus strand of JANTFS010000003.1, from coordinate 8,269 downwards.
GGGCGGGTGCTGGATCAGATTCGGCGCCCCGCGTGGATGACCCGTTTGGGTCAAGCATGGCCCCCCGATGGCCGGTATCCTGCGACGGGTGACACACAACCCGGGGCGGGCGGGCGCCCGAACGATCCGGGCGGCGGTGCCGGGTATTCGGATTGAGGCAAACATGCAGACGGCGGCTGACCGACGCAGGATCAAGAACGAAATGCCGCGGGTCACGCTTGACCGGCGCCATACCACGGGGTGTGATCTGCTGCCCGACCGCAACACGCTTCTCGACCTCATGCCCAAGCACGGCGTTGCCGCCGAGATCGGCGTGGCGTTTGGCGATTTCACCGGTGAAATCATGTCGCGCGCCCAACCGGCCCGGTTGGTCTTGGTCGATGCCTGGGCCACGGAGCGTTACCGCGATGGCCTCAGCCGGATCCGCGCCGATTGGGCGCAGGAGATTGACAGCGGCCGCATCACGATCTGTCAGGGGCTTTCGACGGAGGTTCTGGCCGGGCTTGAGCCCGGAGTGTTCGACTGGGTCTATATCGACACCAACCACAGCTACCCGACCACGCGGGCGGAGCTGGAGCTGTGCAGGACGCTGGTCCGGCCCGGCGGGATGATCGCCGGCCATGACTTCTGCACCGGCAACGTCATCGACGCGGTGCCCTATGGCGTTGTCGAAGCGGTCACCGAATTCTGCCGCACGCACGACTGGGGCTTCAGATATCTCACGCTGGAAACACGCGGACATTTCTCCTTCTGCCTCGAAGCGCTCGGGTAACGCCGGGCGGCGGCGCGTCTCGTCAGTCCAGCGCAGAAATGTCGTCGAAGTCGATGATGATCGAGAGCCCCCAGAAGCGACTGACCTCCAGTTCCTGAACGCCGCATTCGGCCTCTGTGCCACCGTGGATGCGCTCGACCCGGAAGCCGGCCTGTTCAAACCCGCTGCGCCCGACGTAGCTGAGGATGACAGGTTCGGCGCCGCGTTCCATGCTGGCCGCCGCGAGCCGCACGGCATGGCGGCGCGGGTCGGCCGGCGCGGTGCGCACACGCACGCCGAAGCGGGCGCGCGGGGCATCTTCGCACGGCCACAGCATTGACGACGGCCCGGGCAACCCGGTTTCGGCATCACTCGCGAGTGCCGCCATCGCGGCCGGGCTGCGAAGCGCCGGCGCGATCTCGGCCACCTGAGGCACCGATGCGCGCGACATGATCTCAAGCCAGCCGTCGTGTCTCATGCGTTTCTCCTTCAATGATCCGGGCCGCGTCGGCATTGCCGGGCTCGGGAAGTGTGAGCCCGGCGAGACGCTCGCGAATGTTGGTTGCCTGTGGGCCGTCTAGAAACCGCGACAGCGTGCGGTCGAGCATCAGAAGGTCTTCGGGCAGGACCAGCGCCGCCAGCCCCCGATCTGCCGCGGAGGCCGCGCGCCGCTCCTGGTCGTCCATGTAGGGCGCGGTCTGCGGAATGAAGATCGCCGGGATGCGGTGGTAGAGCATCTCGTGAAAGGAATTGTAGCCAACGGCCGTGACCACGAAATCGGCGGCACGCGCGAGCCGGACGGCATCGAGCGCCCGCACGACCCGGGTGTTGTTCCAAAGCATCAACTCGGGGGCGAGCTTGGCGTTGGGCCAGACGACAACGAGATGGAGCACGTCCGGGCGCCCTTCCAGCGCCGCGCAGGTCGTTTGCAGCTGCGGGCCGCGATCGGCCGCCACGCCACCGCCCAGCATCGACACGACGAGCGTCTTGAATGACACGCCGAGCTGGCGCGAAATCTCCTTGCGGGTCGCGGTTCTGTCGCCGGGCCCGGGCAGGCGCACCACCGGCCCGACGTGGTGAATATGCGCGCCGAACGAATAGCCCTGGTTGAGCTCGTCGAACGCCTCGCCGGGCACCACGACACGGCTGAAGACATGTTCGCGCGACAAGGCGGCCTCGTTGGTCTGGTGCGCGCGCCACAGCCCCCGGCGGATCCAGACCGCGTCAAGTTCGCGCTCGAGGATCGTCCGGAAGACCGACTCGAACACATAAACCCCATCGAACACCAGACGGTCGCCGCGCCCGAGCCAGCGGCGCAGCCGTCTGTAATTGACAAGGTCATTGGCATAGCTGTCGGCGTGAACCTCGCTTTTCTGGACCAGCGGGCGGCAGGCAAACCCCTGCTGCTCCACCAGATCGACGCAGCTTGGAAAGGCGGTGAAGCTGAGGTGTTGCGGCTCGGGCATCTGGGCCGCGATCAGGGCGCAGCGCTGGGCGTGCCCAAGCCCGACGCCGTTGGTGGGCAGGAATACGGTCTTTTGTGCCGGGCTTGCCCGGGCCGGTTCGGGGCGGCGCTGCCGCAGGGCGGCGGGGAATTGCGCGATCAGTCCGGCGATGTCATTTGCCTGCCGCCACTCGCTGGCGCGAACCTCGGCCCGGATCGCCTCCGCGCGCGGCAGGATTTCGCGGGCGAGAAAATCGGGCAGGTCCACAAGCCGCCCGGGGCCGCGCACGATCGGCGCGGTGTTTTGCATTAGTCCGGCACTCTCGGTCCCGTCGATCACGATGCCGCCGGCGCCGATGACCTCGACCGACAGCTGGGCGATGCGCTCCCCGGGTGAGCCGTGGCCAAGCACGACGACGATATCGGCGCGCTCGGCAAACGCGGCGGGGGACAATTCGCTATAGCCGTAGATCGGCGCCGCGGCCGTCCCGCCGGCGCGGAGCGACGCCTTGGTCTGTGCCGCGGTGATGAATGCCACCTCGATGCCCCGCGCCGCACCCAACATCGACACCCCGGCGACGCTCTCGGGCGCCTCGGCCATGTCCTTGGGAACGAAGACCAGAACGCGCAGGCTGCCGGGCGGTTGGCCACGATCGCTACGGCATGCCAAAAGGGGCAGGGCGGCATCGGGAAGGAGCCCGCCGGGCTGCACCTCATCGAGATCGACGAGCGTTGGCTCCGCCCCGGTCGCAAAGGCGATCTTGGCCTGGGCGCCGATCTTGTGCTGGCGGGTTTCGAACCGGCCGACGGCAACAACGGGCTGATTTGCCTCAAGCCCGTAGCTCCGCAAGGTCGACAGCGTCCGGTCGCACAGCTGGCCGGCGTCGAGGACGATGACACCATCCGGCGCGGCGTCGTGCGGCGACACGAGGCTTTCGGACAGCTCGTATTTCTGGCTGCGATGCAGCGTCTGCGGCAAGGTGGCGTCGTCGATCCCCGCCGCGAGGCCGGCCCGCCGCAGGGTCTCGGTAAACACCAGCCTCGTGTCGAATGAACGCGCGCTTCGGACCCCGGCATCAACATAGATCATCCTGCGGGCTCCCGAGCTGGCAAGGCATTGAAAAATGACCGGAAACGGTCGGCCGACAGGGCCTCGAGAACCCGTTGCGCACGGGAGACCTGGGCGAGATAGCGGTCGGGGTGGCGCAGGAAATGGCCGACGATATCGTCGACATCGGCCGGGCTCGCGGCCACCACGCCGCCGCCGAAGGTGCGGGCCGTCGCCGGATCCGAGATCACCACCTTTCCCGCCGCCATGGCCTCGGCCAATACCCGTCCGAAGCTCTCGCGCCATGTCGGCGCGGTGAAGTAGACGTGGAAGTCGATTTCATCGAAGAACGCGTCGACCGTCATGCCGCGAAACCGGACCATGCGCCAGTGCGGCCTGCCCGTCCCGTCATCCAGAAAGGTGTCGGCGCCGAGGATCACGTTGGTTTCGGCACCCGGCGGGAAACTGGCCTCCATCTGCGCCGGAGGCGGGAATTTCTCGTAGCCGGGGCGCGAATGCCGGCCCCGGCGGTCGCGGGGTGCCGGGGTGGCCGGCTGCAGATCGAAATTGCAGATGTTGAACCAGTCGGCGGCCAGAACCTCCCAGGGCGCGGTGCCGCCCACAGTCGCCAGCCATGCGCCGACCGTCTCGCGATTGCCCGCCGAGATCGGGGCCAGGACCTTGCGGCGCGCCAGGCCCGCGCGGTCGATCAGCGCGAGGCAGGCGGCAATATCAAAGGCCTCGGCGCCGGTCGGGCGCAGGAAGTTTTCATGTGTCACCACGTAGAGATCCTGCGCGAGAATCCGCGACGCGAGCCGGGTTTCGAATTTGAGGAAAGCGGGGTTGTGCAGGATCACGCGGTCTGCGGCGATGACCGGCGGGTCCCAAACCAGGGTCAGGCCCAGATCATCCAGCGCTTCGCCCAGCACCGGCGCGACGTCGGTGTCTTTGAACATTGCCGAGCTGATGCCGTAGACGGAGACGCGGGGCCGGATCGCGGCAATCGCCCGAAGCTCGCTGGCCACCGCCGAGGAGGTGCCGCCGGGAAAGCGCGGGTCGATCACGTAGGCGATGCTTTCGTACGCGGCGGGATGCGTGCTGCCGTCCATCGTCGCGCGCTTCAATAGGAATCCTTGGCCGTCGCGACAACCGCGATATCGGGCACGACGGCGGGCGGGGTGATCGTCGAGATTACCCCGCTTTCCTCGACCGCCGCGACAAATTCACGAAGTTCGCGAGCCAGCGCATCGCTGCCCTGAAGGAGTTCCGGGTGCTCGTCGATGAAGGCTTTCAACAATGCCCACTGACCGTTCAGGATGAATTGCTCGATGAGCTCAAGCTGGCTGAAGGTGAAGGCGCCCAGTGCGGACTGCCCGCCGCTGGCGGCCAGCATCAGCGCCGTCACGATTGCCAGAAGTCTCTTGTTGGCCATCCGGGCCCCCTTGCATTTCCCTGCGTCAGATGAAGTCGAACTGGTCGATGTTGGTGGCGAGCGTGTCATCGAGCGTGATCAGGTTGCCCGCCCCGTCGCTGATCTCGACATCCGTCCCAACCTGGGTGATCGTCAGGTCGCCGAAGGCGAGGCCCGTCGAGGTCAGGTCGATCCGGTCGACCCCGTCGTCGAAGTCGGAAATGGTGTCGGCGCCCCAGCCAGTGTCGAACACGAAAGTATCCGCCCCGGCACCGCCGACGACCCAATCGTTGCCGGCGCCGCCGTTGATCGTGTCGTCGCCGTCTCCGCCGTAGATCCGGTCGACCCCGCCGGCGCCGTTCAGCGTGTCGTCGCCGCCGCCACCAAAGAGCCTGTTGTCTGCCGCATCTCCGGCAAGGCTGTCGCTGAACCCGGTGCCGTAGAGGCCCTCGACGCCGGTGAAACTGTCGCCCGCCGCCGCGCCGCCAACGGTTCCGGTGCCAAGATCGACGCTGACCGCGGCGCCTTCGCGCGCATAGCTCACCTGGTCTTCACCGGCGCCGCCGTCGAAGGCATCGGCTCCGGCACCGCCGACCATGTAATCGTCGCCGTCGCCGCCGGAGAGCGTGTCGTCACCGGCCCCGCCGAGGAGCTTGTCGGCGCCACCCGCACCCGTGAGCGAGTCGTTGCCCGCGCCGCCGATCAGCCGGTTGGCCCCGGCATCGCCGGTGAGGCTGTCGGCATGGCCGGACCCCACGACGTCCTCGATCGAGATGAAGGTGTCGCCGGCAGCCTCGCCGCCGCTGGCCGTTCCGCTGGCGAGATCCACCGTGACGCCCGCCGCGGAACGTTCGTAGACCGCCATGTCGGTGCCGTTGCCGCCATTCAGCGCGTCGGCCCCGGCGCCGCCTTCGAGCCAGTCATTGCCGGCGTCGCCGTTCACCGTGTCGTCGCCGTCGCCGGCACGGATCCGGTCAACCCCGTCGCCGCCATTCAGCGTGTCGTCGCCGGCAAAGCCATAGAGGCGGTTGTTGCCGCCGTCGCCGGTGAGCGTATCAGCAAATGCACTGCCGCCAAGGTTCTCGATCGAGGTGAAGCTGTCGCCGGTAGCGTCGCCGCCGCTTGCGGCGCCGGTCGCGAGATTGACGCTGACGCCGGTCGGACCGTCTTCGTAGGAGACCATGTCGGCCCCGTCGCCGCCGTCGATGGCATCCGCCCCGTCGCCGCCGGAGAACCAGTCGTCACCGGTGCCGCCCGAAAGCGTGTCATCGCCGTCGCCACCCTTGATCCGGTCGACCCCGGCGCCGCCGGACACCGTGTCGTCGCCGCCAAGCGCGTAGAAGCGGTTGTTGCCGCCATCGCCGGTGAGCGTGTCGCCATGGGCCGAGCCGACGACGTTTTCGATCGCCGTCAGGGTGTCGCCGGCCGCATCGCCGCCCGTGCCGGTTCCAAGCGCCAGATCGACCGTGACACCGGCGCCCGAGCCGCGATAGCTTGCCTGGTCCGTCCCGGCACCGCCATCCAGCGCATCGGCGCCGGGTCCGCCATCGAGGCGATCATCCCCGTCGCCACCGTTCAGGGCGTCGTCGCCTGCGCCCCCCACGAGCCAGTCATTTCCCGCCCCGCCCGCGAGCGTGTCGTCGCCCCCCAAGCCGTAGAGCCGGTTGGCGCTGCCGTCACCGGTGAGCGTGTCGGCGTGATCGGAGCCCTTGAGATCCTCGATCCCGGTCAGGCTGTCGCCGGTCGCATTGCCGCCGGAGGCCGTGCCCGCCCCGAGGTCGATCTGAACGCCGGCGGGCGAGAACTTGTAGGAGGCCTGGTCGGTGCCCGTGCCACCATCGAGCGTGTCGGCGCCGCTGCCGCCGTTCAACACGTCATCCCCGTCCCCGCCGTTGAGCACATCCGCCCCGGAACTGCCAAACAGCATGTCGTTCCCGCTGCCGCCGTTGAGCGTGTCATCGCCGCTCTGGCCATTGAGGACATCGGCGCCGTCGCCGCCGTTCAGGGTATCGTCGCCCAGATCGCCTTCCAGGCTGTCGTCGCCGGCAAGGCCGTTGATCAGGTCGTCGCCCGCGGTGCCGGCCAAGGTGTCATTGCCCGCGGTGCCGTCAATCTGGTTGAGGCCGCCCAGCGCGACCGTCTGATCGTCGAACACGAGCTCTTCGACATTGGTGATCGTATCGGTCCGGCTGCCATCGCTCACGGTGGTTGTCCCGCTGGTCGTGACAACGGTGAAATCGGCCCGGTTGCCGGAATAGACAACCCGGTCGTTTCCGGTGCCCCCGTCGATGGTGTTGGTGCCGGTGCCGGCCGAGATGACATCATCGCCGTCACCCGTCGAGATCACATCGTCGCCGGTGTCGGTCACCACGCGATTGGCGGCCGCATCGCCGGTGAACCGGGTGTCGACGTCGCCGCTGAGCTCGAGGTTTTCGACGTTGAGGATCGTGTCGGAGCGCAGCGGGTTGCCGAGTTGACCGCTATATCCGGTCACCAGGTTCAATTCGTAGATGAAGCCGGGAATGACCGGGAAGGTGTCCAATTCCTGAACCAGCGTGTCGTTGCCCGCACCACCATCGACCGTATCCGACCCGTTCAGCCCGAGATGGAAGCGGTCGTCGCCACCACCGCCCTGCACGTTGTCGTCGCCCTCGCCATCCCAGATCTCGTTGTTGCCGGCATCGCCGATCAGCGTGTCGGCGAACTTCGAGCCTTTGATCATCTCGATGTTGGCAAGGGTGTCGGTGTTGCCCAGCCCGTCGGTCGCGGTGCCCGTGGCGAGGTTGACGGTCACGCCCGCAACGGCGTTCCAGTAGGACACGCCGTCATTGCCGCCGCGCCCGTCGATCGTGTCGGCGCCGCCCACGGCGTTGTTGGGCGTCCACTGATCGCCCTCCTGGTCGGGGATGAACCAGTTGTCGCCCGCATCCCCGAGCAGCGTGTCGGAGAAGTTCGAGCCGCCGATGTTCTCGATATTGCTGAGCGTGTCGTTGCCTTCACCGCCGGTGACCACGCCGGTGGCGAGATCGACGTTGACCGCCGAGGTCGCCCGGCCATACCAGACGAAATCGACCCCGCCGCCGCCGTCGATCACATCGTCGCCCTGTTCGCCGGTGAAGGAGTTGCGGCCGTTGTCGCCGGTGAGCGTGTCATTGTGGTCCGATCCGGTGACGCGCTCGATCGAGGTGAGCGTGTCGGTGCCGCCCATGCCATCGCTCGCGGTGCCGGTGGCGAGGTTCACGCTTACGCCGGCGGTGCTGGAACTGTAATCCGCGCGGTCGAACCCGTCGCCGCCATCGAGCGTATCGTTGCCCGCACCGCCCTGCAGCCAGTCGTTTCCAGTGCCCCCGGAGAGCGCGTCGTTCCCCGCGCCGCCTTCGAGGCTGTCGTTCCCGGCGCCGCCGGCGAGCGTATCGTCGCCCTCCTCGCCGGACAGGTTGTCATCGCCCGCCGCGCCGGTCAGCGTGTCGGCATATTCCGTGCCCCGCACCCGCTCGATGCCGGTGAAACTGTCGGTGTCGCCGTTCCAGTCGGTCGCCGTGCCGGTGCCGGCCCCGGTGAACGTAACCGTGACGCCATTGGCCGAGGCGCCCCAATCGTTGTGGTAGGCCAGCG
>JANTFS010000002.1 GCA_024763335.1 Paracoccaceae bacterium | reverse complement strand
CGGCGTGATCTCGTCCGCGTTCTTCAAGACGGGCGTGGGCACGAGATAGCTCTGCCGCGCCGACACCACGTGGGTCGCCGCCCAGTTCACCGGGCCCAGCGCCTCGCTGCGCACATAGCCCACGTAGCCGTCACGCTCTGCAAAACCGAAGGCCCAACCGTCACGATCCTCGAGCACGGTGAACACCTCGTGCAGCACGAGCTCCCGCAGGCGCGCCCGCGGCTGTGCATCGTCATAGATCGGCACGACCGCGCGCCGCACCCGGCGCCGCTCGCCTTCGACAAAGCGCGCCGCCGCCACCTTCCCGCGCAGCGACACATGGGCCACCCGCCCGTTTGCCGGCGTCAGCCGCGGGTCTGTCACAGCCCCAACACCTCGGGCAGCGCCTCCAGAAGTGCGCGCGCGCCCTGTCCGACGCCGCCCTTGGGCCGCGCCGGGGCGGCTTCCGGCTGCCAGCCGTAGATGTCGAAATGCACATAGGACGGGCTTTGCGTGATGAACCGGCGCAGGAACAGCGCGGCGGTGATCGACCCGGCCATGCCGCCCGCCGGCGCGTTGTCGAGATCGGCAATCGCCGGTTCGATCTGTGCCTCGTAGGGCGCCCAGAACGGCATCTCCCACACCGGGTCCGCCACCTTGCCGGCAGCATCCCGCAACGCATCGGCAACGGCGCCGTCAGTCGCGTAGAACGGGGCGAGGTCCGGCCCGACGGCCACCCGCGCCGCACCGGTGAGCGTTGCCATCGAGACGATCAGATCGGGCTTCTCTTCATCGGCATAGGCCAGTGCGTCGGCCAGCACGAGCCGCCCCTCGGCATCGGTGTTGTTGATCTCCACCGTCAGCGTCTTGCGGCTGGTCAGCACGTCGCCGGGGCGAAAGGCGTTGCCGGAAACGGCGTTCTCGACCGCCGGGATCAGCACCCGCAGTTGCAGCCGGAGCCCGAGCGTCATGATCATCCGCGCGAGCCCCAGCACCGTGGCCGCCCCGCCCATGTCTTTCTTCATCAACGCCATCGAATTGCCGGGCTTGAGGTTGAGCCCGCCGGTGTCGAAACAGACCCCCTTGCCGACCAGCGTGAGCCGCGGGCCGCCGTTGCCCCAGGCCATGTCGATCAGCCGCGGCGCCCGGGTCGAGGCCCGGCCAACCGCGTGGATCATCGGGTAGTTGGCGGCGAGCAGGGCGTCGCCCTCGGTCACGGTGATATGCGCGTCGAACTCGCCCGCCAGAGTGCGGGCCGCGGCCTCGAGCTCATCCGGCCCCATGTCGCAGGCCGGTGTGTTGATGAGATCGCGGGTCAGCGCCTCACCCGCCGCGATCGCCTCCAGCCGCGCGACGTCAACCTCGGGCGGCGCCACCAACTGCGCTTTCGGGGCGGGCGCGTCCTTGTAACGGCCGAACCGGTAGCCTGCGAGCAGCCAGCCCAGCGCCGCCTCGTCGAGTTCGGCACCGGTCAGCGTGGTCACAAGATGGTAGATGCCCTCCGGCAAAGCCGCACGCGCCTTGGCAAACCCGAACCGGGTTCGCGCCCGTGCCACATCGTCGCCAAGGCCGACAAGCGCGAGCCCGTGGTCTCCGCCATGCCCGGGCACCATCAGCACCGCGCCGAGGTCGGCGGCGAAGCCGCTGGCCGTTACCCAGGCGCGCTGATGCGGGTCCAGCCGTTCGGCCAGCGCGTCGAGCCCCTCCCTGTCAACGAGATGCAGAGGCAGGCTTGTTTCGTGCGGCGGGACGAAGGTCAGCGGCATGTCGGGCTCCGGTGCAAGTGGCGCGGGCCTCACAGTATCGCGCCGGGCCGGGCCTGCAAGGGGGTGTGCCGACGCCCGTCAGATCGAAAGGTCCTGCAAATCCCACACCGCGACGAGCGAGCTTTCCCCGATCCGTTCCAGCCGCGCCATCGTCGCCCCGAAGGCGGCGGCATCGAAGGTGTTGGAAAGATCGAGCACGTCGCGGCCGACCCGCGCAAGCAAGGTCATCCCCACCTGCTGCGCCACCGCGATCAGCGCCCGGACCGACGCCCGCAGCGCCTCGATGTCGCCGGCCCCGTATTGTTTCGAGGCCCGCGCCAGCGTCACCGCCAGCTCTTCCAGCGCGTCTCCAACCACCTTGTCGGCGCCAACCGGGCCAAGGCTCCGATATAGGATCTCCAGCTGGCTTCGGTCGAGCCGGACGGATTCCTTGTGTTGCAGTCGATATACCCCATTCACGGTCTCACCCCTTCGTTCCCTAAGCGCCGGGATGGTCTCACCGGTGCCTCAAAAAAAGGTTTCCGGCCGGGCTAGAAATCCCTCGAATTTCCGCAAAATCCGGCCTAGAACCGCCGGCAGGGACTTTCGACACGAGGCGCGACATGACCGTTGCACATCCGCTGCCAGGCTATCTGGTCAGCCGCTACCACGGCTGGAAAGCCACCGGCTATGCCAAGAACAAGGCCTGGTATCGCCGCCTCGCCTCGGAGGGGCAGCACCCGCGCGCGATGATCATTTCGTGCTGCGACAGCCGGGTGCATGTCACCTCGATCTTCGGCGCCGATCACGGCGAATTCTTCATCCACCGCAACATCGCCAACCTGGTGCCGCCCTACGAGCCCGATGGCGAGCCGCACGGCACCTCGGCGGCGGTGGAATACGCGGTCACCGCGCTGAAGGTGGCGCATGTGATCGTGATCGGGCATTCCTCCTGCGGCGGTGTGCGCGGCTTCTACGACATGACGATGGGAAATGCTCCCGAGCTCAGCGCCGAGACCAGCTTCGTGGGCCGGTGGATGGATCTGCTCCGGCCGGGATACGACCGCGTCAAGGAGGCCGTTTGCGGCTATGAGTGCATCGACACCCTCGAGAAGGAGGCGGTCGTCGTTTCGCTCGAAAACCTGATGACCTTCCCCTTCGTCAAGGAGGCCGTGGAAGCCGAAGAACTCACGCTCCATGGGCTGTGGCACGATATCGGCGAGGGCGACATCCTCGGCTTCGACCCCGAAGAGCGCAGCTTCAAAAAGGTCTGAGGAGGCCTTCAATACGTCGTTCCCGTCATTGACGCCTGCGCCGGTCTCGCAGATCATCGAAGGCGCTCCGGCCGGCCCGACACGGGCGACCGGACGCGATTTTCGAGGGAATGCCATGGCCGATACGCCCCCCACCGCACGCGCGCTTTCCGCCCTGATCGAGGCGCAGCAGCACCGCGAGGGGCCGCTGCTGCCACTGCTTCACAGCATTCATGAAGCCTTCGGGCATATCCCCGAAGCGGCCGTGCCCCTCATCGCGGATGCGCTCAATATCGGGCGCGCGGAGGTTCATGGCGTGGTGAGCTTCTACCACGATTTCCGCACCAAGCCCGCCGGGCGGCACGTGCTGAAAATCTGCCGCGCCGAGGCCTGCCAGGCGGTGGGCGGCGCGCGCCTTGCCGAGCGCGTGCTGGCGCAACTCGGCACCACATGGCACGCCACGACCGAAAACGGCGCGGTGACGGTGGAGCCGGTCTATTGCCTCGGCCTGTGCGCCAACGGCCCGGCGGCGATGATCGACGGCCGGCCTCTCGCGGGGGTGACCGCCGAGGAGCTGATCGCGGAGGTGGCGCAATGAAGGTCTGGCTGTCCTGCGATGCCGCTGCGCGTGCCCTCGGGGCCGACGAGGTCGCCGACAGGCTGGCCGAGGAGGCGGCCGCGCGGGGGATTGCGCTCGAGATCAAGCGCGTGGGCGCACGCGGCATGGCGTGGCTGGAGCCGCTGCTCGAGGTCGAGCGCGATGGCGTGCGACACGCTTTCGGCCCCATGCGCGCAGGCGACGTCGCCGCCTTCTTCGATGGCAGGCTCGAAGGTCATGGCCCGACCGAAGACATCCCCTTCTTCGCCCGCCAGACCCGCCTCACCTTCGCCCGCGTCGGGCGCATCGTGCCGCTCTCGCTGGACGAATACGAAGCCCACGGCGGGCTAGCGGGCCTGCGTGCGGCGCTCGCCGAACCCGGGCGCATCGTCCAGCAGGTGATCGACAGCGGCCTGCGCGGGCGCGGCGGCGCGGGCTTCCCCACCGGGATCAAGTGGCAAACCGTGGCCGAGGCCGAGGCCGACCGCAAATACATCGTCTGCAACGCCGACGAAGGCGACAGCGGCACCTTCGCCGACCGCATGCTGATGGAGGGCGACCCCTTCTCGCTGATCGAGGGCATGGCCATCGCCGGCGTCGCGGTGGGCGCCACCACGGGCTACATCTACCTGCGCTCGGAATATCCCGACGCCATCGCCACCCTCACACGCGCGCTCGACATCGCCCGCGAAGCGGGCCTCCTCGGCCAAGGCCTCCTCGGCTCGCCCCACGCCTTCGACATCGAGCTGCGCATGGGCGCGGGGGCCTATGTCTGCGGCGAGGAAACCGCGCTTCTCAACTCGCTCGAAGGCAAGCGCGGGGTGGTGCGCGCCAAGCCGCCGCTGCCCGCGCTGAAAGGGTTTTTCGGCAAGCCCACCGTCGTCAACAACGTGCTGTCGCTCGCCACCGTGCCGGTGATCTTCGAGAAGGGGGCCGAGCATTATGCAAGCCTCGGCATCGGACGCTCGCGCGGGACGATGCCGATCCAGATCGCCGGCAACGTGGCCCGCGGGGGGCTGTTCGAGGCGGGGTTCGGCCTGCCGCTGCGCACGCTCGTCGAAGACATTGCCGGGGGCACGCGCAGTGGCCGCCCCGTGAAGGCGGTGCAGGTCGGCGGGCCGCTGGGGGCCTATTTCGCCCCCGACCAGTTCGACACGCCCTTCGGCTACGAGGAATTCGACGCCGCGGGCGGGCTGATCGGACATGCCGGCATCGTCGTCTTCGACGACAGCGCCGACATGGCCCGCATGGCGCGCTTCGCCTTCGAATTCTGCGCCGCCGAGAGCTGTGGCAAATGCACGCCCTGCCGGATCGGATCGGTGCGGGGGGTGGAGACCATCGACCGGCTGATCGCCGGCGAGGACGTGCGCGGCCTCATCGAAGACCTGTGCGAAACTCTGCGCGAAGGATCTCTCTGCGCGCTGGGCGGGTTCACCCCCTACCCGGTGATGTCGGCGCTGGAGCGCTTCCCCGATGACTTCGCCCCGGCAAAAGAGGCCGCGCAATGACACGAAGGGCGGCACAACGCGGTCGCGCGACCGCGAGCCTCGGCGCCGCGCGGCGCCGTTCTGGCGCCGGAAAGGAGATGTCGCGATGAAGGACTTCATCATCCCATGGGACGACCGCGACATGGGCACGCCCGCCCGCGATGGCGCGCCCGTCACGCTCTCCGTTGACGGCTTCGAGATCACCGTGCCCGCCGGCACCTCCGTCATGCGCGCCGCCGCCGAGGCCGGGATCGACATTCCCAAGCTTTGCGCCACGGATACGCTCGAGGCTTTCGGCTCCTGCCGGCTCTGCCTTGTCGAGATCGAGGGCCGGCGCGGCACGCCATCTTCCTGCACCACGCCCGTTGCCGAGGGCATGGTCGTCCATACCCAGACGGAAAAGGTCCGGCGCATCCGCCGCGGGGTCATGGAGCTTTACATCTCCGACCACCCGCTCGACTGCCTCACCTGCGCCGCCAACGGCGATTGCGAATTGCAGGACATGGCCGGCGCGGTGGGCCTGCGCGAGGTGCGCTACACGCCGCGCGCCAACCATTTCACGCCGCGACAAGGCCCCGCACCCAACCCGCGCTACCTGCCCAAGGACGAGAGCAACCCCTATTTCGCCTACGACCCGGCCAAGTGCATCGTCTGCTCGCGCTGCGTGCGCGCCTGCGAGGAAATTCAGGGCACCTTCGCCCTCACCATCGCCGGGCGCGGCTTTGACTCGCGGGTCTCGGCCGGCGCGGCCGGCGATGACTTCCTCGCCTCCGATTGCGTCTCCTGCGGCGCCTGCGTTCAGGCCTGCCCCACCGCCACGCTGCAGGAGAAATCCGTCATCGAGCTGGGCACCCCCACGCGCGCGGTCATCACCACCTGCGCCTATTGCGGCGTGGGCTGTTCGTTCAAGGCGGAGCTCAACGGCGACCAGCTCGTGCGCATGGTTCCGCACAAGGCCGGCAAGGCCAACCGGGGGCATTCCTGCGTGAAGGGGCGCTTTGCCTGGGGCTATGCCCAGCACCGCGACCGCATCCTCAACCCGATGATCCGCGAGACGATCGACGCGCCTTGGCGCGAGGTCAGCTGGAAAGAGGCGCTCGCCTTCGCGGCCGACCGCCTGCGCGGCATCCAGTCCGAGCACGGGCGGCGCGCCATTGGCGTCATCACCTCCAGCCGCTGCACCAACGAGGAGACCTTCCTCGTCCAGAAGCTCGCCCGCGCGGTCTTTCGCAACAACAACACCGACACCTGCGCGCGTGTCTGCCATGCGCCCACCGGCTACGGCCTCGGCCAGACCTTCGGCACCTCCGCCGGCACGCAGGATTTCGACAGCGTCGAACATGCCGACGTCGTCATCGTGATCGGCTCGAACCCGACCGATGCCCACCCCGTCTTCGCCTCGCGGCTCAAGAAGCGCCTGCGGGCAGGGGCCAAGCTCATCGTGATCGACCCGCGCGAGATCGAGCTGGTCCGCTCGAACCACATCCGCGCCAGCCATCACCTCGCCCTGCGCCCCGGCACCAACGTGGCCATGCTCACCGCGCTCGCGCATGTGATCGTCACCGAGGGGCTGGCCGACGAGGCCTTCATCCGCGCGCGCTGCGAGAGCGAGAGCTTTGCCGACTACGTGCAGTTCGTCTCCGATCCGGCACGCAGCCCCGAGGCGGTGGCGGGGCAGACCGGCGTGCCCGCCGCCGAGGTCCGCGCCGCCGCCCGGCTCTTTGCCACCGGCGGCAACGGGGCGATCTACTACGGCCTCGGGGTGACCGAACACAGCCAGGGCTCAACGGCGGTGATGGCCATCGCCAACCTCGCCATGCTCACCGGCAACATCGGCCGCCCGGGAACCGGGGTGAACCCGATGCGCGGGCAGAACAACGTTCAGGGCTCCTGCGACATGGGCAGCTTCCCGCACGAGCTTCCCGGCTACCGCCATGTGAAAAACCCCGAGGTGCGCGAGATCTTCGAACGCCGCTGGGGCGTCGAGATCGACCCGGAACCGGGGCTCAGGATCAACAACATGCTCGATGCCGCCGTGGATGGCAGCTTCAGGGGCCTCTACATTCAGGGCGAAGACATCCTGCAATCCGACCCCGACACGAAACACGTGGCCGAAGGCCTCGCGGCGATGGAGTGCGTGATCGTCCACGATCTCTTCCTCAACGAGACCGCGGCCTTCGCCCATGTCTTCCTGCCGGGCTCCACCTTCCTTGAAAAGGACGGCACCTTCACCAATGCCGAGCGCCGCATCAACCGGGTGCGCGAGGTGATGAAGCCGCGCAATGGCTATGCCGACTGGGAGGTGACCCAGATGCTCGCCAATGCCATGGGGGCGAACTGGTCCTACAGCCACCCCCGCGAGATCATGGCCGAGATCGCGGCGACGACGCCGAGCTTCGCCGGCCTCACCTACGACCTTCTCGACGAGGCGGGCTCGCTGCAATGGCCGGTCAACGAGGCCCATCCCAAGGGCACCCCGATGATGCACGTGGATGGTTTCGTGCGCGGCAAGGGGCGCTTCATCGTCACCGAATATGTCGCCACCGACGAAAAAACCGGCCCGCGCTTCCCGCTCCTGCTCACCACCGGGCGCATCCTCAGCCAGTATAACGTCGGTGCCCAGACCCGGCGCACCGAGAATCAGATCTGGCATGACGAAGACGTGCTGGAAATTCACCCGCATGACGCCGAGACGCGCGGCGTGCGCGATGGCGAGCTCGTCCGCCTCGCCTCGCGCTCGGGCGAGACCACCCTGCGCGCCACGGTGACAGCGCGGGTCAGCCCCGGCGTGGTCTATACCACCTTCCACCACCCCGAGACGCAGGCCAATGTCGTCACCACCGACTTCTCGGACTGGGCGACGAACTGCCCCGAATACAAGGTCACCGCCGTGCAGGTCTCGCCCTCCAACGGGCCCTCGGACTGGCAGGCGCACTATGCCGAGATGACCGCGCGCCGGCACCGCATCGAGGGCGCCGAATGAAACCGGTGCGCAGCCTCCCCGGCCTCGCCGTGGGGCGCGACGGGGCCCGGCCCGTCAGCCGCAGCCTGCCCGAGGAAACCCCCGTGGCGGTGACCTTCAACGGCACCACGCTGGCGGTGATGATGTGCACCCCCGCCGATCTCGAAGATTTCGCCCATGGCTTCGCGCTGACCGAAGGGGCGATCGACGGTCTCGATCAGATCGAGAGCTTCGAGATCCTGTCACACCCGAAGGGTCTCGAGGCGCGGTTCTGGGTGTCGGGCACTTGCGCCGAGGCTCTGAAGACGCGCCGTCGCCGGATGGCAGGGCCGGTGGGCTGCGGCCTCTGCGGCATCGACTCGCTTGACGAAGCGCTGCGCAGCCTGCCGCGCGTCGAGGCCGCGGCGTCCGGGCTCACCCCGGCGGAGATTGCCGCCGCCACCGACGCGCTCAAGGGTCACCAGCCGCTTCACGACACGACGCGCGCGGTGCACGCCGCCGGCTTCCTGCGTCCCGGCAAGGGGCTGGTGCTCGCCCGTGAAGACGTCGGCCGCCACAACGCGCTCGACAAGCTGATCGGGGCGATGCTGAAGACGGGCGAACGCCCGGATGAAGGCGCCTTCGTGCTCACCAGCCGCGTCTCGGTCGAGATGGTGCAGAAGGCGGCCATGGCGCGGTGCCCGGTGATCATAGCCGCCTCGGCCCCCACCGCGCTTGCCCTGCGCCTTGCCCAGGACGCCGGCATTACCCTGGCCGCCTTCGCCTCCGCCGATGGATTTGACCTCTATTCCCACCCCCAGCGGATCGAAACCGGAGCGTCCGATGTCGCCTGAAAAATTGGTCTACATGGCCAACCAGATCGCCACGTTTTTCAAGTCGCAGCCGGGTGGCGGCGCGGCCGAGAAGATTGCCGGGCACCTGCGCGATTTCTGGGAGCCGCGCATGCGCCGTCAGCTCCTCGATTTCATTGCCGAGGGTGGCGCGGGGCTTGACCCGCTGGTCATCGAGGCGGCGAAACGGCTCAACGCCCCCGCCGATTGAGCGCCGATCTGCGCAGGCGCGGCGCGGGCAAAGCCCGGGGGAGGGCGCGCCGTCAAAGCGTGACGATGTGATTGTCCCACGAAAGATCGTGCCGGATGAGCGGCCGCGCGCCACCCGGACCGATGGTGATGAGCCCGCCAAACCCGTCGGAGGCGATAAACCCGTCGGGATGCGGCGCCAGCCCGCAGATGTCCTGCCGGGCCTCGGCCGCGACGAACGCGCCACCTGCGGAGAACCGGTGCAGTCGTCCGCCATAGGGCGAGGTGATCGCCACCTCGCGCCCGTCGGCGGAAAAGGCGATCGAGCCGGCATACCCGTTCATCGCCAGCTCGTCAGCCAGCGGCGCTTGCGCAAGCACGGGCGCCTCGCCGCGCCGGTGCAGGCCGAGCAGCGGCCAGCCCATGCCCGGCTCCCCCTCCCATTGCATCGCAAATCCGACGAGCCCATCCGCGCGCACCGCGAGATGCCGGATCGAATTCCTGCGAAGCTCCTGATCCAGCTCGATTTTCCCAAGCAGCTCGCCATCACGGCTGAGGTAGGCGAGGTTCGGCTTCATGGTGCGGACGTTGAGCTTGGTGCGGTCCCCCGCATCGGTCTCGATCCCGCCGTTGGCGACCACCAGCGTGTGCCCGTCGGGCATCAGCCGCATGTCGTGCGGGCCGATGCCATGGGTTTCAAAGCCGCCGATCCGCGAATAGCCGGAAGCGGCATCCCAAAGGCTGACGAACCCCGCCGACCCCTCGGCCGCCTGCTCCACGGTCAGCAAGGTCGCGCCGCCATCGACATAGACCCCGTGGCCGTTGAACTGATGCCCCGCCGGCGGTGTCAGTTGCTGCCGGACCCGCCCCGTCGCGGCATCGATGACCAGCGCGAAATACCCGGGGCGGCGGGCAAAAACCACGGCCTCGGGCCGGGTCGGGTGCGCCGCGCCGGCATGGCCGCGCGCCGGCAACGCCACCCGGAACGCCTCGGCGCCCGACGCGGTGAGGCCCAGCAGAACATGGGCGCCGTCGCCAAGCTGCGCCGCGGCCAGATAGGCCGGGTTGCCGGCCGCCGCCCAGCCCAGCCGTGGCGCGGCGGAGGCTGCGAGAACGCTGGCAAGAAAGCCGCGACGGGTTGTCATGTCAGTCTCCGTCCTGGGAGTTGAAGCCGGCCGAAAGCCCGAGCGGATCGCCGAGTTCCTGCTCGATCGCGGATCGAACCGCCAGCACCTTCTGTTGCAGAACCTCGAGCCGGAACCGCGCGCCGGGATCGTTGAGATCGCCAAAGGCAGGGTCTTCGATCGTGCCTGCGGCGGCGTGCACCCGGGCAAGCGCCGCGCGGGTCTCGGGAAGGTCCCTGCCCGCCAGGGCCTCGGCCAACGACACCGCGGCGTCGGTGGCCAGAACCACGTTGCGCAGCGAGCGGCCGGAGCGTCGGGCTTCCGCCCGGGCCGGCCGGGGCCGCTCGAAGGTGCCCATCGGGCGGCCCAGTCGGGATTGCGCCGTTATGTCGAGGCTGGTGAGAACCTGGGTGTAGATCGCCTGCACGACTTCACCCGGCGACAGGAAGCGCGCATTCTCCGGCGCCCCGGCCGTGCGCATCACCGGTGCGAAATCACTGCGCCAGGCGTCATTCAGCGCCGCCGCCTGCCGCGCCAGATCACCGGTCAGCGCCTGCGCGAGACGGCAGCCGTAGCTCTCGGTGCCGTAGTCCTTGTAGGCGGGATCGAACAGCAGCATTTCCAGTGCGAACAGCCCACGCCCCGCAACGGAGAGCTCCGAAAACGCTTCCGGGTCGTCGACGACGGGGTTTTCCGACCGGATCAGCCCGGCAATGGTCTTTTGCGTGAAGCCCCGGGCGTCGGGCCAGAAGGCGATCTCGAGAGCCCCGGTTTCCGACGGGCCGATGCGCAGGTCTCCCACCGCGAGCCAGGCGTCGAACGCGCTGTGGTAGGCTTCGGCCAAGGCGGGCGCGGTGCAATCGGATCTGGCGGCCTCGGCCATCGCGCCGGCCGCCTCGGCAAAGCCGGCAAACCCCGGCAGAATGTGATCGTCCAGCGCCTCGTCGACCCCTGCCACGGCGGGGGCGGCAAGGGCAAGCGCGGCGGAAAGGGCAAGCGGCAGTCGCATCAGCAGGCGCATTACAGGCTCTCCAGAAATCGCATCAGGGCCTCGCGGTCGTCCGGCCCCATCGCGGCAACCGCATCGCGGGCCGCCCGGGCCTCGCCGCCATGCCAGAGGATTGCCTCGAGGAGGCTTCGCGCCCGCCCGTCGTGGAGGAAAGTTGTTTCGCCCGAGACCGCCGAAGTCAAGCCTGTCCCCCAAAGCGGCGGCGTGCGCCATTCGCGGCCCGTCGCCCGGCCCGCCACCACCCCGTCGGCGAGGCCCGGCCCCATGTCATGCAGCAAGAGATCGGTATAGGGCCAGATCACGTCTTGCTGATCCGGCGCGGCGCGCCCCGGCCGGGGGATCATCTGGCTCGGGGTGTGACAGCTTGCACAGCCAACCGAGGCAAACAGCGCCTCGCCGCGCAGAACCTGCGGGGCGTCCCGATCGCGGTGCGCCGGAACGGCAAGGCTGGCGACATAGAACCGGGTGAGCGCGAAGGCCTGCGCGCCGATCTCCCAAGCCCGGACATCGCCATCTCCATGCGGCGCCGTACGGCAAACGGTCTGCGCCGCGGTGCAGTCGCCCCAGGGCGCCGGACGCAGCGCCGACGAGATCCCGATGTCGTGGGAAAACGCCCGCGCGGTTTGGTGCGCCACCGTCGGGCTGTCAGCCTTGAGGCCGAAGCGGCCCAGCACAGGCTCGCCGCTCTGCGCCGACCAAACGAGATTGGCCCGGCCCGACACCCCATCTCCGTCAAGGTCATCCGGGTCGGCCCGGGCGAGAATGCTCGCGGCGGGGATCGCCTCAAGAAGGCCAAGGCCGATGAGCGGCGGCGCGAGACGGGGCGACAGTAAAGCACCGGTGGCGAGCGCTCCATACGCCAACGCATTGAGCGTGACATCCGGCTTGCGCAGGACAACGGCCTCGCCGTCTCCCAGCGACACGGCGGTTTCCTCCCAACGCAGCGCCACCCGCGCTTCGGCGGGGAGCCCGATGGTCGCGAAGGTCTGGATCTGTTGCCCGTAGACCGGATCCGGCTGTGTTGAGGCCGGCCCGGGCGCGGCAGCGGGCGCCGCAACGTGCAGCGTCAACGCCAGCGGCGTCTCACCGGGGCCCGCCGGCGGGCGGCCACGGCCATTGTTCGGGTGGCAGGCCGAGCAGGCCCGCGCATTGTAGAGCGGGCCCAGCCCATCGGATGCCCGGGTCGAGGCCGGGGCCGAGACCCACAGCTTCTCAAACATCGCCCGACCGAGTTCGAAATCGAGCAATTGCGCCGCCGACAGGCCGGGAACGGGGTGCGAGAAGGCGTCGCGCCCGTCCGCTGCCACGGGTCCGGCGCCATCGCGACAGCGCTCGGATGATGCGGCCGAGGCCTGCGCGCCCTCGCCCGACGATCGCGGCACGCCGGCGCAGCCGTCCCCCGCCGCGCCGCCCGCCTGCGCGGGCAAAGCGCCCGCGACCAATGCCGCGATCAGGACCGCTGCGCGCCGCATCGCGATGGCTCTAGTCAGCCCCGGCAGGCGAAACGCCGGGCACGTCCACGGTAATGTCGGTGAGCCCAAGCAGCCCGACAACGCGTTCGATCGAGCGCGTCTGGTCCACCAGCGCGTCGATCCCGGCCATGATCAGGGCCTCGCCCTCGGCGTTGCCCATCGCCAGCATCTGGTCATAGGCAAGCCCGCCCTGCGCGGCATCGACAATCGCCTGCAAGGCGTCGATCGTGGTTGCGAGCCTGGTGCGCATTTCGGCATCGAGCGCCGGGTCCCGCACCGCCACCAGATCCGACAGCGACGCGCCGTCGATCATTTGGCCATCAACGCGGGTGTAGTGCCCGAGATAGACGTTCTGCGTGCCCAGCCCATTGTAGAAATGCGACCAGTGGGTGTTGTCGGAAAAGCAGTCGTGCTCTTCCTCGGGATCATTCAGCATCAGGCCAAGCCGCATCCGGTCGCCAGCCTGCTCGCCGTAGGACAAGCTGCCCATACCGGTGAGTATGGCCTTGAGCCCGGCGGCTTCATCGGCCATCACCGCGCTGCGCGCCGCGCCGCCCGCCGCCCAGTTTGCCGCCATCTCCTCGAGATCGGCGACAAGCAGATCCGTCGCCGCCCGCAAATAGGCGGCGCGGCGGTCGCAATGGCCCCCTGTGCAGCCCTCACCTTGCAGATAGTCGGTTGCCGGGCGCGCGCCGGCGCCGGGCCCCGTGCCGTTCAGGTCCTGCCCCCAGAGCAGGAACTCGATCGCATGGTAGCCGCGCGCCACGTTGGTTTCGATCCCGTCGGCCTCGTTCAACATCTCGCTGATCAGCGCCGGCGAGATGACACTGGCGTCAACCTGCCGCCCGGCAATCGACACGATCGGATTGGCAATGATATTGAGATCGGCGTAGTCGTTCTCATCGGTGAAGAGAGTGCTCGTGTCGACATAGTCGATGAGCCCTTCATCGAGCGGCCAGGCGTTCACCTTGCCTTCCCACGCATCGACAATCGGGTTGCCGAAGCGGAACACCTCGGATTGCTGGTAGGGCACCCGGGCCGCTTTCCAAGCCTCGCGGGCTTCGCTCAGGGTCGCGTCGGACGGCGCGGCGATCAGCGCCGCCACGGCACCCGAGAGGCGGCGGGCGGTGGTCAGGCTGTCGCCGTATGCCGCTTCGGCGATGTCGGCATAGGTCTCGAGCACGGCCCGCGCGGTGGGCGGGCCGGGCTCGGCCTGCGCGGCGCCAATCGCAATGGCACCGGCCAGCATATGCGCGACAAGGGGGCGGAAAATCATCGGCGGGCCTCTCTTGTTTTGAGCCTCCAGATCCCGTTCCGGCCGTGGGACGCGCACAGAGGGCACGGGTGGATCGACGGCGTTCCGGGATTTCTGATCGAAACAGTCGGATATGTCAATCCGCCCGCTTTTGCCAGTTGCGGGACTTGACCGGCCCGACCCCGCCCCGCAGTCTCTCCACAGGAGGACAGCCCATGCGTGACATCAACGCCCCCTTCCCCGACACCGCGTTCTGGCAGGCCTATGCCGGCCGGTTCGAGGGCCTGTTGAAATGGCAGGACTTCGACGCGCTGCTCGACCGCCTCGGCGCCGCGGGTGGGGAGTGGTATGTGTTCGACCCTGCCGGTGACGCCCCCGAGAGCCCCTGCCGCGACCTTGGCGCCACGCTCGATGAGGTCCGCGCCTGCGTCGACCCGGCCCGCAACCGCTCCTATTGCGGCGCGGCCTTCACCGACGATCGCGCCGATCCGGGCTTCGTCAAGATCTTCGACCCCTTCAAGATGGGCAGCGCCTGCGGAGGCTCCGCCGATCGCGTGCTGCCGCGCTGGATCATCTCGCGGCTGAAGCCCGATCCGCTGCCGCTTCTGCCGGATCAGTCGGAAAAGAAGAGATTTTTCGCCCGCCTCACTGGCTGAACTGGCGCGCGGCCGCGTTTGGCGCTAGGCAACCGCCATGTCTTTCGAAATCTTCCTTGTCGCCCCGCCGGGGCTTGAAGACGTGCTTGCCGAGGAGGCCCGCGCGGCGGGGGTCGCGGGCGTCGCCGCCGGCCCCGGTGGCGTCACCTTCACCGGCGACTGGCCCGAGGTCTGGCGCGCCAACATCGAGCTGCGCGGCGCCACCCGGGTGCTTGCCCGCATCGCCGAATTCCGGGCCTTCCACCTCGCCCAGCTCGACAAGCGGGCGCGCAAGGTGGACTGGGCGGCGGTGCTGCGGCCCGATGTCCCGGTGCGGGTCGAGGCCAGCACCAAGCGCTCGAAGATCTATCATGCCGGCGCCGCGGCCCAGCGCATCGAACGCGCGATTCGCGAGGAGCTTGGGGCCGAGATCCGCAAGGATGCGCCGGTGCAGATCAAGGTCCGGATTGATGACAACCTCGTGACGATCAGCGTCGACACCTCCGGCGAGAGCCTGCACAAGCGCGGCCACAAGCGCTTCACCGGCAAGGCGCCGATCCGCGAGACGATGGCGGCGCTGTTCCTGCGGCAGGCGGGGTTCACCGGCGATGAGCCATTGGTCGATCCGATGTGCGGCTCGGGCACGTTCGTGATCGAGGCGGCCGAGATGGCGCTCGGCCTGAAGCCCGGGCGCGACCGCAGCTTTGCCTTTGAACAGCTGGCGACCTGCGATGCCGAGGCGGTCGCGGCGCTCAAGGCCTCGTCGCCGCGTGCCATTGATCTGCGGTTTCTCGGCTTTGATCGCGATGCCGGCGCGATCAAGGGCGCGGGCGAAAACGCGATGCGCGCCGGGGTTGGCGATGTGACCGCCTTTGCCCGTGCGCCCGTGAGCGAGTTGGCCCGCCCCGATGGGCGCCCCGGCCTCGTCATCGTCAACCCGCCCTATGGCGGGCGGATCGGAGACCGGAAGCTGCTCTTCGCCCTTTACGGCACGCTCGGGCAGGTGCTGCGCGACCGCTTTTCCGGCTGGCGCGTTGGCCTCGTGACGAATGACGGCGGGCTGGCCAAGGCCACGGGCCTGCCGTTCCTGAGCCCGGGGCCGCCGGTGGCTCACGGCGGCATCCGGGTCAAGCTCTACCGCACCAACGCGCTCTGAGCCCTCTCAGAAATCGAGGTTTTCGACGCTGAGCGCGTTGCGCTGGATGAACTCGCGGCGCGGCTCGACCACGTCGCCCATCAGCTTGGTGAACAGGTCGTCGGCATCGGCCAGATCATCGACCTTGACCTGCAGAAGCGTGCGCGCTTCCGGGTCGAGCGTGGTTTCCCACAGCTGGTCGGGGTTCATCTCGCCCAGCCCCTTGTAGCGCTGAAGCGTGAGGCCCTTTTCGCCCTCCGACAGGATCGCGTTCAGCAGGTCCAGCGGCCCGTGGATGAGCTGGTCGCGGTCCTTGCGCACGAGGTGCGAGGGCGTGCTGTAATGCGCGCGGGTGTCGGCCGTCACCTGACTGAGCCGGCGTGCCTCGCCCGAGCGCAGCACGGCGCCATCGAGCGTGCGCACCTCTTCGACGCCGCGCAGAACCCGGGCCAGCCGGATGCCGTGATCTTGCGTGATCCGGCCCTGCCAGCCGCGTTCGTATTCCACCGCCACGAGGTCGAGCCGCTTCGCCACCGCATCGGCCACGCCCTGCAAATCGGCATCGGCCGCGCCCGGATCGAAGGCCCCCGCCAGCGCCGCCTGCTCGAGGATCGGGCGCGGATAATGCGTCGGGAACGCTTCGAGAATGCGCTTGATCTGGCGTGCCGCCTCGACAACGCGGGCAAGATCGGCGCCGGCGATCTCCTCGCCCGAGGCAAGGCGCAGCACGGCCCCCTCCACGCCCTGCTGGATCAGGTATTCTTCCAGCGCGGCCTGATCCTTGAGGTAGACCTCCGACTTGCCGCGCGCGACCTTGTAGAGCGGCGGCTGGGCGATGTAGAGATAGCCCCCCTCGATGATCTCGGGCATCTGCCGGAAGAAGAAGGTGAGCAGCAGCGTGCGGATGTGGGCGCCGTCGACGTCGGCATCGGTCATGATGATGATCTTGTGGTAGCGCAGCTTCGAGATGTCGAACTCGTCGCGCCCGATGCCGGTTCCCAGCGCCGTGATCAGCGTCCCGATCTCCTGGCTCGACAGCATCCGGTCAAACCGCGCGCGTTCCACGTTGAGGATCTTGCCCCTCAGCGGCAGCACCGCCTGATCATGCCGCGAGCGGCCCTGCTTGGCCGAGCCACCGGCCGAATCCCCCTCGACGAGGAAGATCTCGCGCTTGGCCGGATCCTTCTCCTGGCAATCGGCGAGCTTGCCGGGAAGGCTGGCCACGTCGAGCGCGGATTTCTTGCGCGTCATCTCGCGGGCCTTGCGCGCGGCTTCCCGCGCCAAGGCCGCTTCGATGATCTTGCCGACGATCAGCTTGGCCTCGGCCGGGTGCTCCTCGAACCATTCCCCCAGACGCTCGTTCATCAGCCCCTCGACCGCGGGGCGCACCTCGGACGACACCAGCTTGTCCTTCGTCTGCGACGAGAACTTCGGGTCCGGCACCTTCACCGACAGCACGCAGGTCAGCCCCTCGCGGGCATCGTCGCCGGTGAAATTCACCTTCTCCTTCTTCGCCAGCCCCGAGGAATTGGCATAGAGGTTGATGGTGCGGGTCAGCGCGCCGCGAAATCCGGCGAGATGCGTGCCGCCGTCGCGCTGCGGGATGTTGTTGGTGAAGGGCAGAACCGTCTCGTGGTAGCTGTCGTTCCACCACATCGCGGCCTCGACGGTGATCCCGTCGCGCTCGCCGGTGATGAAGATCGGCTCCTCGATCATCGGCTGCTTGTGCCGGTCGAGGTATTTCACGAACTCCTTCACCCCGCCATCGTAGTGCATCTCGACACGCAGCGGCTCGGCCGGGCGCTCGTCTTCGAGAATGATCTTCACGCCGGAATTGAGGAATGCCAGCTCGCGCAGCCGGTTTTCCAGCGTCTTGAACTGGTAGTCGAGATTCGAAAACGTGCCGGTCGAGGCCATGAAGCGCACCATCGTGCCCTTCTTGCCGTCCGCATCGCCCACCACTTCGAGATGCTTGACCGTCTCGCCGTGCTCGAAGCGCGCATTGTATTCCTTGCCGTTGCGCCAGATCGTCAGCTCCAGCCAATCGCTGAGCGCGTTCACCACCGACACGCCCACGCCATGCAACCCGCCCGACACCTTGTAGGAATTCTGGTCGAACTTCCCGCCGGCGTGCAGCTGGGTCATGATCACCTCCGCCGCACTCACCCCTTCCTCGGGGTGGATGTCGACCGGAATGCCGCGGCCGTTGTCGGTGACCGAAACCGAGCTGTCGGCGTGGATCGTGACGGTCACCGCGTCGGCATGGCCCGCCAGCGCCTCGTCGATCCCGTTATCGACAACCTCGTAGACCATGTGGTGCAGGCCCGAGCCATCGTCGGTATCGCCGATATACATGCCCGGACGCTTGCGGACCGCCTCCAAGCCCTTGAGAACCTTGATGGATTCTGCCCCGTATTCGGGGTTCTTCTGCGCCTCGTCTGCCATGCAGCCTTTCCTCGGTTTCAATCCGCAATTTATAGGGGTTTCGAGGCGGTTTTACCAGCGTGTGACCACAAAATATGGGGTCACAGAAACGGGATCGCGAGCCCGACGCCGATCAGCAGCATCCCGGCCGCGAGGTTCATCCGCCGGGTTGCCGCGGCGGAGGCCAATCGCCCGCGCAACCGGCCGACAGCGAGGGCCAGCGCGAGATTGCCCGCCAGCGGCACGAGGAAGGAAACGACGACGATCGCGGCAACGTCGAGCGCGGTCACCCCGGAGAGATCGAAGAACCCCGGGAGAAAGCCGATGTAGAACAGGATCGCCTTCGGATTTGAAAGAATCACGGCTAGCCCCGCGGCGAACCCGGCCCAAAGGCCCGGGCGCGTCAGGCGGCTGTCGCGCCCCACCGGATCGCCGGCGTGGCGCAGAACCGAAACGCCCAGCAGGACGAACAGCCCGGCGGCGACGTAGCGAAAGACCCCCATCACGTCTCCGGCGCTCCCGGCGATCCACCCCACCCCGAGCACCGCCAGCGCCGACCACGCCATGTCGCCCAGCGCGACGCCGAGGGTGAGCGGCCAAGCCTGGCTGAATCCACCCGACAAGGCGCGCGCGATCGTCGCCACCC
Organism: Paracoccaceae bacterium; assembly: GCA_024763335.1. Classification (GTDB taxonomy): domain Bacteria; phylum Pseudomonadota; class Alphaproteobacteria; order Rhodobacterales; family Rhodobacteraceae; genus Sinisalibacter. The sequence continues at coordinate 39,703 of JANTFS010000002.1, read as the reverse complement.
AGACGGGCCCGGGCGTGACCGTCAGCACCACCATGGCCAGCGCATAGAGCGCAAGGTCCGCCGTCGCGATGGTCACGCGATACGGCCCTCGTCATCGAGCGGCGAAAACGGGTTGTAGGCAAATTCCCACAGGTGCCCGTCCGGGTCGGCGACATAGCACGAATAGCCGCCCCAATCGGTCTTGAACGGCGCGCGCACCGGGGTGGCGCCACAGGCGACGGCGTGGGCGAAGGCTGCGTCGACCTCCGCCTCCGATGGCTGATTCTGCGCCAGCGTCGTCGCGCCGGTGCCGAGAAGCTCACGCGGCAGGCCGGTTTCCTCGGCGAGGCCATCGAGCGTGAACAGCCCGAATACCTGTCCCTGCATCGCGTAGAACGCAACCTTGTCCATGGCGCTGTCCAGCTCCCAGCCAAGCTTCTCGTAATACGCCCGCGCCCGGCCCAGATCGGCCACGCAAAGGGTGATGAAATTCACCCGGTTCATTGGCAATGTCATCCGTCAACCTCCCTGACGTCGCTCGTTCCACCGGTGTCGCGCACCTCGAAGATTTGCGCCCTGTCGCGCAGGTCGGCAAATAGCTCGGGGCCGGTTCCGGTCATCCATGCCTGCGCGCCCAAGGCGCAGATCTCGTCGTAGAGCGCGGCCCGGCGGCCCGCGTCGAGATGGGCGGCCACTTCATCGAGCAGCAGGATCGGCGGCGCGCCGAAATCCTGCGCCAAAGCGCGGGCATTGGCCAGCACGAGCGACACCAGCAGCGCCTTCTGCTCGCCGGTCGAGGCGTCTTTCGCCGCCACGCCCTTGGCCGCGTAGACGGCCGCCAGATCGGCGCGGTGTGGCCCGGCAAGCGTCCGCCCCGCCGCCAGATCGCGCCCGCGCCCCGCGTCGAACGCCGCCGCCAGCGCCTCTTCGCCCTCCGGGCCCTCATCGGCCCCGTCCGCGTGCAGCACCCGCAGATGAGCCGCGGGGAAGCTCGTTTGCGCTTCGGCCTGCGCCGACAGCAGCCGCGCGACGGTGTAATCCCGGTTTGCCTGGATCTCCGCCCCCGCCCGCGCCATCTGCGCCTCGAGCGCGTGATACCAGTGCCGGTCGCCCTGCCCATCGCGCAGCAACCGGTTGCGTTCGCGCATCGCTTTCTCGTAGGTCAGCACCGCCTCGGCGTGGCCCGGCTCGAAGCTCATCGCCATCCGGTCTAGAAACCGCCGCCGCCCCTCGGCGCCCTCGGTCCAGAGCCGGTCCATCACCGGCACCAGCCACACCACCCGCGCGATCCGCCCGAGCGCCACCTGCGGCGCGGATTTGCCGTCGATCGTGACCTGCCGCGGCGTGCCCGGCTCGGCCCAGGTTTCCACCTCGTGGCGTTGGTTGAGGCTCTGGAGCACCGCCGTCACCTTCCAGCCCAGCGCCTCGGGACGGCGCGCGATCTCGTCCGCCGTGGCGCGCCTGAGCCCCCGGCCCGGCGACAGCAGGCTGACCGCTTCGAGGATGTTGGTCTTGCCCGCGCCGTTCGGCCCGTGGATCGCCACCGGTCGTTCGTCGAGCGCCAGCACCGCGCGCTTGTGCGAGCGGAAATGGCTGAGCGTCAGCCCTCGCAGGAAGAGGCCCGTCATCCGCAGGCCCCGTGCAAAGTTTGAAATAGGCCCCCGCAGGCGGCGCGAAAGTTATAAAACCTCGCGCTCGTCACACGCGCATCGGCATCACGACGTAGATCGCGCTGGTGTCGTTGCCTTCGCGCATCAGCGCCGGCTCCCCCGCCGAGTTGAACAGGAACACCGCGTTCTCGCGATCCACCTGACTGGCGATTTCGAGCAGGTATTTCGCGTTGAAGCCGATCTCCAGCGGTTCGTCGCCATAGGCCACCGCCAGTTCTTCCTCTGCCGCACCGGCGTCGGGCGCATTGACCGACAGCACCAGCTTGTCTTCGCTGAGCTGAAGTTTCACGGCGCGGCTGCGTTCGCTCGACACCGTCGCCACCCGGTCGACGGCCTTGGCGAATTCCTGCGCGTCCACCTCCATTTTCTTGGTGTTCCCGGTCGGGATCACGCGGGTGTAGTCGGGGAAGGTGCCGTCGATCACCTTCGAGGTCAGCGTGATCTCGGGCGTCGCGAAGCGCACCTTCGTCTCTGACACGCTCACGGCAATCTGTGCTTCATCGTCGTCAAGCAGCTTGCGCAGCTCGCCCACCGTCTTGCGCGGCACGATCACGCCCGGCATCTCCTCGGCGCCCGGCGGCAGATCGGCATCGATCCGCGCGAGCCGGTGGCCATCGGTCGCCACGCAGCGCAGCACCCGGCCGCCCTCGGCCTCGGCCACATGCATGTAGACGCCATTGAGGTAGTAGCGCGTCTCCTCCGTCGAGATCGCGAACTTGGACTTGTCGAACAGCCGCCGCAGAACCGGGGCGGGCGCGGAGAAATTCGCGGCATATTCCGACGAGGCCATCACCGGGAAATCTTCTTTCGGCAGCGTGGCGAGCGAGAAGCTCGACCGGCCGGCCTCGATGGCCAGCCGGCCGCTGGCCTCGTCGGCCGCCAGTGACACGGTGGCCCCGTCGGGCAGTTTGCGCGCGATCTCGTGCAGCATCACCGCGCTGACCGTTGTCGCGCCGGCCCGCTCCACCATCGCCGGCACGCGGTCGACCACCTCGATATCGAGGTCGGTGGCGCGGAAGCTCACATCCGCCCCCTCCGCCTCGATCAGCACGTTGGCGAGGATCGGGATCGTATTGCGGCGCTCGACAACCGATTGCGCCTGCGCCACGGCCTTCAGCAGCACGGCGCGTTCGATGGAAATCTTCATGTCCCTCTCCACACAAATGCCGGGACGGAGACCATAGGCCGGTCACCGCCTCGCGCAAGGATTTTCTGGACTTTCCGCCGGTTTGGCAGGGGCGTCAAGGCCCCCGGAGCGCCTATTCCTCGAGCGCGCGGCGCAGCATTTCGAGGTCTTCCGCCAGCTGCGTGTCGCTCGCCTTCAGCGCCTCGATCCGACGCACGCCGTGCATCACCGTGGTGTGGTCGCGCCCGCCGAAACGCCGGCCGATATCGGGCAGGCTGCGGGTCGTGAGCGCCTTCGACAAATACATCGCCACCTGCCGCGGGCGGGCGATCGAGCGCTGGCGCTTGGGGCCGATCATGTCGGACATGCGGATGTTGAAATGTTCCGCCACCTTGCGTTGGATCTCTTCCACCGTCACCTTTCGGTCGGACGCGCGCAGGATGTCCGACAGCGCATCCTGCGCCTTTTCCAGCGTGATCTCGTACCCAACCAGCGAGGCGAAGGCAAAGAGCCGCATCAGGGCGCCTTCGAGCACCCGCACGTTGGTGGAGATCCGGTGGGCGAGGAATTCCAGAACGCCCTCGGCGATGAGCAGATCGGGGTATTGTTCGCGATAGCGGGCGGCCTTGGTTTGCAGGATGCCGAGACGCAGCTCGTAGTCGGTCGGGTGCAGATCGACCACGAGGCCCGATTGCAGCCGGCTCTTGATCCTGTCTTCCACGTCCTTCATCTCGCCCGGCGCGCGATCGCCGGAGATGATGATCTGCTTGTTCTGGTCAACGAGCGCGTTGAACGTGTGGAAGAATTCTTCCTGGGTCGAATCCTTGCCCGCGATGAACTGCACATCGTCCACCATCAGCACGTCGACCGAGCGGAACAGGTGCTTGAAATCCATCATCTGCTTTTCGCGCAGGGCCTGCACGAAGCGATACATGAACTGCTCGGCCGAGAGATAGAGCACCTTGAGCGACGGGTCGCGGGTCTGCATCTCGTGGGCAATGGCGTGCATCAGATGGGTCTTGCCGAGCCCCACCCCGCCATAGAGGAACAGCGGGTTGAAGGTCACCGGCCCCCCCTCGGCGACGCGGCGCGCCGCCGCATGGGCCAGCTGGTTTGGCTTGCCGACAACGAAGCTGTCGAACGTGTAGCGCGGATCGAGCGGCGCCCCGGGAAGATCTTCCTTCGCTGCCTCGGCTGGCTTGGGCGCCGGTGCTGGCGCCGCCCCGGGCTTTGGATCCGGCGCGGCAGTGATCCTCGACACCGAAAAGACGAGCCGCGACACATGCGCGCCGGCGCTATGCAGGTGGTGCAGGATCCGGTCGCCGAAATTGCGCTCGACCCAGTTCCCGATGAAGCTGGTTGGCACGAGAAAGGTCGCCACCCCGCCGTCAAGTTGGGCAAACTCGAGCGGTTCGATCCAGTTGCGGTAGTTGCTTTGCCCGACTTCCTGGCGAAGGACATCCCGCACCTGAACCCAAATCTCGTTCGTCATCTCGTCGCCGTTCCGCTTCTGGCCACCGGTTCGGCGGCCTGTCCCTGTCAACACGTTCTGGTCCAGATCGTCGGACCTCGCTACCCTCCGCATCTCCCCAATGACACGGGCGCGATTGCTCCAAGATACTGGTGTGCCGATCGAGAAATCACCGAAACGGCCGAAACGCTGCCCGCGTTTCGGGTCACGCGCTCCCCACACGACGGATTCCCCAATCCAGCATGCGGGCGGCATGGTCTCGTTCGTTCGGAGCGTCCCCTCAGATCGCTCCGCCCGGCGACACGGCGGCGGGTTTGGCCCGCCTTGCCCTGAATCTCCGGGATTTCCCAAGTCGGCGACGTGAATCGCAGGGGCAAACTAGCGGCGGCCGGTGACGTGCTGCAACTGTTCTATTCGCTTGACTCGGGAAATCGAAAAACGAATCCGGGGGCCGTTGCACGAATGCGATTTTTTCTCAGGTTTTTCGCGCGGGAAACAAAAAACGGCGCACCGCATGGTGCGCCGCTTTGTGGCATTTTTGCCAAGCCGGGGTCAGCCCAGGGCTTTCACCCGCGCCGACAGGCGCGACATTTTCCGCGCTGCGGTGTTCTTGTGAAACACGCCTTTGGTCACGCCGCGCATGATTTCCGGCTGGGCCGTGCGAAGCGCGGCGGCGGCGGCTTCCTTGTCGCCCGAGGCAATGGCCTCCTCGACCTTGCGCAGGTAGGTGCGGATGCGCGAACGGCGGGCTTTGTTGACGGCGAAGCGGCGTTCGTTCTGACGAGCGCGCTTCTTGGCTTGAGGCGAATTGGCCATGGTCGGTTCCCTTTCCCGGGTCACTTGAATTTCGATTGCGCGGCAAAACCGACCCGGCCGGGTTCGCTACCGGCTTCATCTGGCCAAGGCGGGCCTCACACGCATGATCGGGCGGCGTATACGGGTTTTCTTCCGGCTTGTGAAGCCCCGAATCGGGGGGCGCTCGTCCGGGGCTGTTCGCCCGTCCTCGCGAAGAGCGGGCAGGGTCCGCGATGAGCGGTTCCGTCAGCGATCACGAAACTGCGGCTCGCGCTTCTCGATGAAAGCGGCCATGCCTTCCTTTTGATCTTCGGTGGCAAACAGGGCATGGAACAGCCGGCGTTCGAACAGCAGCGCCTCTTTGAGCGGCATTTCATCGGCCCGGTTCACCGATTCCTTGATCGCCATGACGCTGAGCGCCCCTTTCTCCGCGATCTTGCGCGCCACCGAGAGCGCCTCGTCGACGAGTTTCTTCGCCGGCACCACGCGGCTCACCAGCCCGGCGCGTTCGGCCTCTTCGGCTCCCATCATTCGGCCGGTCAACGCCATGTCCATGGCCTTGGACCGCCCGACGAGCTTGGTCAGCCGTGCCGATCCGCCCATCCCCGGCATCACCCCGAGGTTCACCTCGGGTTGGCCGAACTTGGCGCTATCCGCCGCGATGATGAAATCGCACATCATGGCCAATTCGCACCCGCCGCCCAGCGCATAGCCCGAGACCGCCGCGATGATCGGCTTGCGGACCCGCTTGATTGCATCCTCCTCGGGCGTGAAGAGATCGCAGGTGAAAACATCGACAAAGCTCTTCTCGGACATCATCTTGATGTCGGCCCCGGCGGCGAAGGCCTTTTCGGACCCGGTGATCACGCAAACGCGCACCTTGTCGTTTTTCTGCCCCTCTCCCAGCGCGATCCCCAGCTCCTGCAGAAGCTCCAGGTTCAGCGCGTTCATCGCGTCGGGGCGGTTGAGCCGGATCAGGCAGACGCCATCTTCGATGTCGACGATGATGTTCTTGTAGGCCATGCGGGGCTTCCCTCTGCGGTGCCGTCAAGCTCCGAGTCCTATGCGAGTCTCCGGGCTGCGATCAAGTCATCTTTGGCATTTCGGGCAATAGAACGACGAGCGTCCGGATTGCACGATGCGGCGGATCGTGCCGCCGCATCCCTCTCGCAAACACGGGGCGCCCTCGCGGTCATAGACCTGAAAGGCATGCTGGAAATACCCCAACTCGCCATCCGCCTGACGGTAGTCCCGGAGCGATGATCCGCCCGACGCGATCGCCTCGGAGAGCACGTCGCGGATGATTGGAACCAGCGCGCCGGCGCGGGCCTGCGAGATGCGGCCGGCCTTTCGTTTCGGGTTGAGTCCGGCGCGGTGGAGCACCTCGCAGACGTAGATATTTCCAAGCCCCGCAACGATGTGCTGGTCGAGCAGGGCCGTTTTGATCGGCGTGTTCTTCCCCGCAAGGGCCGCCGCCAGACTGGTCTCGCTGAACGCATTGCCCAGAGGTTCCGGGCCGAGCCCGGCCAGAAGCGGGTGCGCCGCGTCGTCGCCTGTCGGGAACAGATCCATCGCCCCGAACCGGCGCGCGTCGTTGTAGGTGATCCGCGCGCCCGCATCCATTTCGAGCACGACGTGGTCGTGCTTCTGGGGCGTGGGGTGCTCATGGTGGAACGCGCCAAGGCTGGTTCCCGAAATCAGCATCCGCCCCGACATGCCGAGGTGGATGAGCAGGGTTTCACCGCTGTCGAGGTCTGCCAGAATGTATTTCGATCGCCGCCGCAGGCGCTCGACCCGCGCGCCCGTGAGCCGCTCGGCCATCCTGTCGGGGAATGGCCAGCGCAGCCCCTCGCGGCGCACCTCGGCGCGCGCGATGACATGGCCGGCCATGACCGGCTCCAGCCCGCGACGAACCGTCTCGACTTCGGGTAATTCAGGCACTCGGCTTCCCCTCTCCATTGTGCGGCCCCCACGGGCGCTATAAGAGGAAGCAGTTTCCATGATTGGGCAAGTATCCATGAGCGCCTCCGACAAGAAAACCACGCATTTCGGGTTCCAGACCGTCGAGGAAGATCAAAAGGCCGGCATGGTGCACGGGGTGTTCACCAACGTCGCCTCGAAATACGACATCATGAACGATGTCATGAGCGTCGGCATCCACCGGGTGTGGAAAGACGCGATGATGGACTGGCTTGCGCCGCGGCCGGGGCAGAAACTGCTCGACGTGGCCGGGGGCACGGGCGACATTTCGTTCCGGTTTCTGGAGCGCGCGCCCGGCGCACATGCCACGGTGCTCGACATGACCGAGAGCATGCTGGTCGAGGGGCGCAAACGCGCCGAAGCCGGGCAGATGGCGGAGAGCCTCGACTGGGTGGTGGGCGATGCCATGGCCCTGCCCTTCGAGGCCAATACCTTCGACGTCTACACAATCTCTTTCGGCATCCGGAACGTCACCCGGATCGAGGATGCGCTCAGCGAAGCCTTCCGGGTGCTGCGGCCGGGCGGGCGGCTGATGGTTCTGGAGTTTTCGCAAATCCCCAACGCGTTGATGCAGAAGGCCTATGACCTCTACTCGTTCAACGTGATCCCGCGCATGGGCAAGCTCATCGCCAACGATGCCGACAGCTACCAGTATCTCGTCGAATCGATCCGCAAGTTCCCGGACCAGGAGCGCTTTGCCGCGATGATCCGCGATGCGGGCTTCGAGAACGTCAGCTACCGCAACCTCTCGATGGGCATTGCCGCGCTGCACTCCGGCTGGAAAATCTGATGCGCGGACCGCACAACATCTGGCGGCTCGTCGTCACCGGGGCAACCTTCGCGCGCACCGGCGCGCTGGGGCAGGTGCTGCACGCGATGGACGCGCCGCCGCTTCTGCGCACCGCCGCCAGCGTTGTCAGCTGGACCTTTGCCTTCCTCGGCAAACGCGGCGATCCGTCGCTTCCGCCGATCACCCGTGCCATCACCGCCCTCGGCCCGGCCTACATCAAGTTCGGCCAGATTCTCTCGACCCGGCCTGACGTTGTCGGCGACGATCTTGCGATGCAGCTCATGTATCTGCAGGACAAGTTGCCGCCCTTTCCCACCGAGATCGCCCGCAAGACAATTGAAACCGAACTCGGCATCAAGGTGGACGAGGTATTCTCGGACTTCTCCGAACCCATTGCCGCCGCCTCCATCGCGCAGGTTCATCGGGCGCGGATCGCCGAGACGGGCGAAGACGTCGCGGTGAAAGTTCTGCGCCCGAGAATCGAGCGCGCCTTCCGCACAGACCTTGATGCGTTCCATTTTTCCGCCTCTGTGCTGGAGCTCCTGCTGCCCTCGTCGCGCCGCTTGCGCCCGTCCGACGTGGTGGCGCATTTCGAAAGCGTCGTGATGGGCGAGCTCGATCTGCGCCTTGAAAGCGCCTCGGCGTCCGAGTTCGGCGAGAACACCAAGGGCGATGCCGGTTTCATCGTGCCGGAGGTCAAGTGGGGCCTGTCGTCGAGGCGGGTGATGACGCTGGGTTGGGGCGAGGGCATCCCGGCCAACGAGGTCGAGCGCATCCGGGCCGCCGGTCACGATATGGAAGCGCTTGGCAACAGGGTGCTGCAGCTGTTTCTCAGCCATGCCCTGCGCGACGGGTTTTTCCACGGCGACATGCACCAGGGCAACCTCAAGATCGCGCAGAACGGCGACATCGTCGCGCTGGACTTCGGCATCATGGGCCGGATCGACGAATACACCCGCCGGGTCTATGCCGAGATCCTCTACGGCTTCATCAACCGCGACTACAAACGCGTGGCCGAGGTGCATTTCGAGGCCGGTTACGTGCCCGCCGACCAGGACGTCGAGGAATTCGCCAAGGCGCTCAGAGCGGTTGGAGAGCCCATCTTCGGCATGGACGCCTCGCGGATTTCGATGGGGCGGCTTCTGCACTACCTGTTTGAAGTGACGGAATGGTTCGGGATGCAAACCCGCACCGAACTCATCCTGCTGCAACGCACGATGGTGGTGGTCGAGGGCGTGTCGCGGTCGCTGAACCCGCACATGAACATCTGGGAAGTGGCTCAGCCGGTGGTGGAGGACTATATCGCCAACTCGATCGGGCCCCGCGCCGTTGTGCGTGATCTCACCCGCACGGCCCGCATTCTTTCCCGCTTCGGGCCCCGCCTGCCGCAAATGGTCGAGACCGCCCTGATCCGGCAATCCCACAAAGAGGCGCCGCCGCAAAAACACCGGCCCCTGCGCGCGTTGGGGTATTTCACGCTCGGTGGCGGCTTCACGCTTGCCGCGGTGTGGATTGCCTCACTGCTGTAAGCCGGGCGGTTTCCAGCGCCGCGGCCTCGGCATAGCCGCGGTCTGCGCGGGATGCACGCCAGAGACAATAGGCCGCCATGCGCCAGTGGAAGATCGGCGCCAGCGCGCGATAGCGCTTCGCCGCCCCCGCATCGCCGTAGGCCGCAAGAAATTCGCGTTCCTCGGGTTCCGAAAGCGGCCGGTTTCCTGAAATCGCCTGCATCGCCGGGGACAGGAAAACGGCGAGATCAAGCACCGGGTCTCCGCGGGCCGGGCATTGCCAGTCGATGAAGGTGGTATCCGCGCCCTGCACAAGCACATTGCCGGCGGTCGCATCGCCGTGGAGAAACACGGTCCGCGCGGGAGAAACGGCGCGCGGCGGCACCGGTTCACGCCGGGCCAGGGCGCGCCCCGCCGGACCAATCCCCGCCAAGATGCGGCGGCCCTGCTGCAACAACGCCTCCGCCGAGGCATCAACGCTGTCGATCGATGGTGGCACCGGATGGCGGTGGATCGCAGCCAGAGCGCGGGCAATCCGACCCACGCCGTCGGATGGCCGCCAGACCCGCCCGGGCACATGCGCGTAGACAAGGCTCGCGCCCACCGCGCTTTTCCCCGTCGCGACCAGTTCGGGCGCCAGACCGGTCTGGCTCAGCGCCGCAAGCGCACGGGCTTCGGCGCCCGGGTCATTGGCGAACAGGGGCGTGTCGCCGCGCGCCTGAAACAGCTTGACGACGAAGCTGCTGCCCGCGCCGTCGACGCGCCAGATCCTGTTGGTGCGCCCACCGCGAAGCGGGGTCCAGCGTGCGTGCGCGGGAAGAACGGGGTGGGCCCCGGTCCAATACGCCACCAGCGCTTCCGGCGGGAACCCCGGCGCGGCGCTGCCACGCCGGCGCTGCTCATCGTCTTGTTGCGGCACGTCGACCCCTTGTCAGCCCCGCGCAAGGCTAGGCCCGCACATCCGCAACGGCAAGCATGCGCTCACGGCCCGTCGGCGGGGCGGCGCAGGGCTTCGATATCCGAGGTCGGAATTTTCGCTCCGCTTGCAAGGACGAGAACGGTCTCGCCGTTCTCGAGCCGGGCTTCCGTCACCTCAGAAAAGACCGAGATCGGCGTCTCACCGATCACCTTATCGTTTGACAAGCTTTGCAGCTGAAAACTGTAATCGCCGGGGGGAAGCGTTCTGCCGCCCGTCGTTTTGCCCGCCCATTGCAGGGGGGCGTCGGAAACCGGGATCTCGATGCGATCGACGGTGCTGCCTTCAGCGTTGCGCACGATGATGAAGGTTTGTTCCGCACCGCTGGCCGGATCGGGATGCAAGGTGAGCGGTGCCCCGTCAAACCGCGCCGCGGTGGCAGCGCGCGCCTCCATCCCGACCCAGCCGGCGAGATCCGAGATATTCATGGCGCCGAGCTGGCCGCTCATCGCGTTGAGCAGATCGTTCGTGCGCACCTGTTGTTCAACGCCGGAGAAGGTCGCCAACTGCACCGCGAAATCCGTGCTTTCCATCGGGTTCAACGGATCCTGGTTTTCCATTTGCGTTGTCAGCATTTTCAAGAAGGTCTCGAAGTCTGACGAGATCAACGTCCCCGCAGGGGTCGCCTCCGGCGTGGGGGTCGATCTTGAAACGACGTCCGTTTGCGGATTGGTGGCGGAAGACACGTCCATATCCGTCTCCTTTGTTACATTCGAAGATCCATGCCGGCGCGCGGATGGCGAGCGTGGGAGGTCGGCGCGGCCATGTCTGCCCGCACGAGCTCCTGCGATGCCGGCATGCCAGAGCCGTCCGGCTCGCCAGCGATCGCAGGCGCGGGCGAACGCTGTCCACCCGGCCCGGAGCCGCCGCCATCGAAGGCGAAGGTGACATTGCCATAGCCAAGTCGACGCAGTTCGGAAGCCAGCGTGTCGATATGGCGGCGAACCAGCTCAAGGGTTTCCGGACGTTCAATTGCGAGGGAGACCGAAAGACCGCCCGAATCCTGGCTCATCGTCAGGCTGACCCGTCCCAATTCCTCAGGTTGCAGCCGAAGTTCCATGGCGCGATCACCAGAGGCCAGGACAACGTCGGCGATCTGGAGCGCGACACTTCGGCCTTGGTCATGCCGCGGTGGCGGCATCTGATCCACCGGGTTGACGTGCGCCGGCGCCGGCCGAGGCTGAAACGCCGGCAGATCGCCGAACCGCGCGTCCGGATCGCCAAGGCGCGGCTCAGGGTCTGGCGTGCCCGCGGGGGCATCCGTCGCCACGGCACGGGGCGCATCCTCCGGCGCCCGGACCGCGGCTGGCGCCTCCCGCGTGACGGGCGCGATCGGGGGGGCAGGAATGGGGGCCTCGCGCGCTGGCGCCTCGCCCCGGACGGGGGCGTTGTCGGGAACGGGCGCCGCGACCGCGCGCTCGATGAGATGCGGGCGCTCCGGTGGCGGTGACATGGTCGTCGCACCCGGTTTCCCGTCTGCCGGCAATCGTTCCGCGCGGCCGGGCTGGCGCTCCGTTTCGCTCATCTGCCCGCCCGTTTTGTCGGTATCGGGGTCTTCGACGCGCGTCCGACGTCGCCGAGCGTCAACCCTGATGCCGTCGTCGCTGGCCGCGACCGATGGCAAGGGTGGGGCCGATTTTTGGCTGTTCACCGCCTGCGCAGCAGCCTCGACTCGGTCCGGCCCGCGCACCGTCGCCGGCTGTTGGGACGTGTTCGAGACATCCGATAGGTCTTGCAATGGCACGGCAGAGCCGGTTTCGCGCGGCCCCTTTGCGACGAAGCTGGCGACGGGGTCTGCGAGGGGCTTTTCCCCGGCCGTCGCGCTCGGCCACGGCTGAGATTGCGCATTTTGTTGCCCTGCCGCAGAAATCCTGCCGGCACCTCGATCATCGGGATCTTGCTGACCTTCGCCGGGCTGGTCTGGCGGCACGGAGGCCTGGACGGTGAACGGCTGGGGCGCTTCCGGTTTGTATGCGGGCACATCGGCGCCCGGCATGCGCGGCGCTGGTTCTTTGGGCTTCGAGGTCGGCAGTTCCAGGGGTGCGGTCGCCCGCGATTCGACAGTGCCGTAGACAACCCTGCGCGGCGAGGGTCGTGACGTTGGCGCCGGCGTCGTCTCCGTCACCGTTTCGGGCGAGCCATGATCGCGGGACGGCGGGTTCAACGACGGGTGATCTTGCGGGATCTCGGCACTACGGAGATCCTGTCGCGCTGGCTTCAACATCGAGGCCGCCGGCGTTTCGTGATCCTGCTCAGGCGCAGGCGCCCCGGTGACCTGGTTGCGTGATCTCGCCGAGGCGGGCCGTTGGCGAGATCCGTCCGGCTGCGCCGCGGCGCCACCTTCCCTCCGCGCGGCGGTTGCCTCGGCGGGAGCAGCACCGAATTCCTCGTTCAAAGCCCGGGCCGACCCGTCCGGTGGCGGCAAGTTTGCCGTGCCGGGGACTGGTTGGCGCGCCGCGGATGCCGCCACCTCCCCCGGTTCAGGCATTGTTGGGCGTTCGGGCTGAGTTTCCCTGGTCAGGTTCTGGCCTGCGTCCGACGACCCGGCGACGCTTGCCCCCCCCGACAAGGGGGCGGCAGGCAGCGGCGGTGTCCCTGCCGGCACGGTGGCGTCAATTTCCCGGGCCGGCGCCGCGTTGGCCTCCACCTCTGCGTCCGGCGCCGCGCTTTTCTGTGCGCCCGGCGCCGCGCCCTTGTCCACTTTCGCGGCGGGCGCCGCGCCCTTCTCCGTTTCCGCGGTGGGCGTCGTGCGCTTCTCCATTTCCGCGGTCGGCGTCGTGCTTGTCATCGTGTCCGACGCCGGGCGGATCTCCATGACCGGCGCCGCGCCTATCCCGACTGCCGGCGCCATACCATAGCCCCCGATCGGCGCCACGTTGCGTGCGCTCATGTCGATGGCCGGGCGCAAGGCGGGTTCATGCAGGTCCGGATCTTGCGCCGGTTCGTCGCCGGCTTCGGCCTGGACAAGGTGGACAAGACTTTGCTGGTCTTGTTCAGGCGGCACATCCAAAGGATCTGCCTGCGTGGTGTCCACCTTCGGTTGGGACGGGGCCAAGGCCCCAAGGCCGGGTTCTGCACGCCCCGCAGCGGTTGCAATATCCCCACCGGCGACAACGTCGCGGCCAGCAAAGGCCGTCGTTTCCTGGTCAATCAGCACCCCTGCATCGTCGATCAGCACCCCTGCATCCTGCCGGATCTGCACATCCGCGATCCCCGCAAGACCTGTGGCCTCCACCCGTTGACTGGTCACGAGCTCCGCAACAGGACCGGTTGACGGGGCCTCTGCCGGCATCTCCTGCGATGGCAAGACGAATTCGATGCCATTCTCGAAAACCTCGGGGAACCCCGGGGCCTCGACGGGCTGCCCGGCCAGGTTCGGCGAATGACACGTCTCCTCCGTCGGGAGGGGCGTAAACGCGAAAAGCGGCATGTGCATGTTTCGATCCGGGTGTTCTGACTCCGTGGCCCGCAACTTCGCAGAAAGGCATTACCGAATTCTTTACCGCAGCGGGTGAGGATGCAGCATGTCCGCACAATTCGAGTGATTCGGAAATGACGCCATTTTTGCCGCTCTCGCCCACCCCGGCACCCCCGCCAAGCAAGGCCGCACAGGGCACGCATGATGCCGCCTTGATGGATGCCGCGCGCGAGTTGGAAGCGAATTTCCTGTCCGAGATGCTAAAGTCCGCGGGGCTGGGGGAAAGCCCGACAGCATTCGGCGGCGGTGTGGGTGAAGATCAATTCGCCTCGTTTCTTCGGCTGGAGCAAGCCCGCGCGATGGTTCAATCCGGCGGAATCGGGCTTGCGCAAAGCCTGTTCGAGGCCATGAAGGACATCGATGATGGCGCTGTTTGAGCCAGCCTCGCGCACCGCCGCACTCGATCGGCTGCTTGCGCGCGAGCACACCGCGCTTCTCGCGGGCAACCTTTCCGACCTTGCGCGGATCGCCCGCGAAAAGGAGAGCCTCATCGCGACGCTCGCCGACGCTGGACCATCGGCGGCGCGTCTGGAGCATTTGCGCGAAAAGGCGCAGCGTAACCAGGGGCTCCTTGCCGCCGCCGCGCTCGGTGTCCGCGCCGCGCGGGACCGTCTCGCGATGATCAAGTCGGGACCAGCCCCGAATCGCACCTATCATCGCGATGGGGCCACCGCCGAGATCGAGCCCCGGCGGACAACCGGGATCAACCACCGCGCCTGACAGCACAATCTGCCGGGTTCGCATAAAATCCGACACAAACGGCAGGCGCGCTTTCACTGTTCCTTAGACAATTTGGCCGCAGGGTGCCGGTGCATCCTGAGGGGGTGGCGCGGATTGGGAAGGTCACGATCCGCAGAGGTCAGAATGGCTCTGAAAATGCCCGTTCGGGCGGACATCCTAACCGGCGCAAACGGCGCTACTTGATCAAAGGAACCGACTACATGTCCAGCATTCTGACGAACTCAAGCGCGATGGTGGCGCTGCAGACGCTCAAGAGCATCAACTCGAACCTCGCCAAGACCCAAAACGAGATTTCAACCGGCAAAGCCGTCGCGACGGCGAAAGACAATTCGGCGGTTTGGGCGATTTCGAAGGTCATGGAGGCCGACGTGAACGGCTTCTCGGCGATCTCCGACAGCCTCGCGCTGGGGGAATCGACCATCGCCGTGGCCCGCCAGGCATCCGAAACCGTGACCGACCTGCTGACCCAGATGAAAGGCAAGATCGTTGCGTCACAGGAACAGAACGTCGACCGGGCCAAGCTGCAGACCGATATTTCTGCTCTGCGCGACCAGGTTGCGTCGGTTGTCGGCGCCGCCCAGTTCAACGGCCTCAACATGGTTTCCGGCACCGAAGATGTGAACGTGCTCGCGTCGCTCGACCGCGCCTCCAACGGCACCGTGACAGCGTCGCATATCACCGTGAACCGACAGGACCTGACCACCAGCGCGGGCACCTACGGCTCCGGCACCAGCCTTTCGTCCAATGCCACTGCATCGGCCGCCGCCGTCGTCAACACCGCCAATTCTCAGACCCTCACCATCGCGACCGATGCGGATGTCTCGGGCGATGCGTTCAGTGTGACGGTCGGGGGGTCGACGGTCAGCTTCAGCGCCGGCGACATCACCGGCGACCAGGACGCAGCCGCGCTTTCGATCAACAATGCGATCAATGCGCTTGGCCTGGAGGGCGTTTCTGCCAGTGTCTCGAGCAACGTCGTGACAATCGCCTCGACCCGTGCCTTCGAAGACGTGTCGCTGGCCGCCCTCAAGAACGGTGCCGGCACGGGGGTGACGCTTTCGGGCGCCTCGATCGGCGAAAGGGCAGAGAACGTGACGTTCTCCGCCAGCGCGACGGTCAACGAGGGAGACGGCTATCGTGTCACCGTCGGGTCCGATACCTACACCTATGTTGCCGGCCAGAGCGAGAACTTCGAAGATGTGGCGCGCGGCCTGAAAGCCGCGGTTGACGCCGCGGGCGCGAGCGGCATCACCACCCAGGTGGCGCAAAATTCCTCGGGCCAGTGGATGCTGAAGGTCGACAACGATGGCACCAGCCAAAGCTTCAGCGTGGTCGGCGCAGCCGGGGGCACAGCATCGGGCGGCCTGTTCGGTCTTGGCGGTATCAATGTCACGACGGACTCGGGCGCCACCGCGGCACTCGACAATATCGAGACATTGATCGACACCTCGATTGATGCCGCTGCAGCATTCGGATCCGTCGCCGGACGGGTCGAAACCCAGAGCGATTTCATCTCGAAGCTGTCGGATTCGTTGAAGGCGGGGATCGGGTCCCTGGTTGATGCCGACATGGAGGCTGCCTCCGCGCGCCTGCAAGCACTTCAAGTCCAGCAGCAACTGGGCACGCAGGCACTCTCGATCGCCAACCAGGCGCCGCAGAACATCCTGTCGCTCTTCCGGTAACACAACCCCGGCGTGGGGCGCCAGAAATGGTGCCCCACCCGACTGAATGACGTGACATCATACGCGACCGGAAGGATCCCCCGTGACCACCCTCAACATGGCCGAAACTGCTTACGCCCAAAACAAGGCCCCGATCAGAACTCCCCGCAGCACCGAATACGACGCCTTCGCCCGTGTCACCCATCGGCTGAAAACGGCTGCCGACGGCGGCACCGCCGGATTTGCGCACCTGGCCGCCGCGCTGCATGAGAACCGCCGGCTATGGACAATGCTCGCGGCAGATGTCGCCGAGCAGGAAAACGCTCTGCCCCGGGAGCTGCGGGCGCGGATTTTCTTCCTCGCGCAGTTCACCACCATTCACACCAGCAAGATTTTGCGCGGAGAGGACGACGTCGATGCGCTTGTCGACATCAACACCGCAATCATGCGCGGGCTGCGTGGCACCTCGGAGGCAACATGAGCGGATTGGTCCTCAAACTTGGGCCTCGCGAACGGGTCCTGATCAACGGTGCGGTGATTGAAAACGGTGATCGGCGCTCACGGCTGTCGATCGTCACACCCAACGCTAACATCCTGCGTCTGAGGGATGCGATCCACCCAGAAGAAGTCAATACGCCTGTGCGGCGGGTGTGTTACATCGCGCAACTCGTGCTTTCGGGGGACGCCGACAAGGATGAAGCCCGCATGCAGCTTCTGCGCGGGGTCGAGCAACTCAGCCAAGTGCTCAACGACCATGACAGCCGCAGTCTGCTCGAGACGGCAACCGACGCCATCATGGGAGACCAGATCTATCAGGCGCTCAAGGCTCTGCGTGCCCTTCTTCCGCGCGAAGAACGGCTGCTTGCGGCCGCCCAGCAGGCGTGAGAGATGGCGTACCAGCCGATCGTCCCATTTTCCGGAATGGCCGGCTGGGCCTTTCTGCAGCGCACGCAGGACACACAGCAAGAGGCCTTCGATGCGTCGCCGGAGATCGAACGTGACGCGGCGTATTTCGAGAGTAACATCGGCCAAGTGACCTCCGCCGAAGACCTGGTGGGCGACTACAGGCTTCTCAAAGTTGCCCTGGGCGCCTTCGGGCTGGATGATGACGCCCCGAACAAGGCGTTCATTCAGAAAGTGCTCGAAGAGGGCACACTCGACCCGGCAAGTTTCGCCAACCGAATGGTCGACAAGCGCTACGCCGCATTGTCCGGGGCTTTCGGCTTCGACCTCGGCACGCCGAACACGCAGTTGTCTGACTTCGCCCCACGACTGCTCGACGCCTATCGCACACGCCAGTTCGAAATCGCCGTCGGCCAGCAGAACAACGACCTGCGCCTGTCCATGGCGCTCGAACGGGATATCACGGACATTACCGCGCGTGACAACACGGCCGACGGCAAGTGGTTCTCGGTGATGGGGAATGAACCTCTGCGCAGGGTTTTCGAGGTCGCGCTCGGGCTTCCGTCAACGATGGCCGCATTGGACGTCGACGTGCAGCTCTCGATCTTCCGGGAACGGACCGAAACCCTGTTCGGAAACGGCGAGGTTGACCAGTTTTCCGATCCCGACGCACGCGACCGGCTCAACCGGCTCTTTTTGGCCCGTGCCCAGATCGAAGCCGGCACCGCGTCGATGTCGCCTGCCGGAATTGCCCTCATGTTGCTCGGCGATCGCTGAATGCCCGGTGCGATTTCTCATGCGACCCGCAAACCCGGGTCGCGATGCACCGAACGCGATCAATGTCACTAGGACTTCCCGGACGCACCCACAGGTTCCGTCGTTGTCAGGCAGGCCGCCAGCTTGCGAAAGCTGGCGGCGGTGTTTTCCCACTCGTCCTCTGCGAGGAATGCGTCCAACTTGGGCCAGCTTTCGATCGCCGCATCCAGATCCGGATCGGTGCCCGAGGCATACAGCCCCGCCCGGATCATCATCTCCGACCGGTCATAGGCCCCGAGCCGCTGCCGCGCAGCCGAGATCAGCGTATTCTCCGCCTCACTCGCCGCGCCCGGCAGGGCCCGGCTGACCGACCGCAAGAGATCGATCGCCGGGTACCGACCGCGTTCGGCAATCTTGCGATCCAGAACGACGTGGCCGTCAAGGACCCCGCGAAGGATATCAGCGACCGGTTCCTCCATGTCGGAGCCCGCCACCAGCACTGAAAACACCGCCGTGATGTCGCCCGCAGTGCCCGTGCCCGGCCCGGCCCGCTCGCTCAATGCCGTGATCTGGTGCGCCGTCGAGGGCGGAAACCCTCGCAGGCTGCCACCCTCGCCGGAGGCCAGTGCGATCTCGCGGTGCGCCTCGGCGAACCGGGTCACCGAATCGGCCAGAAACAACACGTGCCGACCCTGGTCGCGGAAATGCTCGGCAACCGCCATGGCCGCCCAGCCGCACCGCCTTCGCATCAGGGGGGATTGATCCGACGTCGCCGCGACGACAACCGCGCGCCGCATCCCTTCAGCCCCAAGCACGCGCTCGACGAATTCCCGCACTTCGCGTCCACGCTCGCCGATCAACGCGATGACCACCACGTCCGCGTGCAGGCCACGGGCGAGTTTTGCCAGCAGCGTCGATTTGCCCACCCCCGAGCCGGCGAACAACCCGATCCGCTGGCCGCGCACGATCGGCAGCAGCGTGTTGAAAACCGCCAACCCGGTCTCGAGACGCGCGCCAAGAACCCGCCTCTCGGTCGGGTTCACGGGCGCGCCTCGCAGG
Organism: Paracoccaceae bacterium; assembly: GCA_024763335.1. GTDB lineage: Bacteria > Pseudomonadota > Alphaproteobacteria > Rhodobacterales > Rhodobacteraceae > Sinisalibacter. The sequence continues at coordinate 20,810 of JANTFS010000002.1, read as the reverse complement.
GGCCGAACTTGCGCACCGCGGAAAATCGGACGCCCATCGAGGGCTGCCCCCATCGGGTCGATCACCCGACCGATCCAACTATCGTCCGGGGCGATCTGGCTCGAACCCAGCAGGCTGACCGCCGCGCCGATTTGCAACCCTTCAATATCGCCATCGGGCAAAACGGTGATCAGGTCTTGCGCGAGGTTCAGCACTTCGCCCCGACGCGTCGCTTGTCCCGGCGTGTCGATCTCGACAATATCGCCCTGCGCCGCCACGTGCCCCAATCCCGAGACCTCGATGGTTCCGCGGCCGATCCGCGCCACGCGGCCCACGTCATGCGCCGGCGCAATCGCGGCGATCTCGGCGGCGACCATTTCAAACCCAACCTGAATCATCTTTTTCTCCTCGGTTCCGAGCTCTGAAACCGTTTCTAAAGGAATCAGGGTTAAGCCTTGGTTGAACGCTGGTCGTGGGAGAAGCCCCGATGTTCGAGAAACTTGAAATCTTTTCGATGGCGCAAGCGCTTGCTAGGCATGGCGCGGCGCGCCAATCGGTCATTGCACAAAACGTCGCGAACGCCGATACGCCCGGCTATCGCGCCCGTGATATCGCGGAGTTCGGTCAAACCTACCGCGCATCGACCGAAGACGCGCTGCGCGCCACGCGCCCAGGGCACGGCTTTGATGGCAGGCAGGCCAATGCCCCGACCGCCACCACGGTCTACCGCCCGGACGCCGCCGCCCCGAATGGCAACAACGTCTCCGTCGAGCAGGAAATGTTCGCCGCCGCGCGCGCCAAGAGCGATCACGACCGCGCTCTCGCGGTCTATGGCTCCGCCATGAAGATCCTGCGGACGGCCGTCGGCGGCAGGGGGTAGTCATGAGCGATCTGTTGTCATCGATCAAAACCGCGATGAGCGGCATGCAGGCCCAGGCCAATCGGCTCCGCCACACCTCGGAAAACATCGCCAATTCCGACACGCCGGGGTACCGGCGCAAAGTCGTGGCCTTCACGCCTGACGTTGAGGGCGGCCGTCAGACCGGCCTCGTCGACACCGGGCCGGTGCACCTCGACCAGACCCCCCTCACAAAGGTCTATGACCCCTCGCATCCCCTCGCCGATGACACCGGCTATTACGAGGGATCGAATGTCAATCTGGTGGTCGAGATCGCCGACGCGCGCGAAGCGCAACGCAGTTATGAGGCGAACCTCAAGATCTTCGAGCAGACGCGGCAAATGTCGCGCAACCTGCTCGATTTGCTCCGGAAATAGGAGGGCTGAATGGACGTGAAATCGTCATTGGCCGCACAGGGATATGCGGCGACGCGGCCCGCGACGGCGCCAAAGGCTCCGGCGGGGAACGGGGCCGGCGAAACCTTCGCCAAAATGGCGGGGGATTTCGCCGCGACCCTCGAGCAAGGAGAACAAGTCGCCAAGGCGGCACTGACCGGCGACGCCGATCCTCATGCACTGGTCGAAGCCCTGGCCCAGACCGAACTCGCTGTGGAAACGGCGGTGACGGTGCGAAACAAGGTCGTCGAGGCCTATCAGGAAATCCTCAGGATGCCGGTCTGACCATGGACGAAATCATCTTCTACGACACGTTACGGGCGGGCCTTTGGAACGCGGTGCTGATCTCGATGCCGGTGCTCACCGTCGCTCTCGTGACAGGTGTGATCGTGGGCCTGTTTCAGGCGCTCACCTCAATCCAGGAAATGACTCTCACCTTTGTCCCGAAGGCTGCGGCCATGCTCGCGGTTTTCTGGCTCTCGATGGGGTTCATGACCGATACGTTGACCGGCTTTTTCACCCGCACAATCGTGCCCCTGATTGCCGGAGGATAGGGTGGACAACGCGATCTACACCACCTTGACCCGGCAATCCGGCCTGATGTCCGAAATGCGCGCCGTGGCCAACAATATCGCGAACGCCTCAACGACCGGTTACCGGCGCGAGGGCGTTATTTTCTCGGAATTTGTGCAGGCGCTGGCGCCGGGCGATCCATCGCTTTCGATGGCGACCGCGAACGTACGCGACACGCGGCTCGACCAGGCTCCGCTCGACGAGACGGGCGGCACCTTTGATCTCGCCATCGAAGGTGAGGGCTTTTTCATGGTCGAGGGGCCCAACGGGCCGATGCTCACACGCGCCGGCGCCTTCACGCCTTCGCCCCAGGGCGAACTTGTCACACTTGATGGCTACCGGCTGCTCGATGCCGGCGGCGCGCCGTTGTTTGTGCCGGCGGCAGCGCAGTCCATCGCGGTCGCCTCGGACGGCACGATGTCGGCCGATGGCCAACTGCTGGCGGAGATCGGCCTTTGGCTGCCCCGCGATCCAAATGACCTGCGCCACCACGACGGCGTGCGCTTCGAAAGCCCCGGCGGTGCGGACCCGGTGAGCGGTGATGCGCGGATCCTGCAAGGCTATCTCGAACAGTCGAATGTCAACCCGATCGGCGAAATCGCCAGAATGATTGAAATTCAGCGCGCCTACGAGCAGGGCCAAGCCTTCCTTGAGCGCGAAGACGAGCGGATTCGCGGCGTGATCCAGTCGCTTGCGAAATAGATCAGGAAAGGAGCCACCATGCGCGCGTTGAACATCGCAGCCACCGGGATGCTGGCCCAGCAGATGCGGGTTGAAACGATCTCGAACAACCTCGCCAACATGTCGACCACCGGCTACAACGCCCGCCGGGCCGAGTTCTCGGACCTGCATTACCAACAGATGACGCGACCGGGCACGATCAACGCCACGAACGGCACCGTTCTGCCCACCGGCGTGCAGCTTGGTCTCGGTGTTCGCCCGGCGGCGGTCACGATGGAAATCCAGCAAGGTGCGCTGGCGCAGACCAATGGCGATCTCGACATCGCGATCGAGGGCAAGGGGTTCTTCGAGATCACCCTGCCATCGGGCCTCTCGGCCTACACCCGCGATGGTGGGCTCAAACGCACCGGTGAGGGCCAGATCGTCACATCGGACGGATTTCCCGTGGCGCCCGAAATCACCATCCCGGTTGAAACCCGCGCGATCACGATCAACGCCGACGGCGAGGTCTACGCCTATTTCAATGACGAGGTTCAGGCCTCCTTGCTCGGCCAGATCTCATTGGTCCAGTTCACCAACGAAAAGGGCCTCGAGGCGATCGGGTCAAACAATTTCATCGAGACCGAAGCCTCGGGCCCCGCCCTTGTCGGCACGCCGGGGCGAAACGGGCTTGGAACGCTCCGACAGGGATACCTTGAGCAGAGCTCCGTCGACGCCGTGAAGGAAATCACCGAATTGATCGAGGCGCAGCGCGGTTACGAACTGAATTCCAAGGTGATCACCGCAGCCGACCAGATGCTCGCGGCGACAACACAGGTGCGCTGATGAAACACGCCTCAATCGCACTGCTTCTTGTCTGTCTGGCCGCGCCGGCCGGGGCCGAAACCGTTGTTGCGGCCCGTACAATTCGCGCGCAGACCGTACTGGGGCTGGCCGACCTGCGCGTGACCAACGGCGAGACAGACGGCCCGTTCACGTCGGTTGATGACGTCATTGGACGCGAAGCGCGCGTTGCGCTCTATGCCGGACGGCCAATCCGCCCGGCCGAAATCGGCCCGCCCGCGCTTGTGGAGCGCAATCAAATCGTCTTGCTCCTGTTTCAGGAAGATGGGCTCGAAATTGTCGCCGAGGGCCGCGCCCTTGGCCGGGCCGGTGCGGGTGAGCGCCTGCGGGTGATGAACCTCCAATCTCGCCAAACCATATCCGGTCGGGTCCGATCGGACGGGCTTGTTCTCGTCGGTTCGGCCACCGCCACGATTGACCCCAATTGAGAAACCGCATGTCGCACGCCCTGCTGCCCCCTTCCCTGTTCGCCATCGCGCTGCTTCTGGCCGGGTGCGAAGACCGTCTGGATCATCTCGGTCGCGCCCCCGGGTTTACCGAGACGATCGGCTCGCGCGAATCCCAGGCCATGAGTTCGCTGCCGCTCCCGCGTGACATCTCCGCGCGGCGGCAAGCTGATGATGCGTCGTTGTGGACCGCCGGCCGCCAATCTCTTCTTGGCGACCGGCGCGCACAGGAGGCCGGCGACATCCTGACCGTGGTGATCGAGATTGATGACAAGGCCGAGGTCAAGGCAAGTTCGTCGCGCGGACGCACCGGCTCGGAGGAGATGACCATCGGCGCTCTCCTCGGGATCGAAACGCTTGGCCCGCTTGCGCAGGTGGATCTCACGCCCGGCGTGTCGACCAGCTCAACCGGCACGTCGACAGGCACCGGCACCACGTCACGCAACGAAAAGCTCACGCTCAGGATCGCCGCCACGGTCGTCGGCACCCTGCCCAACGGTGTCTTGCAGATCCAGGGGAGCCAGGAAGTTCGAGTTAACTATGAACTGCGGGAGCTTCTGGTTACCGGCTATGTGCGGCCCGCCGATATCTCGCGGCAGAATGAAATCCGCTACGACAAGATCGCGTCGGCGCGCATTTCCTATGGGGGGCGCGGCCAGATTACCGATGTGCAGCAGCCGCGTTATGGCCAGCAGATTACCGACATGGTTTTGCCGTTCTAGGGGTTCCAATGCGCCGACTGATTCCACTTCTGATCGTTCTGGTGGGACTGGCCGCCGGCATCGGCGCGGGCCTCGCCCTGCGGCCGGCAGCCCCGGAAGAGGCGCTGGCCGACAGCTGCTCGTGTGACTGTGCGGCCGAAGGTGCAGCCGCCCCGGCGACCCCGGAAGCACCGTCACAAGTCGAAGGTGACACCGACTTCGTGAAGATGAACAACCAGTTCGTCATCCCCGTCGTGCACGAAAGCCGCATCGCGGCCCTCGTCGTCCTTTCGCTCAGCCTTGAAGTGCCCGCAGGCGGGTCTGAGGCGGTATATCAACGCGAGCCGAAACTTCGGGACATGTTCCTTCAGGCCTTGTTCGATCATGCGAATGCTGGTGGATTTGATGGGGCCTTCACGGCAGGCCCAAACATGCGCACCCTGCGGACGGCTCTGCGCGAGGTTGCGCAAGGCGTTCTGGGCAGCGACGTGCGGGATGTGCTGATCACGGACATCGCTCGCCAGGACATCTGATAATTCGCTCCGCGCAGACACGACATCAAGCGCACATTTTCACCCGATTCCGAACGGCGCATCGCGGCGCAGGCCATTTCGTTTCCGTTCGGCTGCGTCCAGCGCCTTGATTTCGCGAAAGGCATCGGCACGGCCAAATGCGCGCCGGGCAACAAGCCGCTGCGCTTCGAGATCGGCCAAAGCCCGTGCCACCTCGGCCTGCCGCCGTGAACGTTCGTCTTGCAGCCACTTCTGCCAGACGCCATCGCGCCCGGTCAGGTAGGCGGCATCATCGGCTCCCCCGCTCTGCGCCAATGTGACAGCGCGCTTTGACTGGGCCTGACCCAGTTCCGCCAATCCAGCCCGGCAGGCCGCAACGGCCTCGGACAACGCTCGCAACTGGGCCAACTCATGGTCAAGTATGAGTTTGGTCGTCTTTTCCAGCTCTTCCAAGTCCTTGCCCATGCTCAATCCTTGTTCAAACGACGCCCCGTGCGCGCCCGCATACGGCGCCGCATGTCCTCGGCGAAGCGGATCGCCGCAGCGATCGCCTGGTAATGTTCCGGCCGGATCTCCTCGCCGATCTCGACAGTGGCGTGGATCGCCCGTGCCGTCGGAGGATCGCGGTGGATTGGCACCCCGGCCTCGGTGGCTGCTTCGCGGATGCGCGCGGCCAACTCGTCGACGCCTTTCGCCACACAAACCGGCGCTTCGCCGGACAAGCGGCTCCATTTCAGAGCCACCGCGAAATGGGTCGGGTTTACGACCACCACGTCGGCATCCGACACATCTTGCAACATCCGATTCATCGCAATGTCGTATCCGCGCTGCCGGCGTTGGTGTTTCATCTGGGGATCACCCTCATTCTGCTTTGACTCATCCATGAGCTCCTTGCGCGACATTCGGTTCTTGCGCAGGTGCTCCTGTCGCTGCCAAAGGAAATCGATCGCGCCAATCGTCAATGCGATCAGAAGGATGATGGCGAAAAAGCGGACCCCGAGATCCAGCAAAACGACCGTCGTCGTCGCCGGGCTGAGCGTCAGCGTTGCGAGAATCTCGGGCATTTGACGGGCCAGAAACAGCCCAAGCACCAAGGCGTAGATCAAGAGTTTCGCAAAGCTCTTGGCGAACTCGAACAATCCCGAACGGCCAAACTTGTTTTTTGCATTTGAAACGGGGCTGATCCGGTTCATCTTTGGCTGGAGTTTCTCGGGCGCCACGGTGAAACTGCGCAACGCAACATTCGCAAGCAGGGCCAGAGCGGCCGGAACAAGAAACCACGGGAGAAGCCGGCCGGCGAGTTGAGACATGATTGCGCCGGATGCCACGGCGCCGCCGCCGGAAAAAATATCTTCTGACAGCGATGCGGAAAAATCAAGCAGCCCTGCGAGATACCCGCCGATCGCACGCAGGTTGGCCGCCCCGATCGACAGCGCGACAAGCATGAAACCGGCATAGGCAGCCGCCGTCGTCAGATCGGCAGACCGTGGCACTTCTCCCTTGCGGCGCGCATCATCGAGTTTCTTTTGCGTTGGCTCGTGTTGCTTGTCTTCGTCGCCCTGAGATTCGGCCATCAATCGGCTCCAAACGGGTTTGCAAGGAAAATGGCCAGCGCCTCGTGCCAGATCCCAAGCAGGACCGGCGCCACCAGAAAGAGCAGGATCAACCCGCCGGCTGTAATCGCCGGTGCGCCGACGAAGGCGACCATGAGCTGGGGCATCGCCCGATTGATGGCGCCGAGTGCGACGTTATAGATCAGTGAGGCCACGACAAATGGGGCCGCAAGGGTGAAGGCGAGGCCGAAAACCCGGCTCACGCGAGCCAGGCCCCATGCCGACAACAATTCGCCGCCGGGCAGCTCGCCTGGAACGAAGACGTCATAGGACAGGATCAAGATTTCAGCGAGCCGCACGTGAAGCCCCAGCATCACGGCCAAGGCCAGCCCGCCGAAAAACAGCACATGGCCAATCGCCGGCTGCGGATCGGCATTCTGGCCACCAAAGATCTGCGCGAGAGAAGTTGATTGCGCCGCCATCGACCCGGCAATTTGCAAACCCATCACGAAGAAGCGGATAACCGCGCCAAGAGCCAGCCCCGCGAGCGCCTCGGTGAGGACCAGCGCTCCGGGACGCGCCAGATTCTCGATCGCCGGGCGCACCACCGGCGCAACAGCGGGAAGAACCACCAGCGTGAACCCGATCGTCAACGCGAGCCGCACCCGGCCCGGCACCGACCGCTCGCCGAACGCCGGAAACAACGCCATTGCCGCGCCAATTCGCAGAAAGACAACGAAGCCGAGTATCAGCCAGGTTTCGCCCCAAGCCATCAGGTCTGAAAGTGCCGCGCTCACGCCGGCACCATGCCAACAAGCGCCGGACGTGCCTCCGTTCCGATTTCTTCGAATGAAAACACCGGGTTGGAGATTCCCTTCGCTGTCAGCACCGTCCTGAGAAAGCGGCGGCGGCGGGTGGAGGTGACAATCGCGGGATACACCCCGGTGTCGGCGGCTCTGGCGATCCGCTCGGCTATTCCATTCGCCAACGTATTGAACGTCTCAGGCGGAAGGGCAACGTCCCCGCCGCCACGCTCGTTTTCGACCTGATATCTCGAGAATGTCTCCTCCCAGTCTGGCGCGAGCTGAACCAGTGGCAGAGTTCCGTCTTCGCGCTTGTGTTCCGCCACCAGCTGAAACCCAAGGCGCTGGCGGACGTGTTCGCAGATGGCCTCCGGTGCGCTGTAGACCGGGCGAGCCTCGGCGATCGCCTCGAGGATGAGCGAGACATTCCGGATCGAGACGCGTTCTTCGAGCAGGAGCCGAAGAACCGACAGCAGCAAATCAACCGGGACCTTGTCGGGCACCAACTCATCAAGAAGGCGCTGGTTCGCCTCGGCCCGGGCTGGGTCGCTGACATTGGTGAATTCATCAAGCAAGCGTCGCAGGGCCCTCAGGTTCAGCAGGCGAGAGAAATTGCGTTTTGTTACTTCGAGAAGATGCGTTGCGAGCACTTCCGTCGGGGTGACGATTGTCCCACCCTCAAGCGCCATGGCGTCCTGGTCTGCTGGAGATATCCACCTTGCCGGCGCACCGTAGACTGGCTCGTCGACGTCATCGCCGGCGGGCAGGTTCGTCTCGTTTCCAGTGAGAATCGCAAGAACCCGGTCCGGTCGGAGGCGGTCATGCGCCTGCTCGACCCCCTGAATGCGCACAACGTAGTTGCCAGCTGGCAAAGACGGATCATCAGTCAGACGAATCTCGGGCAATATCACGCCGAACTTGGTCGCGACGTGGTTGCGCATGTTGGCGATGCGGGTGTCCAGGCCGGTCGCAGGGTCAAGCACCATGGCGACAAGATCGGTCGCAAACTCGACGTGGATGTCGTCAAGGTCCAGCACGTCGCCCATCGTCTCACCACGGCTGTCTGCGCCGGTTTCATCCGGGGCCTCCGCGCTAACGGCGGTCCGAGCCAGTATGTCGCGTCGGCGCACCCACCATGCTGCGGCCCCAAGCCCGGCCGCGCCGATGAGAAAGGGCGTGAACGGCAAACCGGGAACCAGCGCGAACAACGCCATGAGCACGGCCACCGTGACGAGGGCGGCCGGGTGGCGACCTAACTGGGAGAACAACGCGAGATCGGTCGACCCGGTGGCCCCTCCGCGGGCCAGCAGGAGCGCCGAGGCAATCGAGATGATGACAGCGGGGATCTGGCTGACGAGCCCATCGCCCACTGTGAGGATAGCATAGGTTTCGAAGGCGCGACCGATCTCCATGTCATGAACTGCAACGCCCATGATCAGGCCCATCATGAGGTTGAGCATCGTGATCAGGAGAGACGCAATTGCATCGCCCTTGACGAATTTGGACACGCCATCCAGTGAGCCGAAAAAGGTCGTCTCCGCCTGCTCGCGTTCACGTCGTTCCTTGGCCTCGGCATGGGTGATCGCACCGGATGAGACGTCGGCATCAATCGCGAGCTGCTTGCCTGGCATTCCGTCCAGCGCGAACCGCGCGCCAACCTCTGCCATTCGGCCTGCGCCCTTCGTGATAACAATGAAATTCACGATCAACAGAACGCCGAAGACCACAAGGCCGAGAAACACGCTGCCCGACATCACGAAATTCGCAAAACCCTCGATCACGTTTCCCGCCGCTGCCGTGCCCGTGTGCCCGTTGCCGATGATCAGTTTGGTTGAGGAAACGTTGAGTGAGAGCCGGAGCATGAGCGAGGCCAGAAGCACCGTCGGAAATGCCGAAAAGTCGAGTGGGCGCTCGATGAACAGCGTGACGGTGAACATCAAGATCGCCAGAGCGAAGGAGGCGGCCAAACCGATATCGAGCACCCAGGCCGGCACGGGCAGGATCATCATCACGATCACGGCCATCAGCGCCAAAGCGAGCAGGATGGTCGGGCGGAATATCTGGGAAATACCCGGTCTCATGTCGTTGATCTACCCGCCGTGCCACGACAAGAGCCCCGGACTTGCCGGGTCTTGATCAAGTGGAACCAGCGACCCGAGCCCTGTCTTCGCGCCAGATCTGAGTAGCGGAAAGGTGTTTTCGCCGGCCGGCTGCCGTGCCTCTGCCAGCCGGGCCGGGATCGGGGCTTGATCGGCGGTTTCGGCCACGGCCGGCGAACCTTCGAAATCTCCGGGCGGCAGGTCCGCGAGGATTTCGGTAAACCGCGCCCGATACACCTCGGCGCGCGCCGGCGTTCGCGAGTGATAGGCACCGGCGGCCTGAGCCCAGTCGCCGGTCTCCACGAACAGTTTTTTCAGGAACCTCGCCGCATAGAGGGCATTATTTTCGGGATCGAACATGGCCTCAAGCGAGGTGAAGCCTTGATGATGCCACTTGTAGTTTATCTGGAAACAGCCAATGTCGAAGCTTCGCGCGCCGCGTTGGTAATGCTCTTGCGCATAGGCGGTGGCTGATGATTCCGTGTCGAACCACAGACCCTTTCCTTCCATGTTCACCGTCCATGGCCACGGCCGGAGATTGCCGCCGCGGTTACGGCCCGTTTCAGTCAGCATGATCGCGTGAAGGACAGTGACCGGAACCCCCGTCTGGGATGCCGCCAGATACGCCGCGCGATCACACAGCCCCGAAGGATCGGTAGGCGGGGCAGCAAGAGCCGCAACGGGCTCTTTGATCAGGGCAAACAAACCGACGGCCACCATCAGCATGATGCGCCGATGCGACGGATACTCGCCGCACAGGAAGTGATTTGGGCGTGGGGACCGCTCGTTTTCCCGCAGGGGCGTTTTGCCACGCTGATGCCAGTTCTTCATTCGATTCACCGCAATTCTTGCGTCGCTCCCAGCGTAGTGCCCATGGATTGAGAAACCGTTTCGCCTCTCAGAGTTCCTCCGCAGGCGGCGGAGGCTCTATCGTGCGGAGCAGATCCGTGATGAGCGTTCGCGCGAATCGGCTCTGGTCGACGAGGGCCCCGGCCCGCGCAAGCGGTGCCAATTCGTTTGTGCTTGGCGGATCATCCATGTGGGCCATGAGCCTTGCGGCCTCCTGCATTGGGCCATCGGCGATCTGCGAAAGCTCTTCCCACAAACCGCCCCGCCAAGCGACAGACGATTCGGCACCAACATCACCGAGCGCGCCATAGGCACGCAGGGCACCGGCGTAGTCGCCCGCGCGCTCCAACGCTTCCGCCCTTGTGCGAAGGGCATCCTCCGACTCCAGGCCCGCCAAGTATCCGATTGCGATCTCGGGATGTTCTTCCAGCACCGCAGCCTTGGCGAACAGAACCCGATCTCCTGCGGTGGGCATTTCAGCCGAAGCCCCCAGTAGCCGCCGCGCCGGCGCCGGGAACCCAAGATCGAGAAAACGCTCGGCAATGCGATGGCGCTCGGCGGCCGCCAAGCCCGTGGCAAAATCGAGGCGCGGCAAGGCAAGCTTTAGAAACGTGTCGGCGGCGGCATTGTCGCCAAGCCGAAGAAGGACCTCGCCAGTGAGATCGTCAACCGCCGCGGGCTCGACGCCGGGCACGTGGCCGAACTCGGCAATCCTGCCAAACGCGGCACTGAAATCCGAGGCCATGGCGTGGGCGCGGGCAGCCGCTGCGAGGAATGGAGCCGCATCCGGACTGCTGCGACGTTCGAATGCGAGGCTCTCAAGCAGCCCGATCTGCTCGGGTGAAGGCGCTTCACCGTTCGACAGGGCCAGCTCGATTCTGCGTAGCAGCGCCGGCCCCAAGGCTTCATCATCAGCCTGGATCACCGCCTCCAAGCGGTCGCCGGCCGCCTTCGGATCACCAGTTTCGAGATCGATGCGCGCAGAAAGCGCTTCCGCCCGGCCGGTTGGGGCATCGCCGCCGCGCGCGATCGCGTTTCGGATGTTTTCAGCCTTCGAAATTTCGCCGATGTCGAGAAATTTCTCGGCGAGACCCGGTCCGAGATGCCGGCGCAGATGCAACGGCAGAGCGGAAAACGAAAGTGCAATGCCTTCGGTGTTGATCGTCTGCGTCGCAGAGAGCCGGGGCTGGGCAAGCACCGCCCACAATGCTGTCGGCCCGGCGCAGGCCATCTGGTCGACGAGCATTTCGGCGTGTTCGGACTGACCCGTGTCCATCACATCGGCCATGATCGTCAGGAGGTCGCCGCGAACCACGTCATCCGAATGGCGCCCGATCAACGCCTTCGCCTCGGCGCCGAAGGTCATGTAGAGGTAATGTCGGGCGAGTCGGGTCACGCCCTCGCCGTTAGCGATATCGAATTCGCCGAGAATCCGGCCGCGGTAGAGCCCCAGGTCATCCCCTGACGGCTCTCCCGGCCCGCCCCATGCCGCGATATCGAAGTACTTCGGGTCGAGGCATGGCCGCCCGTCGTCCGTGTTGGCGCCCGCGCCCATATCGGCGGCCGCGGCACGGTCAACCGCCGTTTCGACCGACAAATGCGCCTGGATCTCTTCGGGTGGCAGCAGACCTTTTGGCTTCTCCGGCGGGGCTGCCGGGATCTCGACAGTTCGGCGCGATACGGGAGTTGTCGCAAGATTGACGTCCCGTTCAAGCTCATCGAGGTTGGCCTCCAGCAATCCCTGCGCGGCGGCGCGGGAGATCTGGGCCAACAGGGCTGATTCCGCTTCGGCGATTCGAGGCGACGGTATCAGGGTGTCCTGCGCTGGTGGATCCGAGGCCGGCATGGGCTCATCGGACGGCGCAGCGGTTTGCGGCTGGACGAAGAGTGGCGGCTGCGGGCCGCCATGGATTGACCAACCCTCAAGCGGCCCCGGACCGCGAGGCGACAGGAGGGGAAGGCCGGCCCGGTCCGCGATCACCGCGGCGGCTGCCGACGCCCCGATGTGAGGCGGGCGCGGGGGCGGAGCCGGGATCGCCGGCAGGGGTTCGTCCGAGCCCGGCAGCTGGGCCAGAGTGCGTTCAAATGCCGAGGCTGGATTCGGTGCCGGTCCGTCCTTGATATCAAGCACAACCTGACCGCCGCGCAGGTCAAATGCATCCCCGTGGCAGTCGCAGTCAACCTTCAGGAAAAGCCGCCCGTCGCCACGGTCTGAAACCTGCGCGATTCGATCTCGCGAGATGAGATCAAAGACCGATCCGAGCTCATAGCTGCCCACCCGGGATGATGGGCGGAACTCGTATCCGCCCGAGACCTTGCCGAATTCCCAGTCGCCACCGGCGTCGAAATGAAGCAGAAGGCGGGAAAAGCCCGCGTGGTCACCAGAACTGACGCGGACCGTCTGCGCCTGCAGCGCCTCCGGTAGCATCAAGAGGCATATGAGCAAGATGCCCCGTATCATGCCGCGTCTTTCTTCACTTCCTTGAGTGCTTCCTCGAGCGCGCCGTAGCTCGGGCGAACGTGGCTTGGCGTGTTCTGGCGGCCCACTTCGATGCAAATATTGGTCGAGTGGTTGTGCAGGTTGGCCACGAGCACCTCCCTGATCAGTTGATAAAAATGCGCATCCTCCTCGACAACGGTCTTCAGCTTGGCCGCGAAAGGGCCAACCAACCCGTAGGCGAGGAAAACGCCGAGAAACGTTCCAACCAATGCGCCGCCAATCAGTTTGCCAAGGATTTCCGGCGGCTGGTCGATCGACCCCATGGTCTTGATGACGCCGAGAACGGCCGCGACGATTCCCAGCGCCGGCAAGCCGTCCGCCACCGACTGAAGCGCGTGGCTGGAATGTTGTGCGTGGTGGAAGCTCGCTTCGATGCGTTTTTCCAGGACTTCCTCCACCTGATGCGGGTCGTCGTAGTTCATCGACGCCGAGCGCAAGGTGTCGCAAATCAGTTCTATGGCCTCACGATCGGCGAGGATACGCGGGTATTTGGAGAAGATCGCGCTGTCTTGAGGGGTTTCAATATGTTCCTCAAGCGCGACCGCGTTTTGCCGGGCCTGCCGAACCAGCTCGAACAAAAGGCAGAGCAGGTCTCGGTAGTCATCGGGCTTCCAGCGCGGGCCCTTGAAGACACGGCCGATGTCCTTGAGGGTATGCTTGATCGCGGCGACATCGTTGGAAATCACGAATGCGCCGGCCGCCGCGCCACCGATCATTGTGAATTCGAAAGGCAGGGATTTCAGGATGATCCCCATCTTGCCGCCGGCAGCCAGGTAGCCCCCGAAGACCATCACGAAGATCATCGCGATACCGACGAACCCGATCATCCTGTTCTCCTCGTTCCAGCCTGGTGCAAGATTGCGTCAAACTGTTTAAGAAACCTTCCCCATCCGCCGCCTATCGGGTGGGAACCTCGGCGTTCCGCCCGGCCAGGATCACGCTGATCGAATAGGCCGCCGCCGGCTCAAGACCGGAAAGGATCGCCGCGGCCGCATCGGGCCGCATGCGGCCAAGGAAACCGGCTGCGAAGTCGGGATCCATCGCCGCAAACAACGGGGCCGCTTCCTTGGGCTTCATGTTTTCGTAAACGGTTGTCAGGCGCGCAAGATCGTCTTCGGCGGCGGTCGACGCGAGAGACATCGTTGCCTCGAGCGAGGCCTCTGCCTGCTCAAGCGCGGCAAGGTTTCGGTCAACTTGCGTCTGAGCGACGGTGAGCGCCTGCATGCGATCGTCGATGGCCGCTTCGCGCGCCGACAGGCGCGCCTCGCGCTCATGCAGCGCATCAAGCACCACCGCAATGTCCGGGGGCGGCTCGCAGCGCGCGTCGGTTTCGGGCTCGGGCGCATCGATGGCAGACCTCACGCCGGCGGCGATCGCCCATCCGGATTCACCGCCGAGGCGCAGCGTTCCGGAGAGCACGAAAGCCGCCACGATCAGCCAGAGCACGCCCTTCGCCGTCCTGCGTTTGCGTTTCGGCCGCGGCGTCGCGCCGGGTTTTCTCAGTCTCATCATGCGCCGGCCTCCGCACTCTGGCGACGGCTTGAGAACCTCGGCACCTTGTCTGCCATGGCCGAGACATCGGCGGATGCCGCCTCCCATGCCGCATCCTGCAGCGTTTCCGCCGGGCTCGCCGCGATGTCCGGTGCGGGTGCCGGTGCGGGTGCGGGTGCGGGTGCGGGTGCGGGTGCGGGTGCGGGAACATCCGGCAAATCATGCAACGACGCCATCATCAATTCGAGCTTGCGTGCCGAAGCCTCGGCTCGGTCGGTCAATGCCGTCAAACTCTGCGACGAGTGGGCCGCCGCCTTGCGCGCCTGATCGAGCGTGCGTGTCATGTCATCAACCTGTGCCGACAGCACCGCGACGGCGCCGCCAACCCCGTTTTCGAGGTTGTTGAAACGATTGAGGCGGCGCGCCAGAACGGCACAATACACCGCCGCGCCGATCGCGCCGGCGCCCAACAGGACATCCGACGCCACTTGCATGATCTGGTCCATTCTGGCCCTCCATTCTCGCGTCAGTTCAATACGAATTCCATGATCAGCAGGTCCTTCACCCGTCCGTCACCGGTCACGAGCTGGATGCGCCTGAGCATCTGTGCCCGCAGATCGATCAGCGCCGTGGGGTCCTCCAGATCCGCGACGGAAACGGCTCGCAGATACGAGTTCAGGACGTCCATCACCCGCGGCGACAGGGCCGAAACATCGGCTTCGGCACCCGGTTTTACCTCCAGTTGCGCGCGAAAGCGCAGGTGCTGGCTCGTGGCGCCCTTGCCGAGCGAAATCACCAGCGGCTCCAAAGGCACGAATGCGACCGGCCCGAGCGCGGTGGCCGGCTCATGTTCCCCGGCTTCCGCCTCGGCATGGGAGGCATCGGCGGGCGCCAGGATCAATCCGGAATACACCGCGTAGAAGCCGCCGGCCCCGAGAACGAGCGCCAGCACCACACCCAGGATCAACCCGAGCTTCGAGCCCTTTTTCGGGGCCTCGTCGCCGGTCGTCTCCAATGCTGCGTCAGCTTCCGCCATGCGTCACCTGCGTGTTGTGTGTCGAATCGTTTATAGGCCGGCAGGAGCTAACTGATTGTTAAGGGCGATCGGCGAGAGTGACTCGCGACGGGGGCAGAAGCCCGCTCGCAAAAGGAGTCACGTCTTGCAGCAGATTCTCGCGGTCTGGAATGCGCTCGACATGCGCAAGCGGGTCATCGTGGTGATCGCCACCGTGTCCATGTTTGCTGCGGTTCTGGGCCTCGCGCGGATCGCCGCGCAGCCGTCAATGGCTTTGCTTTATGCCGGTCTCGAACCTGGCGCCGCCGGCGAAGTGGTTTCGGCCCTTGAGGCGCGCGGCGTTACGGTTGATGTGCGCGGTGGGGCGATCTACGTCGAGGCCGCGCGGCGCGATGAACTGCGCATGACCCTGGCATCGGAGGGTTTGCCCAGCAATTCCGCGAAGGGGTATGAACTGCTTGATGGCCTGTCGGGCTTCGGCACCACCTCGCAAATGTTCGACGCCGCCTATTGGAGGGCAAAGGAAGGTGAGCTCGCCCGAACCATCCTCTCCTCGCCGCTGATCAAATCCGCCCGTGTCCATATCGCGATTCCAAGCCCCCAGGCGTTCCGCAACCGGGGCACGCCCTCCGGCTCGGTCACCGTGACGCCCGCCGGCGATGCTTTGTCTGCCTCGCAGGCCAAGGCCTTGGAATACCTCGTGGCCTCCGCCGTTCCCGGGCTTTCGCCCGACGATGTGTCGGTCATCGATGCACGCGGCGGGCTGGTGGTCTCTCGCGATGACACGGCAGCGCTTGAACGCGGGGCAACCGACCGCGCCGAGACCCTCAAACACAACGTCGAGAGACTGCTCGAAGCGCGGGTGGGCTACGGCAACGCGGTTGTCGAGCTTTCGGTCGATACCGCTACGGAAAGTGAAACAATCCTTGAGCGCGTGTTCGATCCCGATGGCCGGGTCGCGATCGCCACAGAGACGGAGGAAAGTTCCGCTGCAGCCGCGGGCGGGGCCAGCGGCGATGTGACGGTGGCGTCAAACCTGCCCGCGGGCGACAGCGCGACAGGCGCAAGCTCCAGTTCCAACAACACCGAGACGCGCGAACGCATCAACTACGAGGTGTCCGAAACCACGCGCGAGGTCAATCGTGCGCCCGGCACTGTGCGGCGGATTTCGGTCGCCGTGTTGGTTGATGGGATACGCAGCGTGAATGACGCGGGCGAGGCGGTATGGCAGCCAAGGTCGGACGAGGAGCTTTCCGCACTGCGCGATCTGGTCGCCTCTGCCGTTGGCTACGACGAGGCCCGGGGCGACACGATCACGATCAAGTCGATGGAATTCGAACCGAACCTGCCAGAAGGCACGGAGGCGACCGGTGGCGCCCTGCAAAACCTCAATATCGACGCGCTTTCGCTACTTCGCCTCGGCGTCCTCGCGGCAGTTGCCCTCACGCTTGGCCTGTTCGTCCTGCGCCCGATCCTTCTGGCCCGCGCTGCCCCGGCGTCAGATACGCCTGTTCTCGGCTTGCCTGAGATTGCGCCTGATGCCGGCGGCAGCGGCGCCGAGTTGCCCGCGCTCATGGGGGAGATCGAAGATGGCGCCATGACGGCCGGGCCGGATATGGCCGTGGTCTCGGATTTCGGTTTCGATGCCGACATGGACAGCGATCTGCCGGTGCTGGGGGATGCCCCCGATCCGGTTACACGCCTGCGCGCCCTGATCGAGGAGCGGCAGACCGAGACCGTTGAAATCCTGCGCGGATGGATGGAAGACGAGGAAACGGCCTGATGCCGCGCCCGGTACTCGAAGATTTTGATCAGGCCCCGGCCGCCGCGGTTGAGCCGCTTGCGCCGGCGGCGCGCTCCGACAATGCGCCTGGCATGGTGCCGCCCGAAGCGGTGGACTCGGCCCGGCTTTCCGGCTATGAGGCCGGCTATCAAGCCGGCTGGGACGATGCGTCCAAGGCTCTTGCCGAGGATCAAGGTCGGATCGGCGTGGAGTTCGCCCGCAACCTTCAGGATCTGGGCTTCACCTTTCAGGAGGCGCGCGCCCACGTGATGCACGCGCTCGAGCCGTTGCTGTCAGGCATGGTTGAAAGGGTGCTGCCCCGCCTGGTTTCGCAAACCATCGGCCAAACCGTTCTCGAAGAGCTGATGCCGCTTGCCGCCGATGCCGCCGACGCGCCAATCGAGGTTGTCGTCAGCCCGGCCAGCCGCCCGGCAATCGAAGGCTTCCTTTCGGAATCCGCCTCGGTTCCGTTTTCCCTCATCGAAGAACCGACGCTTGCCGAAGGTCAGGTTTTCCTACGCTCCGGAACCCTTGAACGGCACATTGACTTCTCCTCTGCCGTAGACCGGATCGGCACCGCAATCAGTGGATTGTACGAACTCAACGAAAGGGCTTTCCAGAATGGTTGAAACCTCGAACCGCGACGCCGAAGCCAGCCAGGCGACCAATCCCTTTATACAGGTTCCGATCGAGGTCGTCGTGTCGGTCGGCACCGCCCGGCCAATGATCCGGGACCTGCTCGCCTTGAAGCCCGATGCCGTCCTCGCCCTCGACCGGAAGGTCAGTGATCCGGTCGAGTTGTTCATCGGCGACAAACTGATCGCCCGGGGGGAACTGGAAGAACGCGAAGATGATCCCGATGGCGCGCTTGTGGTGCGACTCACGGAAGTCTCTGACCTCAATCACGGGCTTTGAACGATGCTCCGTCTCCGGCGATCTGTTCCCGCGTTAACGGTTGCGCTTACCATTGCGTTCATCGCTTTCGCCACGCCCCTTTCGGCCCAGGATATCGCGATTTCCTTCGGCGACGAGACCGGCAGCCTTGCAACGCGGTCAATTCAACTGATCGTCCTGATCACGCTCCTGAGCCTCGTGCCCGGACTCGCCGTGATGATCACCGCGTTTCCCTTTATCGTGACGGTGTTGTCAATCCTGCGGCAAGCCATAGGACTGCAGCAATCACCGCCCAACATGCTCATCGTATCGCTCGCATTGTTCCTCACGTATTTCGTGATGGAGCCGGTCTTCTCGGAAGCGTGGAGCCGCGGCGCCGAGCCCTATGCGGCCGGGACGCTCGAGCTGGAACCTGCCTTCACTGCCGCTCTGGAGCCGTTTCGTGTCTTCATGGCCAGCCGGATTGACGGCGAAACGTTTGATACACTCGCTGCCCTGCGCGACCCCGGCGCGCAAACCAGTCCCGGACCCGAATCGCCGCTCTCGTTGCTCGTGCCGTCCTTTCTCCTCAGTGAAATGTCGCGCGCGTTCCAGATCGGCTTTCTGATCTTCCTGCCCTTCCTGATCATCGATCTCGTGGTCGCCGCGATCCTGATGTCGATGGGCATGATGATGGTTCCACCGGCCATTGTCTCACTCCCGTTCAAGCTCGCGTTTTTCGTCGTGGCCGACGGCTGGAGCCTGGTGTCCAGCGCGCTCGTGCGAAGCTATTTCTAAATGCCGCGGGCGGGGCCAGCGGTCCCGCGCCTGCTGCAGACGGGGCGCGATCACCGGGCAATGTGCGCGGCGGCGCGCTGGCCGGGGGGCCGGGCCTGTGAACCGACCAGTTAATTCCGGGACTGCAGGGACCCATCAACCGTTTCAGACACCTGCAGGAATTCGTGCCAGGATCATCATGGCCCCGGTCGCGCAAGGGCGACGGATCTCCCCAACAAGACTGATGTGCCGATCAGAAGTGCTCATTGGACCACAAACTCGGCGTGAAGCGCGCCGGCAGTCTTGATGCTTTTCAGAATGTCGATCATGTCACGAGGGGCCACTCCAAGTGCGTTTAGCCCGGCTATGACTTGCGAAAGTGATGTGCCGCCCTGTACTTCGGCGAGGCCGATGCCCGGTTCGTTTTCAATGGCCGCGTTCGTGCGGGGGACGACGATCGCCTCGCCATCCGAGAACGGGTTTGGCTGAACCACGACGGGCCGTTCCTCTATGCGGAGCGTGAGGTTGCCCTGGCTGACGGCAACACGGCTGATGCGCACGTCCTCGCCCATGACGATCGTTCCGGAACGTTGATCAACAACCACACGCGCCCGGCGCTCGGGCTCAACGGCAATGTTTTCCACATCACCAAGCGCATGGGCCGGGCTGATCGCCCCGGTTGCGTCAATATCGAGAAACACCGTGCCGGCATCCAGCATGCGCGCCACGACACGCCCATATTTCGCGTTGATTGCCGTTTCGATCCGGGCTGCGGTTGTGAAATCGGGCTCGCGCAAGGCGAGGCGGATCGACGTCAACTTAGTAAAATCGAAATCGATTTCGCGCTCGACGCGGGCCCCTGACGGGATGACGCCTGCCGTTGGCACACCTTGGACAACGCGGGCCCCGTCACCCTCAGCGGCCGCACCTCCCGCGATCAATGTTCCTTGCGCCACGGCATAGATTTCGCCGTCTGCCGCGTTCAACGGTGTCATGACAAGCGTGCCGCCAAGCAGGCTCTTGGCGTCGCCGATCGCCGAGACGGTAACATCGATCGTCGCGCCAGACCGGGCAAACGGTGGCAAGGTCGCGGTCACGAACACGGCCGCCACGTTTTTGGGCCTGAACTGCTCACCGGTGATGTTCACGCCAAGGCGTTCGAGGATGTTCGACATGATATCCTCGGTGAAGGGTGCGTTGCGGATACCGTCGCCCGTCCCGTTCAGCCCGACCACGAGCCCGTAGCCAACGAGATCGTTCCCGCGCACGCCGTCGAATTCAACAAGATCCTTGATCCGGATTGCGTTCGCGGCAGACGAAGAGGCTGTCACGATGAGAGCCATGGCGGCAAAAATGGAGAAAAGACGGGTCATCGCATATAATCCGTGAAACTCAGGCCCGCGATGCGGGCCGTTACGGTGTAGAGGGTTTCGATCTGGCCGTAGACAGCTTCCAGTTCCGTTGCGGTTTCGTAGGGATCGATGCCAATGAGGTCTCCGCGGGCAAGCTCATAGGCGGTCGCCTCCGCGGAATTTCGGGTGCGCGCGGTTTCCACCCGGGCTTCCGCCGCCCCGATCCGGGCACGTTGATCGGTGATCGCGCCATCAACGGTCATGAGGCTGGACGCCGCCGCCGAAATGAGTGCTGCCTGCTCGTCGGTTCTGCCCTGGAGCACGCCCTCTGCCACCAACGCGGCCAATGCGAACCCTTTCAAAGTGTCGCGAACCACCGGGTCGTCGGCGCGCAGGTCGAAACCGACAGTCTCGCCATCAGCGACCGACCATGGCCCGACATTTTTTCCAGCCCCCCGATAGCCACTTGTTTCAAACCCGCCGCCCGGGGTCTCGAACCAGCCATCTACCGCCGCGACGACGCCGGCGGCCGACGCGGCCCCGGCGGTTGCTGCTTTCAATTCAGCCAACATGTCACCACCGGCGGCCAGTGCTGGCCGATCCGTGGCGGTTCCGGCGAACAGCGCGCGGTCTGCAGCGCGGGTGTTGAACCGCGCCGCAACCGCCTCGAATTTCTGGCGCGCATCT
>JANTFS010000001.1 GCA_024763335.1 Paracoccaceae bacterium | reverse complement strand
GGATCATGGACACGGACGGCGGGGTGGAGAACGGCACCATCGCCGGGTTCACCGCCACCGGGCGCGAGCTGGCCGAGCAGGTGCGCGATTTGGCGGCCTCGCTGGGCTACCTGCCGCGCCTGAGCCGGCACAAGCTCGGGCACTGGCGCGTGCGGGTGCAGTGCTACCGGGAGAGCACCGTGTTCCGCCTGCCGCGCAAGACGGCCGCGCTGCGCAGCGAGATGGACGGTAAGGCCCGGCCGTGGCAGAACCGCCGACGCTCCATCGTGGCGATCAACCCGGTGCCGAGCGTGCCGGTGCGCTGCATCGGTGTGGACGCGCCGGATCACCTGTTCCTCGCCGGCCGCGCGCTGATCGCGACCCACAACACCGACAGCACTCTCGACCTGATCGGCTCCAAGCTGGACCAGAAGCCCGAGCCGATCCTCTACGTCGGGCCGACCTACGACTTCCTCAGCGACCAGTTCGAGCCCCGGATCATGGACCTGCTCGATGAGGCAGAGACCTTGAAGAACAAGGTGGTCCGGGGGCGGCGGATGAAGAAGACGCTCAAGTGGGTCTCGGGGGTCAAGCTGCGGCTCGCGGCTGCGGGTTCGCCGGCGGCGATCAAATCTGATAGCATGGCCCTCGGGATCATCGACGAGTACGACGACGAAAACATGGTCTCCACGCTCGGGCAGGGCTCCATCCTCGGCCTGCTTGAAGCTCGGGGCGACACCTATGCGGGGTATCGAACAGTGGTCACCAGCACGCCCTCCAACGGGCTCGTCGACACCTACATCGACGAAGAGACCGGGCTCGAGTTCTGGGCAGTCACCGACCCAGATGACCTGCAGTCGCGCATCTGGCGCATCTTCCAAGAGGGCACCCGGTATCACTGGGCATGGCGGTGCAAGCACTGCGACGAGTTCTTCATCCCGCGCTTCAAGCAGCTCCGCTGGCCGAAGGACGCGACCCCCGGGATGGCCCGGCGGGACGCATGGGTCGAGTGCCCTCGCTGCGGCGGGGTCCATGTCGATGAGGACAAGGAAGAGCTGAACGCCGGGGGCGTGCCCATCGCGCCCGGTCAGCAGATCATCGACGGTGAGGTGGTCGGGAGCCCGGCCGAGACTGCAACCTTCTCGATCTGGGCCTCGGGCCTGTGCTCGCCCTTTGTTTCCTTCGGGCAGAGGGCGGAGACGTACCTCACGGCCAAGCAACAGGGCGATCACGACGAAATTCAGACGGCCATGAACGCGGCCTTCGGAGAGTGCTACTCGATGACCGGCGGGGCCGACATGCCCGAATGGCAGGAGATCATGGAGCGCCGCCTGCCCTACCGGATGGGCGAAATCCCGGCCGGCGGTCTCCGGCTCTTCATGGCGGTGGACGTGCAGAAATTCTCGCTGATCTACGTGATCCGGGCCTTCGGATCGCGCGGCACATCGTGGCTCGTCGAGAACGGGCAGATTTACGGGCCGACCGATCAGGAGGGCGTGTGGGATGAGCTGACCTCGGTGATGTTCCAGCCCATCGCGGGGATGCAGATCGAGCAGGTGTTCATCGACAGCGGCTTCCGGCCGAACAAGGTGGACGGCGCGAATGAGCACAAGGTCTACGAGTTCTGCCGCCGCTATTCGTGGATGTGTAAGCCGACGAAGGGTCGCGATGTGCAGATGCCGCCCTACCGGGTGAGCAAGATCGAGGTGAAGAAGGACGGCAAGAAGGCGGTGTATAGCATCGACCTCGTGACCCTCTCCACGGACTTCTTCAAGCAGCTCCTTCTCGCGCGCATCCGCACTCCGCTGGGGGTGGCCGGGGCCTTCTATGTGCACGAAGAGGTTGACGAAGACTATTGCCGGCAGGTTGTTTCTGAGGCAAGGCTCGTCATCGAAGGCAAGCCCACGTGGGTGAAGCGGTATCGAGACAACCACTTCCTTGACTGTGAGGCGATGCTGCAGGCGATGGCCTACGCCAACAACATGCAGCGCGTCCCGGAAGGTATCGAGCGCCGCACTGACGATGGGGGCGACGAACCGGACGATCCGCCTCCCTCGCCTGACAAGCCCACCACGCCGCCCCCGCCGGCACCGAACGCTGAGACGAGTGCGGAGCAGACCAAGCTCGATCTCAGGAAGAAATTCGCGCGCTACGGCGCTAACGCGAGAAGGTGAGAACATGGGTCTGATCGACACGTTGAAGGGCTTCGTCACGCCCGCCCCCACGACCGGCGGCGAGGTGGCCCGACCCCAGATCGGGGCATCCTACATGCGGGGCGGCCGGGGCGTGGCCTTCCAGCGCTGGAACCCGGCCCTCCGGGAGAGCCAGCAAGACATCGGGGACGCATGGGACGGGGTGGCCGCCCGGGTCACCGACATGATCCACAATTCGGGGTGGATCAGCGGGATGATCGACCAATCCGTGGCGAACACGGTCGGCACCGGACTCCGCCTCAAGGCCATCCCGGATTTCGAGGCGCTGGGTATGGACCAGAAGTGGGCCGCCGACTGGTCCAAGCGCGTCGAGCGCCGCTTCAACAACTGGGCGAACAACCCGCAAGAGTGCGATGTGCGGGGCATCCAGAAATTCGGGCAGATGCAGGCCAGCGCCTTCCGCGCGTGGATCGGGACCGGGGAAATCCTCATGGAGCACCCATTCCGCAAGCGCCCGTGGAACCAGTACGGGACCAAGGTCCGGGTGCTTCCGCCGAGCCGCCTCTCCCGCATGTCCGATGACACCCGCCGGATCGTGAACGGGGTGAAGATCGACATGGACGGGATGCCGGTCGGCTACATGGCGATCAAGGTCAACGAGATGGGGATGCGGTACGAGCAGCTTATCCGGGCTCGGGACCGGCTCGGCCGGCCGCGGGTGACCCACATCTTCGACGGCCTGCCCGGCACCCATCGGGGCATCTCGGTGATGGCTCCCGTTCTGCAGGTAGCACGCCAGTTCGACCAGCTCGCCGACGCCACCCTCGTGAGCGCCATCGTCCAGACCCTCTTCGCCGCCACCATCACCGGCGACGAGCCGACCGAAGAGACCCTTGAGGGCCTGCTCACGCCGCAGGAGAAGGCCGCCGCGATGCAGGCCGGGGTGAGCCCCCTCGAAGCCTACATGCAGCTCACCGAGGGCTTCTACGACGCGGCCGGGCCGCTGAACCTCGGGATGAACGGCCGGCTGGGCTTCCTCTTCCCGGGTCAGCAGCTCACCTTCCACAGCTCGACCCACAAATCGGAGGATTACGAAAAGTTCGCCAACTTCCTTCTTCGGGAGATCGCGCGCTGCCTCGGCATGACCTATGAGAGCGCGACCGGCGACAACGTGGGGGCGACCTACAGCTCCCTCCAAGCGGCGACCACCGAGATCTTCGCGGTGACCAAGTATCGCCGGGAGAACGTCCTGCAGCCCTTCAACCAGCCGATCTACGAGACGTGGCTCGAGGAAGACATCGAGCAGGGCGGCACGGATTTCCCGGGTGGGATCGAGGGGTTCATTGCGAACCGGACGGCCGCCACCCGGTCGGAGTGGCGCGGCGATCCGCGGCCCCGGGCCGACGACCTCAAGACCGCCAAGGCGCACGAGACGTGGAAGCGGATGGGGGTCATGTCCGACGCGCAAATCTGCAACGATCTGGGCTACGACGTGGAAGACACCTATCAGCAGCTCGCGCAGGAGATGGACATGCGGGCGAACACCTACAAACTGCCCGAGCCGGCGCTTATGCTCCCGTCCGGGGGCGCGGCGGAGAAGAACAAGGACGGCAGCACCAAGGAGGATGGAGCCAGTGGCAACTCTGACGATTGACCCGAAAGACCCGTGCGGCGCACATGAGGCGCTGAGCGCGGTCTACTACAATCTGATCTCCGGGCAGGCCGCTCAGATCGTCGCGTTCAAGGCCGGGCCGAACGCGGTCGAGCGGCAGGTCACCTACCACAAGGCTGACATCGCGGCCCTCCGTTCTGCGATAAAGTCTTTCGAAAACCAGTGCGATGCGCTACAGGGCAAGAAACCCCGCCGCCACGCCATCTTCTCAGGAGGGGTCCGCTGATGCCCACCGAAGACATCAAACCCGGCCCAGCAGCCGAAGGCCCGAGCCTCCCGCACATCGCCGCGCGAGTTCTCAACCGGCCGCTTCTGGTGACCCCCGAGGCGGCTGAGGTCGTTCTGCAGGTGCTGCAGGGGCGCATTGCCCCCGAGGCCGCCATCAACCGCCCGGCCCCCGATGCGGTGGCCTTCCGCGGCAAGTATGCCCGGAACGACGGCTACGGCATGAGCCCGGCCGAGAACGGGGTGGCCATCATCCGCATCGCCGGTGAGCTGGTGAACCGCGGGAGCTGGATAGGCTCCTACTCTGGGATGGTGAGCTATGAGGGCCTTGAGGCGCAGCTCCGTGACGCCGAGAACGACGACGAAATCCACTCGGTCATGCTGGACATCAACAGCCCGGGCGGCGAGGCCGGCGGCATGATCGCGCTGGCTCAGCGGGTGAAGCAGCTCTGCGAGAAGAAGCGGGTGGTGGCCTTCGTCAACGACCTTGCGGCATCCGCGGCCTACGGCATCGCCTCTCAGGCAAGCGAGATCGTCGGCACCCCGACCATGAGCGTGGGCTCCATCGGGGTGGTCATGCTACACATCGACCGATCTGGTGAGATGGAGGCGAATGGCTGGTCCCCGACCCTGATCTACGCCGGGAAGCATAAGGTTGATGGGCACCCTTTCGGCCCGCTCCCGAAGGATGTGCGCGCGCGCTTCCAAGAGGAAGCCGGCGATCTGTACGATGAATTCGTGGCTCTCGTCGCTGAGGGCCGTGACATGGACGCGGACGCGATCCGCGCCACAGAGGCCCGGGTACTCACCGGGAAGAAAGCGGTCGAGGCCGGCTTGGCAGATCGCATCGCAACGGTCGATGAAGTGCTCGCCGATCTGTCGCGGAAGGCCATGTCGGCCGATCATCAACCATCCAATGGAGATTTCACCATGACCGAGAAAACCCCCCAGACCACCGCTTCCGTGGACGTTGAAGGCATCAAGGCCGCCGCGTTCGCCGAAGGCAAGAAGGCCGGCATCGCCGAGGCGAACGCCCGTGTCGCCACCGTGCTCGGCTCGGAAGAGGCGAAAGGCCGCATGTCCCTCGCCGTGACCCTGCTCTCGACCGGCATCTCGGCCGACGAGGCCAAGCTGGCGCTCGCCGCTTCGCCGAAGCAGGACGACGCGCCGAAGGCGGGCGCGACCACCCCGTCCATCGAAGAGCGCGCCAAGGGTGCCGAGGTGGGCGAAGGCGAGGAAGCCAAGGCCACCGAAGCCGCCGCCGTGAAGGGCATGTGGGCGAACGCCATCGGCAACGCCAACGCGCGCTTCAACCAGTAATCCAGCCCGGCCCATCCGGGCCTTCACCCGAACCCACAGGAGATCACCATGGGTAAACTCACCGAAGGCCGGTACGCGGCCGAATTCGTGCTCTGGGAGCAAGGCCCGACCTACTCCCGCGGCAACATCACCATCGCTTCGGGTGCTGGCGTCATCGCCCCCGGCACCGTGCTCGGCAAGGTGACCGCGAGCGGCAAGTATGTCGTTTCGGCCATCGGCGCATCGGACGGCTCCGAGGATGCCGTCTGCATCAACCTCTACCCGGTGGACGCCACGTCCGAGGACGTTGAGGTGGCCGCCATCGTCCGCGCCGCGGAGGTGAACGCCAACATCCTCACCTACCACTCCGACCGCGACCAGCAGGCGGAGAAAGATGCTGCGAACGCTCAGCTCGAAGCGCTGGGCATCGTGGTGAAATCGTAACGCCCTCGGGCAGTAGAAAGGAAATCGGACATGGGTAACATGCTCGACATCTTCAACGGGTCGGCGTTCACCACCACGACCCTGACCGACGCGATGCGGGACGTGAAATACGTTCCCTCCTACATCTCGTCGCTCGGCCTCTTCCAGACCACCAACATCGACACGCTGCAGGTGGCCATCGAGAAGGACAAGGATCAGCTGCAGATGATCCTGACCGCGCTCCCGCGTGGCGGCCCGGGCCAGACCTTCGGGAAGAACAAGCGCCTCATGCGCAATCTCACCATCAACCACTATCAGGTCGATGACGCCATCATGGCGGAAGAGGTTCAGGGCGTCCGGGCCTTCGGTGAGCAGTACGCCACCGAGAGCATGATCGCCAAGATCGCCGAGCGCGCCGCGGACATCTCGCAGTTCTTCGCGATGACCGAAGAGTTCCACCGGCTCAAGCTCATCACGGACGGCGTGCTCTACGACAGCGACGGGACCACCGAGCTTTACAACTACTGGACCGAGTTCGAGGTGTCCCAACCGGCCGAGATCGACTGGGATTTGGACAACGGCTCGCCGGCCCCCGGCGCGCTCCGCAACAAGTGCACCGCGCTCCGCCGCTCCATGGCGACCGCCCTCGGCGGTCTGCCCTACCGCGGCATCCTCGCCATTGCCGACGACACGTTCTTCGACATGCTCGTCGCGCACACCGAGGTGCGGGAGACCTATCTGGGCTACGAGGCCGCCGCCTCGCTGCGCACCGCCTTCGGCGAGGGCGGCCAGACGAACACCCATGGCCAGATCGACTTCGGCGGCATCCGCTGGGTCAACTACCGCGGCGGCGAGGGCGACCTGTCGTCCACGGCCATCGGCTCCGGCAAGGTGCACTTCATCCCGCTCGGCGTCCCCGGCCTGTTCCGCACGGTCTACGGCCCGGCCGACTACATCGAGACGGTCAACCGCCCGGGTCAGCGCCTCTACGCGCACCAGTACCCGATGGAGAACCGCAAGGGCGTGAACCTCGAGTTCCAGTCCAACGTGCTGCACTGGGTCTCGCGCCCGCAGGCGCTGCTCCGCGGCAAGGCGACCTGATCGCCATGAGCGCGTTCGATGACATGACGGCGGCCGCTGATGCGGCCGTCGTTGCCACATTCGCCGACAAGGCGACTGTGACCCCCCGCTCGAAGACCCGGTACTCGGGGCACATCGACGACGGGGCGGCCCGGGATGTGTGCGGGGTGTTTTCGCTGACAGCCGGGACGACCGTGGCCTTCGACAGCGGGGTAGGCCCCGCGGTCAACGTCGCCGGCCATGCCGCTGAATTTTGGGTGCCGGCGGCCAAGCTCCCCGCGGTCGCGCCGAAGAATGGTGACCAGCTCACCCACGATGGCGTGACCTACAAGATCGCCGACATCGACCAGACCGATCAGGGAGATATGAACCTGATCCTGACCCTCGAGGACTGACCTATGAGCCTTGCCCGCCTCGCTCTTCGACTGATCTCGGTCCAAGCGCTGGATGGGCGCACCATGGCCGGGGACCGCATCTTCGACAGCATCGCCGATCCCATCGACAAGAAGCTCTCCGATGAGGCGCGGCTCATGGCGGTGGTGCGGACGGACGACCACGAGGTGGCCAACATCATGCAGCGCCAGATGCACGTCGGGCAGGATGCCTGCGATCTGGTGATCGAGATCGGCATCGCGGCGCAATCGACCATCGAGGTGGATGGTGAGGCGGCGGTGACGCTGGAAATCCCCCACACCGATGAGGGGATGGAGATGACGCTCGACTTCATGGAGCACCAGATCATCTCCTTGTTCACCCGGGACACCAACAACTGGTCCAAGCTGTGGATGATGTTCTGCCCGCGGGTGACCGCTCGGGTTTCGCGCCGCGCGGCTCAGGAGAGCCCCGGGGTGCACTTCGCTGCTCGCCAGATCGTCCTGACCTGCGATCTTCTCGGTGATCCGACGCCCGGGGTGACCCTGCCCGCCGGATCGCCGTGGCTCATGCTGCTCGACGCTCTCGAAAGCGTCGGTGAGCCCCAGCTCGTCGGCACCGCCAACGTGATCCGCGCACTGATCGAGGGCGATGAGGTTGCGGACTGGCGGCGTGCCGCCTTCGATTTGGGCGTTCCGCTTGAGATCGCTGATTTCATGGGCGTCGGTACTGTGCTCGTTGCCGGCATGGATGACCGCACCGATGACCCGGCCGCCCCGGCGAACACCGTCATCCTCGACGAAGAGGGCGACAAGACGGTGGAGATCACCGAAGACGACGTGACGGAGATCTGAGCCATGGCCATCAAGGAACTCGTCGA
This sequence comes from Paracoccaceae bacterium, assembly GCA_024763335.1. Classification (GTDB taxonomy): domain Bacteria; phylum Pseudomonadota; class Alphaproteobacteria; order Rhodobacterales; family Rhodobacteraceae; genus Sinisalibacter. Next base: position 53,349 of record JANTFS010000001.1, on the reverse strand, counting down.
ACTGTCCATGCGGGTCGCCGATCTGGAACGGCGGGCGGCTAGCAGCATCGTTCACGGCTCCGTCGCCGAGATCGACATGGCGACCAAGCGGATGCGCCTCGATCTTGGCGAGGCCACCACCGGCGGCCGCTTCCTGAGCCCGTGGATACCCTACGCTCAGCACGCGGGTGCGCTCGCGGTGCACACCCCGCCCACGGTAGGGATGCAGCTCTCCATGATCGTGCCCGGGGGCGACCTGCAGCAAGCGGTCGCCCTTCCGCTTACGTGGAGCGACGACTTCCAGAGCCCGTCCGATGTGCTCGAAGAGAACGTCATCACCTATGGCAATGTTCGGATCGAGCTGCGCGATGGGCAGATGGTCTTCTATGTCGGCGATGGGGCGACGGTGGACATCACGACCGACGTGATCACGGTGTCTCACGGGGATGCCAGCGAGGTCACCGTCACCGCGGACCAGATAGACGCTAGGCAGGGCGGTTCTGAGATCCAGATGACCGCGGACCAGATCGAGGCTCGGCAGGGCGGTTCTGAGATCCATATGACAGATGGGCAGATCGACGCTCGGCAGGGCGGTTCTGAGGTCCAGATGACAGATGGGCAGATCGAGGCTAAGAACGGGGGGTCAGACGTGACCATCTCTGATGGCGCGGTCGTGGCGCACAACGGCGCATCAACAGCAACAGTGGACGGCGGGAAGATCGAGCTGAACGCTCCTGTCGTCATCATCTCCTAGGGAAAGGAACCCACCATGGTTGAGAAATTTCGCTACGGCGTTACCGAGCGGGCCGGAAAGTATGTCGCGGGGATGCCGAACCAAGGCGTCGGCACCGTGCTCACGCTGACCGAGAAGCAGGCGCACTACGAGGTGCAGCTCGGCACCCTCAAGAAGCTCGTCCCGGTCGCTGGCGCGGCCCCGGCTCCCGAGCCCGAAGACACGGTTGAGGGTGCCGGCGGCGGCGAAGACACCGTTTCCGGCGGCGAGGGCGGCCAGAGCAGCGATGAAGGCTCTTCCGAGGGTGGTGACACCGGCGGCGAAGAGAAGGCCGCTGAGAAGCCCTCTCCGGCGGCCTCCGGCGATGACGGCGAAAAGCCCGAAAAGCCAGAGGACGCCAAGAGTGTCCCGCTGGACGGCGAGAAGCCGGCCGCGAAGAAGACCGCCGCGAAGAAGTGAGGTGAGCGATGACGCGGGCAAACCCCTCGGTTGGGCTTGATGCCACCACCGGCGGCACGATCACCGGGTGGGATCATGTCCTGCAATCGCTCGTCGACATCTTCACGACGCATTTCGGGACGAGGGTTGTGCGAGAATGGTACGGCTCCTTCGTCCCGAATTTGCTCGGGCAGAACCTCAACACGCAGGGCGTGCTCCCGTGGTTCATGGCCATCACCTCGGCCATTGAGCAGTGGGAGCCGCGATACCGGGTCTCCAAGATCAGCATCGACAAGGTGACCCGGGACGGGGAGCTGCACTTCTTCATCGACGGCGAATACCGGCCCCGGGCGGTCTACGGCGATCTCACCCCCGAGGGCGCGCGCCGGGTTTACGTCACAGGGAACCCGGATGGGCTCCTGATCCAGCAACGGAAGGATGAGGGATGAGGTTCACCGCCATCGACCTCTCTGAGCTGCCCCCGCCGAGCATCATCATCCCGCTCGACGTGGAGGCCGCGATCACCAAGATGCGGGACGGCATGGTCGCCCGCTTCCCCGCGTGCGCCGGGGTGATCGACCTTGAAACCGAGCCGCTGCGCAAGGCCATCGAAGAACACTCCTACCGCGCCACCCTCCACTATGCCCTCATCAACGACGGCACCCGGGCGAACCTGCTCGCATCGAGCTGGGGCTCGAACCTTGACCACGTGGTGGCGCTGCTCGGTGTTTCGCGTGGAACAATGGAGGACGCCGAGGGCAACCTCGTCGAGGAAAGCGATGCCCGCCTACGCGGCCGGGCACAGCTCGCCCCGGACGCCATGAGCACCGCCGGCCCGCCGGGGGCCTACATCTACCACGCGATGACGCAGGCTCCGTGGGCGCGGAACGCCTCGGCGATCATGACCAAGCCCGGCCGGGTCCGGGTGACGATCTTGCGCGAAGGCGCGGACCCGCAGCCCTCCAAGGATGAGCTGTTCGACGTGCGATCGTTCCTGCTCAGCGAGGACGTGGTGCCCCTGACCGACATGGTGGAGGTGATCGGCCCGAAGGTGACGAGCACCAGCATCGTGGCCAAGCTGACGCTCTACCCGGGGCCGGACGGCGAGACGGTGAAGAACAACGCCCTGTTGGCGCTGAACACGTGGCTCGAGACGAACCGGCTGCTCGGGATGAACCTCCGCCGGTCGGCGATCATCTCGCGGCTCCACGCGGAAGGCGTGCATTCGGTCGATCTGATCGAGCCCGCCACCGACATCATCCTCGATGACACGGAGGCTTACGCGATCAAGTCGGTCACCGCCACGGTTGAGAAGCTGAGGGACCAGTGATGACCGATCTCGTCACCCTCCTGCCCCCGAACCACACGCCCTTCGAAGAGGCGCTGAGCCTGTCCGTCGCCGATGCGCTGGACATTCCGGTGGACCTGCCCTTGCTGGTTCGGCCCTACGAAATCCCGGCCCCGCTCCTGCCGTGGCTCGCTTGGGGTGTCTCGGTCGATCTGTGGAAGGACGACTGGCCGGAAGAGAAGAAGCGCGCCGCGGTCGCGCGCTCGATCCCGTGGCACAAGATCAAGGGCACCCGGGCGGCCATGACCGAGGCCATCGAGTTCATGGGCGGCGAGGCGCTGCGCTACATCGTCCCGCCGAACACCCCGTTCGCCAGCGCTCCGCTGACGAACGAGGAATACGAGGACTACCTCGCCCGCTTCGCCCAGCTTCGGCTCTACCCCTATGTCGAGCGGTCTCAGGAGGCCGCTCTCTGCGTCTACTACGAGGGGCCGGAATGGGGCTTTCTCGGGCCAATCAACCCGGTGAAGGCGCGCTACACCCGCACGGCCACCCTTCTCGACAAGGGGGTCGAGACCACCCTCACCGTGAAGACCGTCACCCCCGAAGAGGCGGCTGACGGCACCGCGGTGGAGTACGATGAGGTGGTGATCGCGCCGAAGCCGACCGCGGCCTTCCACTGCGATGCCGATTTCCCGGACGCCGGGCAGTTCCTCGTCGATGACTTCGGCGTTGGGCAGCGGATCGTCCGCATTCCGACCGAGGTGAACTACAGCTACCGGCTCGGCCGGGAGCAATACACCACCTTCTGGCCGGACGGAGACCTCATCGACATCTACCCCCGGAACATCGCCGAGGCCCATGAGATGCAGAATTGCGGGCTCTACCCGGACGGCGGCGCTGAGGGCGATGGGGTGTTCGACCAGATCTTCATGCCGCCCACCATCTCATGGCGGTATCTCTACGACCAGTGGCACATCCATGACCCGGAGCGGGCACCGGATGCGCGCCACGGGACCATGTTCTGCGACTATTCTCGGTACGGGATGCCGGCCTACCATGCCGAGGTGCAGACCCGGATCGTGAAGAGCCGGCCCGTCTTTGCCTATGGCGAGTTCATGGACGGGTTCTTCATCGACAGCGATCAGGAGGAAATCTCCGATATTGCAGACGGGATTGTCGCGGCGAAGTCTTTGCGCGACAAGATCGGCATCGACACCAAGACCTACTCCATCCCGCGCGTCGGAGATCGCCAGCGCGTCGGCACCCTGAAAATCGGCCAACACATCGAGGTTTGACCCATGGAAAGCACCGTCATCTTTCGCGCGAAGCAGGAAGTCCAGTCCGCGGACAACAACAACCTGCAGGAGTTCGCCCGCAACAGCATCGACCACATCGTCAAAGATGCCATCGACCCGGGCAAGGGCTACACCGGCTTCACCGCATCGAAGACCGCGGCCGCCGAGGTGACCCTCGACAATGGTCGGCTCTACGCCGGCGGCGCGGTCTACGCCCGAGACGAGAACGTGGTGATCGACCTGTTCAACGCGCTTCCGCTCGTCACGAAGAAGCGGGTCGCCATCGTCGCGTGGGGGCAAGAGGTTGAGACCGACGTGCAGCCGCGGGACTTCCTCATCGACGCGCAGACCCGGACCACCGAACCCCAGTCGGTCTCCATGGAGAACCACCGCCACGCCGAGCTGAGCACGGTGGCGGGTGTCGAAGGCCCGGACCCGAGCTACCCGGCGACCGACGCCAACGTCACCGTGATCGCCTACGTCCTGCTCGATACCGCGGGCGTGGTCTCCATCGAGCAGTGGACGCCGACCCAAATTCCGAACCTCCGCGACGTGTCGGATCGCACCGCAGTCCTCGAAGCGTGGCGCGGGCAGATCAGCGGGCAGGTGGACACGCTGCGCACCGACCTGTCGGCCATGTCCGACCGCCTCGGGCTCTTCGCCACCAAGGCCGAGCTTGCCGCCCTGATCGACATCGTTGACGGGATGCGGGAAGACCTCTACGAGCCCGACGCCTTCGTCTGGTACGGCACGAACCACTTCCTCGACGGGACCGGGAGCCAGACCGGGCACGGCGATTACGACGCGGTGGTGAACGAGGGCATCCGGTTCCCGGAAGACGGCGCGTCGTCGCCGGCCGCGCTCGCGCTGCTCGATCCGAACAACGTCTTCGTGAAGGCCGAGAACGGCTTCGTCCTGCCCGCCTACTCGCACTCGATGCGGATGGACCTGACCGGCTATACCGGCGAGACCCGGGTCGCGCAGTACACCTACGAGACCTCCGATGTGGTTCTGCTCTCCCGGTCCCGGACGCGCCGCCGCTACGGCCCGACCCGGACGGTCTGCAGCAACTCGAGCTGGTGGAGCTCCGGCACCTACGATCAGGTGACCAACGTCTTCACGAAGGACGGCGAAACCTTCGAGGTGGTCTCGGTCAATGACCAGCGCGGGCATTCGTACCGCGTGACCCAGTTCTGGCTCGACACCTATGAAGAGCCCTACTGGGACAAGGTGACCACCACGTCCTCGATCTCCGGTCAGCAGGCGGCTCAGACCTTCCTCAATTCGCAGGACGGCTGGCTGTCGCAGGTCGGGCTCTACTTCTCCCGGAAGGCGGCCTCGGGTGACGTGACCGTGGTGATCTGCGAGACCAAGTACGGGATGCCGGACATCTCGCGCGCGATCTCCAAGACCACCCTGCCGGTGGACGACATCGAGGTGGGCTCGATCTCGGACGGCGCGGGCCTGCCCTCGCTGATCGAGACCAAGGTGCCGATCATCCCGACCTACCTCAAGGCGGGCAAGCGCTACGCGGTCGTGCTCATCACCGCGGGCGACCACTATGTGGCGATGACCGACGCGGACAACCACGTGGTCAACGGCACCTTCTTCGTCTCGACGGACGGGGCCTTCTACGCCGGCAACCTGGTCGACGACATGAAGATGCGCCTCTACTACGCGCAGTTCGACCGCTCGCGCCTGTCGGTGGAGCTGACCTCGCTGCAGCTCGCCGGCGGCATCCTCGACATCGACATCATCAACGACGGGGTGATCCCGCCGGCTTGCCGTGCCGATTTCGAGGTGCAGATCAGCGGCGCGTGGGTGCCCTTCGACGCCAGCCCGGATGGGCCGGACCTCACCGGCCTCCCGGCGCTGCTTCCGCTCCGGGCGACACTCACGGGCACGCGCGATCTCATGCCGGGCTTCGGCCTGACCGGATCGCAGGCCATCGTCTCCCGTCCGAAGACCGCGTTCACGTGGGTCTCCGATGCGCGCTCGGTGGGCTCCACCGCGGCCTCGATCCGGGTGGTGGTGAACCTGCAGAGCTTCAACGAGACGGACCACGATTGCACCGTCTCTCTGCTCACCGGGGTGGCGCTGGACGGCACCGAGGCGGCTGACACCGTGACCGATGTGACCTTGGCGGATGGGACCATCCGTCGCACGGTCGATTTCACGGGCCTGTCGGTGGATGACTACGCGGTGAAGATCGTCGGATCGACTGTCTCGGCGGCCGATCTGTTCCACGTGTCGGAGCTGGTCGAGTACGCTCAGACCTGATCCGAAAACACAGGAGGGTGACCGATGCCGGTCAGCATGAAGGACTTCCGGGTCCGCGCCAAAGAAGAGATGGACGAGGCGTTCTTCGACCGCCGGTTTCGCCTGATCGTGGAAGAGTTCGCGGCGCTGCTCGCGCGGCTCGATGCCATCGACAGCGACACGGACAATCTCGTGAACCTTGGGTTGACCAAGGTGAACGAAGCCCTCGTTCCGGCCATCGAGATCGCGCAAGCGGCCGCGGAAAATGGTTTCCTCGTAGCCACTTCTTCGACGGCGATCACTTTGTCTCAAGACCTTGAGACTACTTTGCAGGTGGACGACACGCCGGCCCGGGCGCTCTTCGCGGCAACCCCCTTCGTGGTCATCACCCGGGACGGGGCATCGCTGGACGATTGGGCGGTGTTTCAGGTGGACACCTACGACCGGGAGAACGGCGGCCTCGCCGGCACGGTCATCGGCTTGAACGGCAATATCGGCGCGGGGGAGTTTTCCGACTGGATCATCTCTGCTACGTCGGGGCTGGCGAAGTCTGTCGTCGAAGGCATCGCCACCATCCCGGGGCTCATCGCCTCGGCGCAGGAGGCGCAGACGGCGGCCGAAGACGCGGCGGAGGCGGCGGAGACCGTCCTCGCCAGCGGCCCGGTCGCCAGCGTCAACGGGCAGACCGGGGTAGTGGTCCTCGGTATGTCCCACATCTCGGGGCTGGTGAGCGCGCTAGCGGGCAAGGCGGCTACGTCGCACGCCCACACCATCGCCAACGTCAACGGCCTGCAGGCGGCGCTCGACGCGCTGGACACGGCCATCACCGCTCTCGAAGCCGATCTTGGCACTCTCGACGGCGGAGCCTACTGAGGGAGACCCGCATGGGCATCACGACCAAGAAACAGACCTTGAGCATCGTGTACGTGCGCGATGTGCAGGTCACCGAGGCGGTTGATGATGGAGAGGGCGGCTTCGTCCGCGCGATCCGCATCACGGCCGACACCACCGACGCGGGCGATCCCGCCCAAGTATTCGAGCTTCTGATCGGCAGCGATGTCGAGACGGACCTCGATCTCACCACTCCGGCCCTCACCTACTGAGCCGGTCAAACCCCAAGGAGAGACACCATGTCCGATCCCACCTTTGGCATCAGCATCGAGCGGGTCGATAACGAACCCCGCCCGGCCGTATGGTCCGATATGTCCATCGTCGGTCTCGTGGGCACCGCCCCGAGCGCCGATGTCGGCGAGTTCCCGGTGGACACGCCCGTGTTCATGTACTCCGACGACGCCACCAAGCTCACCGCGCTCGGCGCGGACGGCACGCTCAAGGATGCCGTGGACCTCATCAACGCTCAGCTCGGCGAGTTTCAGGTTGCCGCCAAGGTCGTGGTGGTGCGGGTCACCGAGGGCGCTGACGCCGACGAGACCATCACCAACATCCTCGGCGATGCCGCGACCACCGGGATGTATGCCCTGCAGCAAGCCGGCGCGATCCTCGGCCATGTGCCGCGCCTCGTCTGCGTCCCGGGCTTCACCTCGCAGCGGACGCCGCCGGCCGCCAACGCGGTCACCGCGGCCCTGACCCCGGTCCTGAACAAGCTGCTCGCGCACGCGGTCGTGGACGGGCCGGCCACCGATCAGCAGGATGCTCTGGACTGGCGCGAGACCATCTCGTCGGGCCGGATCATCCCGGTCGATCCGGCGGTGAAGATCCTCGATGACGGCTCCGAGGTGACCGTGCCCATGTCGCCCGGCGTCATCGGTATCGGCGTCCGGCGCGATCACGAGAAGAACGGCCGCCCGTTCCACTCGTGGGCGAACCAAGCGATGCAGGGGATCGTCGGCCCGAGCCGCCCGATCAACTTCTCGCTGACGGACGGCGCGACCGAGGGCCAGACCCTCCTGTCCAACAACATCGGCGTGCTCGTGCGCGGCGAGTTGGGCGTGGCCACGGCCATCGCGGACGGCGGCTTCGTCTTCATCGGCACCGACACCTGCTCGGACGATGACCTCTGGCGCTTCTACAACGTCAGCCGCGGCCGCGACTACATCCACCTCATGCTGCTCCGCACCCTCCGCTACTTCCTCGGCAAGCGGAACCTGACCGGCCAGACCATTCAGGACGTGCTGAACACCATGGGTGGCGGGATGCGCCAGCTCCAAGCGGACGGCGACATCCTCGGGTTCCGCCTGAGCTTCACCCGCGACCAGAACACCCCCGAGGAACTCCGCCTCGGCCGGTTCACGGTCACCTTCGAGGCCGAAGAGGCTCCGGTGCTGCGCTACATCGGCGTGCGCTCCGCGAAGTACCGCGCCGCCTTCGACGCCCTGCTCGACGACCTGCTCGCGCAGATCGGCACCATCACCGGCTGATCCGCCGGGTAACCCTGAAAGGAGACAGACATGCCTATACGCATCATGGAGGGGTCGAACCTGTTCTGCGGCTCGGCCGGGAACTCCCTCCACCTCGAACTCACCGAGCTGGCGCTCCCGCCCTTGGAGGAAATCTACCAAGATTTCCACCCGGGCGGCTCGCCGGTGCAGCACGAGGTCGGCCTCGGCATCCAGAAGTTCAACGCCAGCTTCAAGCTCGCCGGCTGGAACGAGCAGGTGCTCGCCCTGTTCGGCCTCGGCGCGACGGTGGCGGAGGACTTCTCGGCCTACGGTTCGATTAAGGACAAGCAGACCGGGGTCATCCAGTCTGCGACCTGCATCATGACCGGCCGGCTCGGCAAGGTGGAGCCCGAAGGGCACCAGCGCGGCGAGCTGCAGCACCACGACTACGCCATCCGGGAGATCAGCCACTATGAGCTGTTGATCGAGGGCGCGGAAATCTACTACTGGGATTTCTTCTCCACCGAGTGGCGCGTCAACGGCGCTGCGCAGAACGCGGAAGAACGGAACGCTCTCCGCATCACCTGAACCACCGGCAAGCCCCCGATAGGAGACCCCTATGGCTGACAAACGCAAGACCCAACAAACCGTCGATCTGGCCTTCCCCTTCACGTGGGAGGGCCAGACCATTTCTCAGGTCACCATCTTCCGCCCGAAGATGAAGACCCTGCGCAAGATCGAGCGCGAGGCCAAGGCGGAGATCGCCGACGCCGAGAAAGACAAGCACATCTCCGACTGGGAGGCGGCCGTGGCCATCGCGGTCAACGCTGCCGTCGAGGCCGTGGATGCGAACGAGGATGCTGAGCGCGCGGCCCGTCTCGCCGTTGCCGAAGCGGTGCAATCGCACCGTGCCCAGCCGGTAGTCCTCGACGAGACCGATGACTACGAGGACAGCGTGAAGATGATCGAGTACCTGTCGGATCTGCCCAAGGGCTCGACCGACGAGATGGACCTCGAAGACTTCACCATGTTGTCGGAGAAGATCGGCGATTTTTTTCCGGCGGGCGTGGTGCCGGCGACTGGCGACACGTCGTCGCCGAAACAGCCCACTGGCTGAACACGCCCCTGACGGCGTTCGAGGATATGTTCTGGGACGAGATCATCCTCTGGCACGCGGAAGCGAAGCGGATTGAGAAAGGTAGCCCATGGGCACGCTGACCTCCAAGCTCGTCATCTCCCTCATGGACCGGGTATCCGGCCCGGCGCGGGCGGCGGCGGCCTCCCTCAAAGCGATAGGGGCCTCGATCCGGGAAACGGGTCGGGGTCCAATCCCATTTGCGACCCGGCTGGACGCCGCCATCGCCCGGAACAACGCCAGCCTCGCGAGCGCGCGCGGCGGGCTGATCGACGCGGCGGCCGGGTACTACATCCTCAAGAACGCGCTGACCGCCCCGGTTGAGGCGGCGACCGAGTTCCAAAGCTCTATGGCGGATGTGAAGAAGGTGGTCGACGACTTCGACACCACGACGCAGGCCGGCAAGGACGCCTTCAAGGGGTTCCAGCTCGAGCTTCGCGGGCTCGCCCAAGACATTCCGCTCGCCGTGACCCAGCTCAGCGAGATTGCCGCGGCCGCCGGTGAGGCGGGCTTCGCCGGGAACGAGCTGATCCAGACGACCAGCGATGCCGCGAAGTGGGCCGTGGCCTTCGGCTCCAACGCGCGCGACACGGGCAAGCTGCTCGCGGCGATGCAGAAGAGCTACGGCATGTCCCGGGAGGAAGCCCTCCTGCTCGGTGACGCGCTGAACCACCTATCGAACAACATGGCGTCCTCCGCCCCGGACCTGATGAAGTTCTGGACCAAGGCGGCCCCGATGGCGTCGAAGGGCGGCTTCGCGCAGAAGGAGGCCATGGCGCTGGGCTCGGCGATGATCGCCGCAGGCTTCCAAGCGGAGGTGGCCGCCACCGGCTTCCAGAACATGGTGCTCCGGCTGACGCAGGGCGCGCGGGCGACCGGGCCGGCCAAGGCCGCCTTCAAGCAGCTCGGGCTCGACAGCGAGCAGGTCGCCAAGGACATGCAGCAAGACGCCACCGGCACCGTCCGGGACATCCTGCAGCGGATCAGCGACCTCCCGGACTATCTCCGGGCCTCGGTCATGTCCGACATCTTCGGCAACGAGGCCAAGGCGCTCGGGGCGCTCTCCGAAAACCTAGACTTCTTCGATGAGGCCCTTGCCGCGGTCGCCGATGATAGCCGCTATGCGGGCTCCGCCTTCGAGGAATTTGCGATCCGGGCCGACACCTTCGAGGGCCGGATGCAGAAGTTCGCCAACTCGATGTATTTCTTCAAGGTCGCGGTGGGCAACGCGCTGATCCCGGCGCTGACGCAGGTCATGGACCAGCTCACCCCGCTGCTCAACAAGCTCACCGATTTCGCCGACGCCCACCCGAAGCTGACGGCCAACGTGGTCTCCGCGACCGCGGCGCTGATCGGGTTCCGCGTGGCCATGGCCGGGCTGCGCTTCATCGGCCTGCTCGGGAAGGGCGGGGTGCTGAGCACCGTGGCCTTCGGCTACAACCTGCTCGCCGGATCGGCCCGGCTGGCCACCCGCGCGATCCGCCCCATGAACGAGGCGATCCGATACCAGAACACCCTCGCCGCCATGGCCGGGACGAAGACCACCTTCATGCACCGGCTGGCACACGGCGCGAGAGCGCTTCTCTTCGCCGTGCCGGGGGTGAGTGCCTTCTCGGGTGCTCTTGGCGCTCTCGGGGGCGCTGCGGCGGCTGTCGGGGCATTTCTCGCGGGTATCAGCGCCCCGGTGTGGGCCGTGGTGGCCGCGGTGGCCGCCGCCGGCTTCGCCGTGTGGAAGTTCTGGGACCGGATCAAGGCCATCGGCAAGGGCGTCGGGCAGGGCATCATCGAGGGGCTGGGGATCGACAAGATGGTGGCCAAGCTGGCCGAGATGAAGGCGGCCTTCAAAGAGACCAAGCTCGGGCAATGGATCAGCGAGGCGTTCCCGGAGTTTGACCTCTCCTACCTCATCCCGGGGCTCGGCCCGATCCAAGCGCTGATCGACAAGCTCGGGGGGCTCAACGAGATCGCGAACAGCGTGAAGGGCTGGTTCGGCCGGGTCTTCTCGCGGGAGAAGCTGAGCGAGGCCGAGGCCGCGGACGTGACCGCGAGCGCCAAGGCGATGACCGAGCGCGTCATCGAGGCGATCAAGGATGCGCTGACCGCGCTCCCCCGCATGGTGATGCAGGTACTCGAAGAGGCGTTCGGCGTGGACCTGTCCGACCTCATCAAATGGCCGGAGCCGCCGGAGTGGTGGAAGAAACTTTGGGGCACCGACACGCCGGTCGGTCAGGTAAAAATCGAAGGCCAGACCGTCTTCACCGACGCCTATTTCGACAACCTTGAGGCGCAGCTCGCGAAGGCCAAGGCTCGCTCCGACGAGCTGAACCAGAGCCTTGCGGATCGACCGGCCAAGACCGGTCGCGGTGGGACGCGGGACGGACGGGAGCGGGAGCTTGCCGCCCTTGAGGAAGAGATCGCCCGCCTCGAAACCGATCTGCACAATGCCCGGGTCCTCCAAGGCGCGAGCAAGCCTGTGGATTTCGATGCGCTCGCGGTCAAGCTCCCGGATCAGCAGGCGGCGATGGAGCGGATCAAGCGCGCGATGGCCAGCGGCCCGCTCCCGACCACGGAGTACCTTGCCGAGCTGAACACCGAGATGGAGGCCACCGCGGCCAAGATAGAAGGTCTAAAGGCCAGCCTCGCGGAAGACCCCGCGAAAACCGGCCGGGGCGGGACGCAGGATCGCAGGGTGACCCAGCTCGCCGCGGCCGAGGCCAACATGGCCCGGCTGACGGCGGAGGAAGAGCGCGCGAAGGCGACCGCGGAAGAGCTGGTAGCGGCGCTGCAGGTGATTGACGAGACGAACACCAACCCGGAGATCAACCAGCAAAGCCTCGATGCGGCGCTGTCGAAGGCGCGGCAACTGCAGAGCACGCTCAGCTCGATCAACAGCGGGAGCGCGGCCCCGGCGGCCGCCCCGTCCACGCCGCCGGGTCGGGCGCGCGGCGGGACGATCTGGCGCGGTCAAGATTACCTGACCGGGGAAGAGGGGCCGGAACTCATCACCCCCTCCCGGAATGGGTACGTCCATGACGCCCGGAGCACCGAGCGTATGTTGGCCGGCGGCCGTGCCTTCCGGGCGCGGGGGCCTGAGCTGATCGCGGGCCGGGAGCCCGGGGACGGCGGCCGCGGCAAGGCGGCGGCGCAGTCCAAAGAGGTGAGCGTCACCGCGCCGATCACCATCTCGATCCAAGGGGGGCAGATGGACCCCAGCATGATCGGGGCCGAAGTCGCGCGGCAACTGGACGCGGCGGTGAAGGAGGCGTTCCGCGGAGCCTTCGGTGACACCGGCACGCGGTTCGTCTAGGAGGGAAACATGCCCGGACCTCTTCTCATGCAGCTTGGCTCGGTCGCGTTTGAGCTAGTCCCGCTCAACACGAACGATTACTCGCACTCTCACGGGGCGGCCTTTGCCGAAAAGCCCGTCCTCGGGATCATGCCGCCGCTCGAGCACGTGGGCGAAAACGTGGAGAGCTGGACCATCAAGGGGAAGCTCTACCCACACAAGTTCGGAGGGCTCGGTCATCTCGACGAACTGAGAGCCATGAGCGCGAGCGGCGACCCTCAGTATTTCGTCCGGGGCGACGGCGCGGTGTTCGGCTGGGTCGTGGTCACCGATGTGAAGGTTCGAAGCACCTACCTCGACGGGCAGGACATGCCCGGGGTGGGCAAGGCAATCACCGTGGACATCACCGTGAAGCAGGCCGGAGCCCCCGGCAACGGCAGCTTCTTCGGCGCTCTGGCCACCGTCTTCCTGTGGGCGTTGTGACATGGCTGATCTGACCGAAACCATCGAGGTGCGCGGCGATGCCGTCACCCTGTCTCTCATCATCTGGCGTCGATACCGGCGGCCCATGTTTGGGCTGGTGGAGCAGACGCTCGACCTGAACCCGGGTCTGGCCGAGCTTGGCCCGATCCTCCCCGTGGGCACTGTCTTTGACCTGCCCGTTGTCTTGAACCCGGAAGAGAAAATCCTCGACCCCATCACGCTGTGGTGACCCATGCCTTGGAAGCGCGCACTCTTCTCCGTAACGGTGGCCGGCACCAACATCACGCCGCTCTTGGAGCCGGTGATGACCCGGCTGACGGTGAACAACAAGGTCGGGACGCACACCGACAGCGCCACCTTGGAGGTAGACGACACTGATGGCAGGATCGTCTTCCCGGACATCGGGGCCGAGTGCCTGATCTCTCTGGGCTGGGTCGGGCAGGGGATGCGGCTGGTCTTCGAGGGCACCGTTGATGACGTTCGGTCAAAGGGCTCTCGGTCCGGCGGTCGCGCCATCTCGATCAACGCGAAAGGCGTGGACACGACCGGCCGGGCGAAGGAGGGGCAACAGCGCCACTGGGATGACACCACGGTCGGCCAGATCCTCACGGACGCCGCGGCCTACGCCGGCATCGACGGCCTCATGATCGACCCCATCCTCGCGGCCCTGCCCCGCACCTACTTCGAGGCTCGGGATGAGAGCTTCATCGCGCTGGGCGAGCGGCTGGCACGGGAGGTCGGGGGGAATTTCAGGATCACCGGGAACCGGCTGATCTTCTCCCTTCGAAACGGGATGTACGACGGGCTCGTGACCGCGCGCTGGACGAACAACCCGGACACCTCAAATCTCCATGACTGGGACATCGCTCCGGCCCTCGGCCGCCCCCAGTTCAACGTGGTCCGCGCGCGCTGGTACGACATGGCCGCGCACGCTTGGCAGCTCATCGACATGGGCACCTCGCTCGGGACCGCCGCCCTACAGCCCCACCGCTTCTCCAAATTCAATGACGTGGAGAGCGGACAGCAGAATTTCTCGGATGGCGCGACGACTGAGCGCGATGCCGGGGAAGGGAAGATCACCATCGAAGGCAACACGGACGCTATCCCGGATGGGTTGTGTCTTCTCGAAGGCACCCGCTCTGGGGTAGATGGTTTCTATCGGATCGAGAGCGTGCAGCACACGCTTGACCGCGGCTCGGGGTTCAAGACCGGCTGCGACCTAAAACAGCCCATTACGTAGAAAGGTTTCCCATGTCCCCCGGCACCGCTGAAAAAGCCCGGAAGGTATCGCTGGATTTCGTCATCGCCGTCATGCAGAAGGCTATTGCCGGGATCGTTGCTACGACGACCATCATCGCCTTCCTCTGGACGTTCGCCCGCAATGAGGTGCAAGACTACAGCCGCGAGTTCGTCGGCACAAACGAGGTGATCGAGAAAACCGAGCAGGTGGCCACCGTTGTGGCTGAGCAAGGCGCTCAACTCGAAGGTCTCAAGGTTCAAGTCGCAGCGCTCGTGCCGCCCCCGGAGATTGTCGAGTATGATGCGCTTCGCAGCTACCTCATCGGCCCGTGTTTTGCTGGTGATGAGTGCAGAGGCCAGCTCCGCGCGCGGCGCACCGAGTTCGGCAAGGCCTGCAGCGCCCCCACGATGCAAGGACGCTGGTTCGTCGATGCGGTCGGTCGGCGTTTCGCCGCGGATCGCTCTGACGATCACCGCCCCTCCCGCCTGCAGGATGAGTGGGTGGTGATCCCGGTAGACTTTATCGTTCCCCCGTTGGCTCAGAGCGGGCTGGGAGAGTTCTACATGGAGCTGAGCTACGACTGCCTCATGGACACGGACGGCGATGCTGCGACGGCACAGGTGAAGGTGCCGATCATGCGCCGGACGCTGGCCCTCACCGTTGAAATCGAGAAGTAACCCAAGGAGACCATCATGACCTACCAACACGTTGTCGATTTCGCCCTCACGTTCGAGGGCCTGCGGGAAATCCCCGGCCCGGAGCACGAGGCGAAGATCGTCGCCATGTTCGCCGAGCTGGGTCACGACTGGGTGACCGATGACGAGACCGCGTGGTGCGCGGCCTTCGTCGGCTACGTCCTCGAAAAGTGCGGCGTCCGGTCCACCCGCGCACTCAACGCCCGGAGCTACGAGGACTGGGGGGTCGAGGTTGACCCGGACGACATCCAGCCCGGCGATGTGGTGGTTCGCCCGCGCGGCACGAAGGCGTGGCAGGGTCACGTCGAGATCGTGATCGAGCGCGTCGGCAAGAAGTCGATCAAGACCATCGGCGGCAACGTGTCGAACAGCGTGAAGATCAGCACCACGCCGATCTCGCGCTGGACCAGCATCCGCCGGGCCGGCTCTCGCGACGTGCGCGTGAAGTTGACCGTGCGCGAGGTGCAGACCATGCTCTACGACCTCGGATATTACATGGTCGGCCGCGCCGATGGCGTGGTGGGCAACATGACCCGCGCCGCGATCCTCGCCTTCAAGGAGGACAACGATCTGCCCCTGACCACGGTGATCGACGTGGTGTTCGAGGAAGCGCTGCTCAAGGCGAAGCCGCGCAAGGTATCGGAGGCCCGGGCTACCGGCGCGCCCTCCGGCTCCCGGATCGCGGCCGCATCGCAGGCTCAGATCGGCCTCGGCTTCGTCGGCTTCGTCGGCACCACCGCCACGCAGGTCGCCGATTCGATCTCGCAGGCGCAACAGGCTGTCGAGCAGGTCGGTGAGGCGGCCGACGCCGCGGCCGAAGTCCTCGATCACGCCGATGCCGCGTGGCAAATCTTCGGCGCGAACGGGGTGCTCATGTCGTCCTTGCCGTGGCTCGCCGCGGCCGGCTTCCTCGCGGTGGCGTGGTTCGGATACAAGGCTCTCAAGGCCCGCGTCGAAGACCACCAGTCGGGCAAGACCCCGTGAGCTGGGTCAGCGCGATCTTCTCCGCGGTGGGTCGTAAGGCCCTACTGTGGATCGGAGTGGTGACCGCGATCATGTCGCTGGTCGCCACCGTCTGGTTCAAAGGCAAACAGGCGGGCCGCGACGAGTACGCGGCCCGTCAGGCAAAGGCCAAGGCGCGCGCGGCGCGCCAAGCGAAGGAGGTTCGAGATGATGTGGCTCGCGCGGATGCCGATGATATTCGCCATCGCTATGATCGGTGGGTGCGGCGGTGATTTCTGCCGGATTGCCTCGCCGATCTATCCCGGTGAGGATGACCAGATGACCGAGGCCACCATGCGACAGGTGGTCCAGCACAACGAGACCGGCGAAAAGCTCTGCCGGTGGAAGCCGTAGGAGGGCACCATGCAGACCCGGTATCAGCACCGCCGGAAGGTGGGGGCGGGCGAAGTCCCGCTCCCGGCCGATTTCCGGGACGGGGAGATCATCGTCAACATCGCTGACGGCAAGGCGTTCATGAAGAAGGGCGATGGCACGGTGGCCGAGATCGGCTCCGAGATCGGTTTCTCCGTGGCGCTGACCGGGCCGACCAGCGTCTATGAGGGCGACGAGCAGGACTTCACCATCACCGACTTCTCGTCCTTCGCGACCTACGCGGTCGCCGCCGAGAACGGCTCCGTCTCCCGGGACGGGGCCGTCATCACCTATACCGCGCCCGGCACCGGCACCGAGGACACCATCACGGTGACGCGGGACGGCATCGACTTCACCTTCGCCCTGAGCATCCTCGATGTGGGGATCGTTCAGCCGACGAACACCCTGCCGACGAACGGGGATAATGACCAAGGCGGCACGGTGACCCTCACCAGCTCCGCCTTCTCGTGGATCGGGATCACCGACACGCACGCCTCGTCCGACTGGCAGATCGCGACCGACGCCGGCTTCACCAACATCGTGGACAGCGTGACCGGATCGGGGAGCGCGCTCGAGGAATGGACCGTCACCGGGCTCGATGAGAGCACCGCCTATCACTGGCGCGTCCGGCACACCGGCGCGAACAACGGCACCTCCCCGTGGTCGGCCGGGACCAGCTTCACCACCGCGGACAATTTCGGCGGTCTGATCGGGGTTCAGGGCACCGAGGGCTTCGGCGTCGGCACCTACCCGGACACGCTCCCGTCTGGCTTCTCTGCCCTCACCGGGACCGATGACCCGACCTCGCCGAATTACGGGAACTATCAGTATTCGGACGGCTCGATCATGTGCTTCGTCCCGGCGTTCTTCTACCGGATCGGGCACGCCAGCTCGCCGCGTTACGCCGCCTATGGGGCCAACGCCATCGACATTGCCGGGGTGGACACCTTCGACGCCGTGGGCGAGGCGAACGCCGCCGGCTACGCGCTGCACCGCGCCTTCATCGACGGCGGCTCGGTCAAGCACGGGTTCTTCATCGACAAGTATCAGGCCAGTAAAAACGGATCGACGGCCGTGCGATCGGTCGCCGGTCAGCCCATCGTTTCGCTGGCCAACCTGTCCAACGTCACCGACACCGGAGAGATGACCGGGGGCAGCGGCAACATGCGAGATGCGATCAAGTTCTCGCGCGCTCGGGGCTCCGGCTTCAACTGCGCTTCGATCTTCATGTACGGGGCGCTTGCCATGCTCGCGACCGCGCACGGGCAGTCGGCCACCGGCTCCGCCTTCTGCGCATGGTACGATGCCTCCAAGACCGACAATTATCCGAAGGGCTGCAACACGTGGAGCCGGACGGATGTGGATGACGGATCGGTCACCTTCTCCACCTCGGGAGACAGCGACGCTTACAACAAGCCCGACACGGGGGCGACGGCCAACGGCGACAAGACCGCGCACAATGGCCAGACCTGCGGGGTCTGGGGCATCAACGGCGGGGTCGAAGAGGCGGCGCTCGGAGTGACGTGGGATGGGGAGACCTATTACGATGCGAACAGCTACACCGGGGGCAACGCCTATGTGCTCAAGGAGAGCGTGGCGCTGGGCGATCTGGTCGATAGCTGGGAGGCCACCAACGGTGCATGGGGCGGCGCGAGCCACCTCTCAGGGCTCTACGACTTCGTGGCCGACTTCTTCCCCTTCGTGGGCCTGACCGCGTGGATTTACTGGGGGGATGGTAGCGAGGATGTGCTCGATGCCTCTTTGTCCGGGACCGGCTGGCTCAAGACCGCGGCCATGGTGCCCATCGACGGGGGCGGCTGGTCGAGTGCGGGCTCGAACCTGTTCGGAACCGACTACATCGACCCCGAGCGCCGCGAGAACCTGATCCCCACGGTGGGCGGCTCCTACGGCGACGGGGAAGACGCAGGCATGTGGGCGGTCGACTGGAACCGCCACCGCAACAGCGCCGGGGCCGAGTTTGGCTTCCGGTGTGGCTTCTACGGAGGGTGAGCCATGATCTATCGCTACCGCACCAAGACGGCGAAGGGGCCGGAGGGCTCCAAGCGCAAGCTCCCCGGCAAGCTGGGGGCGACGGTGATCGCCGAAATCGGCACGTGGCGCTATGTCCATGTCCCGGATGACGTGGAGCTGCCTGAGCTGGGCGACATCGAGCTCTTCGAGGTCCGGCTCGACGACGACACCCGCCGCAAGCTCAAGAAGGTGAGCCCGGTCATCCGCTCGATCAATGAGCAGGTGGTCGCTCGCATCCGCGAGCACTTCACCGTGGAGGATGAGCTGATGTTCTTGCGGCTCGGCCGGGACCACCCGGACATCGGGGACTATCACGCGATCATCGACGAGGCGGTCGCATGGGGGAAGGCCGAGAAGATGAAGATCGGCTTCTGAGGTTCGCCCGGGTCCGGTCTTCATCCGGGCGGGCAGGCGCGGCGAGGTGGCGGGGGCTTCCCTCGTCGCGCCACGAAAAAGGGGCGGCACCTTGGTCGAGGTGCCGCCCCAGTCTATCGAGCAGATTTCCAACAGGGGTTTCCCGTGCCGGCACCATGCCTCACCTCGGGCTTCGGCGCAAGGGGCGCGAGAATTGCCCGGAGAGCGCCGTTAGGGGGTGTCCGGGTACTGGCACCCCCGGAAGGGCCTAGTTGCCCGTCTCCGGGGCGCTGGGGCGCGGGACGCGGCCCTTCGCGGCGTTCTTCTTGCGCTTGACCCACGCCTCCGCGAGATGCATCTGCCGGATCGCCTCCAAGCGCGCGCCGTTCGAAGCGCCGCCCGGCCCCTTCGGCTCGTCGGCGACCTCCTGCCACATCTCCATCTCGTACTGCAGCTCGGGGATGGTCATCTGTCGGTAGGTTCGATCAAGGGGCATCGTGTCGAGGATTTCTTGGCGGTCGTCGGTCATCGGGGAAGCTCCGGTTTGTTGCGGCTCTGCCGCCACTTCGTCAGCATGATCTTGAGGTTGGCCACTTCGCCGTCCGTGATCCACGTGGCCTTCGGGTTCCCGTAGAAGCCGGTCACCCCTTGGATCAGGCCCTCAAGCTCATCCGGGCACATGATCGTCTCGTAGATTTCGCGCAGTCTCTCGTTCATCAGCGGTCCTCTCTGGTGGGGGCGGGGGTGCCCGGTTCAAAAGGCGAGTTCATCTTCGGGCTCCGGCCGGAGGGACCAGAAGGTATTGGTCCCCATGTTGCATCCGATCACGTCGGTCCCGATCTCGCCCATGCGCTGCTTCGCGGTGATGACCTGCATCCGGTTCTTCCACTTCTGCAGATCGGCGGTCCAGTCGGCCATCGCGTCCAGATCGTTGCCGTCCGGCTTCTCCCGCTCAAGGTAGTATTCCGGGCGGTAGGTGAAGAGCACCGTGTCCGCGTCCTGCTCGATGGACCCGCTGTCGCGCAGATCGGAGAGCTGGGGTCGCTTATCCTCGCGGCTCTCCACCGCGCGGCTGAGCTGCGACAGGGTGAGCATGGGCACCCCTAGCTTCTTGCCCATCCGCTTGAGCCCGAGGCTGGCGTTGCCGACGCGCTCGGTCGGACTGCGGCCCGGGGCCTCGATGAGCTGCAGGAAATCAACGATCACCAGATCGAGCCCGCCGAGCCACTTGGTCGCATCCTTGATCGAGGCGTACCCCTCTTCCAGCGTCAGCACGTGCTCGGGGATGACCCGGATCGGCTGGTGTCCGAGCGTCTGCGCCGCGTCCACGATCTTGGGGCCTTCCACCTCGCGGTCGAATTTGCCGCGCCGGATGTCTGAGTACGGCACCCCGCAGTCGGCCGAGATCATCCGCTCGGTCAGCTCTTCGGCCGTCATCTCCAACGACCAGATTGCCACCTTGGCACCGCGTTGCGCCGCCTTCTGCCCCATAGCGAGGGCCAGCGCGGTCTTGCCCATCGAGGGGCGGCCGGCAAGGATCGTGTAGCCTGCGAACAGGCCG
Source organism: Paracoccaceae bacterium (assembly GCA_024763335.1). Lineage (GTDB taxonomy): Bacteria > Pseudomonadota > Alphaproteobacteria > Rhodobacterales > Rhodobacteraceae > Sinisalibacter. Next base: position 32,856 of record JANTFS010000001.1, on the reverse strand, counting down.
CCGAGCCGGTCGTCCAGATCCTCGATGCTCGTTGACAAGCCGAGCACCCGCTCTTCAACGAACACGTTGGAGATCACGTTGGTGACCGAGTTCAGGATCGAAACCGAGCGCTCACGCCCCTCACCCATCGGCAGATCAACCAGCGCATTGTCGAGGGTGGTCACCGCGTCATCTGCGCTTCCGGTCATCGCGAGGTCCGCGGCCTTGTCGGCGACCTCGATGATCGTCCGGCGGCGGTGCAGCTCCACGATTTCTTCGGCGTAGGCTTTCGCCGTGGAGAAACCCATGCTCACCCCGGCCATGCTGGCGAGGTATCCGTACCCAAGGTCCATGAGGCCAGGATCGGTGAGCATGTCGCTCTTGATGGTCACCGGGCTGATCTGCTTCTCGTCGGTGAACCGCTTGAGAACGGCCTCCCAGATGCGGCCGTGGGTCGGCTCCCAGAAGTGTTCTGGCTTTACCAGCCCGGCGGTCTCTGCCACGAGCTGGGAGCCATCGCCATCAAGGTCCGAGACCAGCACCGATCCGATGAAGCCCTGCTCAAGCTCGATGTTGTGCGGAGGCGGTAGGGGGTGCCCTTCTTGGTCGAGGATCATTGCGCACCCCCTTCCCTCTGCTCACGGTCTCGCCCCCGTCTCTGGATCACGAGCTTCTTGATGGCCCCGGGGTCGGGGCGGTAGAGCGCGCCGGCCTGCGACCGCGGACCCTTCGTCTGGTAATCGACCCACGCCCACTTGACCTCTTCCTCGGTGCAGCTCTGCAGTACCTTGAGCCACGTAGAAACCTCAAAGGACTGTTCGAAGTCGGTCTCGTTGCTGTCGCGCCAGAACCGCTTGAGGATCGCCCGGATCACCCGGGTCAGCTCCATGGTGCGCTGTTTCGCCTCACGGCTGGACAGGTCCGCAAATCGGGCGGGAACCCCCGGCGGGGGCTTCATGGGGAGGTTGGCCATCAGCGAACCCCCATGCTGGTCAGGAAATCCGCCGCTCCTGCTGCCATGATCCGTGCCTCGCGCTCATCCGGCAAGCCGGGTGCCGCGGGGTTTTCCCGGAAGTACCAATCGGGCTTCATGCCCTGCCAGCCGCGCTCTTCGGCCAGCCCGAGGGCATCATCCGCATCGCCGCCGCGTTCAACGATCTGGCGAAGGTTCGATGCGAGGCGTTTGGCCCCGGTCTCGGTGAGGGGTTTCTTGATGCCCTTGCGGAAGGCGATGAAGCTCTTCGCTGCATCGAAGCTGGCGACGGTGGTGAGCGCAGCGACCACAGGATCAACCGGCTTGCCGCCCCCACCCTCGATGACCAACGGCAACGCGCCCTGATGCGGGCGCTCGCGCGGTACGGGGGTTGTAGGGGGTTTACCCCCTACCTTCTTCCCTTCTTCCCCTTCTTTTAGTCTGTCTCGATGCTGTCTCGCTCCCGTCTCGGGTGCCGTCTCGGTAGCTGTCTCGGGTGCCGAAGCTCTGTCCTGATATTTGTTGTAATTGCAGACAGTTATGATCGTGACCCCTGTCTCGGTTGCCGTCTCGATCATTGTCTCGGTTTTCAGACGGGTGATAAAACGGCTCACCGCGGCCTTATCCCACCCCCACGCCTTAGCTATGAAGCGGATCGAGTGAGCAAGCTGTCCGCGTTGCAGGGTGATGATCTTGCCGGAGACATCCACCTTGCGCTCGGTGTAGGCCGCCTCGGCGACGATCCAGTCCCAAGCATAGCCTCGGCAGAATTTCTCGTTGGTGAAGAGCGGGTGGGCGAAGCGGTCTCGTTGCGCTTTGACAAATCCGCTCATGGTCAAACCTCGAGATACAGTACCCGCTCAGAGCGCGGGCTCAAGATGTTGGTAAAAGTGTGCATGGACTGTCCGTTTCCTCTCTTGTCAGTGCTGCGGCTGGGGTGTATATCACCCTCATAAGGCTTCGTAGCTGGGCCTAACCATAGCGCCGCGCGGCGTAGGGTTGCAAGCCCCTCCGGTAACAGGCCCTGTCCGGCCTCTCTCCCGGGGGGGCTTCGCTTTTCAGGGGTTCTGGCCCCGGAGAACCGGGATCATCTCGCTGATCCGCTTCTCCGCTGCAGTGCCGTGCATCCCGGCCTTCCACATGTCTTCGAGAACCCGACGCAGCTCATCCTCGACCGGGCCGTAGACGTGCCGGGCCATCATCTGGACAGCCGCGCGCTCCACGCGCTCGACCGGCTGACCGGGTTCAAGCTCCTGCTCGAAGAACACCTCGGCCCATGAGCGGTAGAGCACGTGCGGCGGCCGGCTTCGGCTGTCAACCTCAGCGTTGATGTTGGTCCAGTTGAAGGGTGCCGGCCGGTGTCCGATGACCTTGTGAGCCATGGCGGTGATGAAGGGCAGTTGCATCTACCCATCCACCATCGACTTACCGATCCGCATGAGCATGTCGCCGATGGCGCGCTCGAGTGCTTCATCGGTGAGCGCGTCCACGGCCGGCTTCGACGCCTCGGGCCACGCATCGGGCCACCGGCCATCCGCGAGGAAGCGAACCACGTCGGCGGAGCGCTGGGGGATGGTGGCCTCGGCCGCCTCAAAGCGCTTGATCTGGGTCACGCTCACCCCGATCACATCGCCCATCTGGGCTTGGGTCAGGTGCAGCCGCTTTCGGGCATCGGTGAACTCGTCGGCGCTCATGGTCGCGGCTTCGGCGAGGTGCAGGGTCATTGGTCCAGTCCTTTCGAGAAGAGGGGCGCACAGGACGGGGTGATGGTCCCGGCCATGGATTGCGCCTTGGTGATCGAGATCACCAGCGCGATCCCCATGAGAATTCCTACCGTGAAGCCGGCGGCGAAGATGAAGGGCGGTATCGGCAGGGGGCCGCGGTGCCCGGGGTGTTTCGGTGCGTCGTTCATGATGGTCTCCTAGTTCAAGGGTTTCAGGCGGCGGAGGTAGAGCACCGTGCCCAGTGCGGTCGCGATGATCTGGATCAGCTCCCAGCCTTCTTCGGACAGCTTGTCGAGTTGTTCGGCATTAGGCAGGCGGTCGCTGATCGTCGTCTTGTGCTCGTAGCGGGTGGGGTCCTGGGTCATTGCTTCGGCCCCCGGTGCTGCAGCGCCTCGACGATGCCGGCGATCTGCTCGCTGGCCTCGTTGCCGCGCCACATGTCAGCGTCGGCCTTGCCGCCCCAGAAGGCGGTGAGGTGCTGCTCGGTGCTCGTCCCGATCCGGTAGAAGATCGCGGCGTAGATCGAGCGCAGATCGGCCGGGTAGATGTTGGCCCCGGCGAGGGCTTCGTCGATCTTGGTTCGCCAGTGCAGGTTCCGGTCATTCTCCCGACGCTGCGCTTCGGCCCGGAAGTGGTCTTCCGAGATTTCAGGGTGAGTGGTCATGGTGGTCTCCATGGTGCGGGGTTTCAGGTGCCCGCCCCGCGGCCCGGGAGGAGGATAGGCCACGGGGCGAGCGGGGTGAGGCGGGACTTGCACTCGCCAGATCAGCCCGGAGCTGCCCGGGTCACCCCATCTCGTCAGGCATCGACCAGATCGAGCAGCTTGCCCGCGCGGCGCTCCACGTCCACGCGCGCGTCCTGATGCTCGATGGTCTTCGCGTAGGCGGTCGCCCCGGTCACGGCGTCCCAGATGGTCTCCATGGGGCGCTGTTCCTCGCGCTCGTGGGCGCTCACGATGCTGGCGACCTCGCCGCGGCCGAAGCCCCGGTTCTTGAGGAAATCGTCCATGTCATCCTCGACCTTCTTCGCCTGTGCTGCCTTGATCTGGGCTTCGATGGGCTCGGCGCTGGCGTGGACGTACTCGTTGAGCACCGGGGTGATCTCTTCGAGCCAGCGATCCGGCGCGGTCTTCGTGTGCCGGAGGCGCATCTCGGTGAAGTTCTCGGCCCCCCAGACGATCCGGTTGGCGCACACGTAGTCAAAGAGGAAGAACGCCGCACCGATGCTCTGGCTTCCGACCTCGCTGTTCCAGACGAAGAAGCCCCGGGCGAGGGAGCCCGGTTGCCCGCCGCGCCGGTTGGGCATCTCCACCCGGTTCTGCTCATCCGCGAGGAACACGAAGATGTCGCGGTCGGAGCCGTAGATCGTGGTGTTCGAGCGGTTGACCGAGACGGCCTCGCCGAACTCGCCCGGCACCCGGAAGTCCCCGCTGATCCCATCGCCGAAGCGGTTGACGAGGTTGTCAATGATGTCGCTGTTCCAGATGCGGCCGTAGTTCGGCCCGGTGGCGGCGCGGAGCGCGTCCGGCCCGTCCGGTTCATCCATCGACAGCCAGCCCACGTTCTCGGGGTCGCGGTGGAAGCGGAGCCCGTAGTTGATGAGGTCCGCGGTCAGAGCGGGGTGCAGCGTCCGCAGGTAACCGGCGGGTGCCTTGGCGAGCTGGGAGAGCTGGCCAAAGGACCAGTGCGTCGGCTCGACGATGCCGTTCTCGGTCTCGATCTGCAGGCGCGGGTCATCCTTCGGACCCACGGCTTCGGCCCGGATGCGCCGGGACGACAGCACGTCCGCAGTCGAGCGATCGCGCTGCCGGTGGGTGTGGGCCTGCAGCTCGGTGAGCGAGATGAAGCGCTCATCCGAGGGTCGGCTCGACCACTGTTGGGATGCGGTGAAGATCATGTTCATAGCTGGTTCCTCTCAGGGGTTGGGTGGACGCCCGCCCTCATGGCGAGCGCCCGGGTTGGGTCAGACGTCGGCCTCGGTTTCGGTGCCTTCGGCCGCCGGCTCATCTTCGTCGTCATCGACGGTTTCGACCTCGAAGCCCATCATCTTGGCGATCGTCTCGAGGGTGCTGCCCTTCTGGGCTTCCTTGCGCCACGACTGGGCGTCGTTCATGCCCATGATGGCGTTGCCCATCATGACCCACGAAGGCAGGTCGAAGGCGTAGAAGATCGAGGCGAACAGCGCCCGGATGTCATCCGAGGTCTGCACCTCATTGACCAGGTGCTCATCGAGAAGCGCGATGAAGCGCTCGTTGCGCGCGCTCTCGCGGCGCTCGCGCTCGGCTTGGAAGTGGTCATCCTCGATGTGGTCGAAGACGCCCTGTTCCGCGGGCTCATGGGGTTTTCCGATCTTGCCGGTCATAGCTGGTCCTTTCCAGTCTGGGGTTGTCGGGTCATCGCCCGGGAGGGGGGCCTCAGCCGAGGCCCCTGACCGGGGCGATCACACGGCCGCCTTGTCGCCCATGAGCATCCGGGTCGCCACCATCGTCTGGAAGGTGAAGACCGTCTCATCGCTCAGGGGCACGAAGCCAACGTCCACGCAGAGCCAGCCCCGGTTCATGCTGTCGATCACCACCTCGCCCACGCTCATCGAGCGGTAGCCGTGGGGGTGCCAGAGGACGGTCACGCCATCCGGGTTGCCGGTGTTGTCGTAGCGGAACACGTCTTCAAGGTCGGTCGCCTCGACGATCATGGCGTGCCGGTAGAAGTCCTTCTCGGCGCGGCGCAGGATCGAGGCTTCAAGCCGGGCCTGCGGCATCTTGGTCATCGGCTCACCAAGGTACTCGGTGGCCCAGTCGACCCCCCCCCATCCAACCGCGTTGACCTCGCGGTAGCGCTCTTCGCTCAGGTGGACTTTGTAAACGTTCAGGTACATCTCTGTCTCCGTAGCTGGGGTCTGGGGCAACGCCCCTTGCATGATAGTTTAGCCCGATACGGCACCACTCGCAAGAGAAAACGTACCGTATCGGGCTACTTCGTCACTGACGCAGCTCATTTCCATCGACCATCTCGTCGATCTCGAAGCGGTAGAAGGTTCCGACCACCAGACTTTCGTGCATGTTGCCGGTCAGAACCCGGAAGCCGTTGGGCACCCGCTCACCGACCGCCACGCGGCCTCGAATGGTCACGATGTCGTTGTCATCCGGGTCGAGCGGGTTCCCGCAGATGATGTCGGCCAGCGGGCCTTGCACGTTGAGTAGTCTATCCATGTCGGTCTCCGGTAGCTGTCGGGGTTGTCAAGGGAATTGGGAAACTCCCCCCGCCACAGGGGGAGTTCCCCTAAAGGTCTCAGGCGGCGAAGTCCTCAACCGCGTAGCCGGTGCGGCCGTCCAGATGGTCGGGCTGGATCGCGGCGTATTGGTCGAACCACAGGTTGATGGTCTGGGTCTGCCGGTCGGTGCAGGGCAGCGCGGCGCCGGTTTTCACGTGGCAGAGTTCCTGCTCGTGGTAGGCGCGCAGGAGGCTCGCGCCCCACGTGCGGCGGTTGGTCTCGACGTGGTAGTCATCGCCGTCCCGGTAGAGGATCAGGTTGCCGGCCCGGGCGATCTCTTCGCCGGTGCCCATGGTGGCGGGCGCTTCAACCGTCTCGGCCGCGGCGGGCTCAGTGACCTGCTCTTCGATGGCCATGTAGACGGTCACGCCGTCGATCTCGTCTTTGTCGAGGTGGCCGGCGTTGGCGAGGCGGTTCAGCGCGCTGCGGGCGGCGGCCTTGGACTTCCCGGTCACCTCGGCGACTTCGTTCGCGTCCATGGCGGTCTCGGCGGGGTCCATGCCGTCTTCAAGGGCGAAGAGGTTCAGGAGTTCGGTTTGGGCGGTGGTCAGGTTGGTCATCGTGGTCTCCGTAGCTGGTGTCGGTTGGCCGCTGTGGCCTTCCATGTCTAGGATAATGGCCCGATACGATACCAAAGTCAACAAAAAACCGCCCAAAAAGGGGCGGTTTCCTGCAAAAAGGTTCCAAAAGGGGCTGTAGCCTCAGTTTTCTCGCTCCCAGATTTCCTGTTCAAGCCGGGTGGCGATCACCCCGAGGGCCGCTGCGGCCGCCCCCAGCGGGGCCTCGCGAGCCATCTGCACCGCATCCGCCCATGCCCGGGGTGTTTGCCCACCGGCGGGAGAAGGGGCCTGAGCGGGCCGCTCCGGCGCGCTGGCGGGCACATCCGGGGGCATGGGGGCTCCGAACTCCCGGGCGAAGGCGTCCAGCGCCTGTATCACGGGGCTCAGGGTCTCGGTGATTTCCTCAGCGGACGGGCGCTGCGACCTCGCGGACTTGGCGATCATTTCGATGAAGCCCACGATCTTCTCGGCGCGGCCGGCGTTGATGTCGGGAAAGTCGGTCATGGTGGTCTCCTTCCTCAGAGGTTCATGCCGGGCAGGTAGCCGGCGATCTTGCTCGCGGCCTCAAACGGTCTGTAGGCCACGGGCTCGCTCAAGACCTCGGCATCGCACTCGAAGGTCTCGACGCCGTTGGTCTGCAGGAGGCCCACGGCCACATCAGCGAGGCCGCAGACGATCTCGACGTTGCAGGCGATACTCACGATCTGCAGGGCGAAGCCGCGCTCGTCGGTCCACGTCAAGGTGATCCGATCAGGGCTTTTGAAGGGGTTGTTCATGTCGATCTCCGTAGCTGGGGTGGCGGGGCCGAAGCCCCGCCGGGGGTTTCAGATCAGGCTTCTCACCGCCGCGTGGCACCGATCCTCGGCATCACAGTAGCGGTCCATCCGCGCGTGTCCGAGCACGCCGCTCTGGGCGAGCTTCCACGCGGCCGCGGTGAGCATGTAGAGCTGGGCGACCCGCTGGCGCTGGAACTCATTGGCGTCCGAGGCCAGTCCATGGAAAGCGGCATCAGCGGCATCGTTGAGCACGTTGGCCATCATCTCCGCGTCCCCGAGTTTGTGGGGCTGGGTACCGGCAACGGTGCGGGTAATGGTGAATGGGTAGGTCATAGCTGGTTTCCTCTCTCTATGGTCCTATAATAGCCCGAAACGGGCCGCGGCACAAGAGGAAACCGGCCAAAAAGGGCCAAAAAGTCAGGATGAGCGGTCGAAAAGGCCCCCATACGGGACCGCCGAGTGCAGATGCGGGGCCATTTTGGAGCAGGCGTAGTCCCAGACCGCGGCGGCATCGCCCTCGTCCTCGGTCATGGGCTTCCATCCGAGCGCGGACGCGCGCGCTACGGTAGCGGCCTTCGCCTTGGCTCGGTGGAGCTTCGAAGAGCCGATGAAGTGCCGGCGCACCGACATCACGCTGAACTCGAAGAAGGGCACGCTCTTGGCATAGGCGGCCGTCATGACCGCGGCGCGATACCCCATGGCGAGCTGGACCCGTTCCTCGCTCCCCTTGACCCCGGCCGCGATGGGCTTCTCGATCACGATCCGATCCGGCCGGTGGAGATTGATGATCTGCAGGGTGAGGCGCTGCATCGCGAGGAACCGCGCGCCGTGGGGGATGGACCGGCTCCCCACCATCTCGGTGGAGAGCGCGGGTTTCTGCCCGGCGAGGCCGATTGCCACGCCGGTGTGCGCCCCGAGGTCGAACGCCGCCACCATCAGGCGGTTGAACCGGGGCGTCGCGCCCATCAGGCCGCGCCCTTGACCTGCCCCTCGGCTTCGAGGGCGTCGGCGTGTTTCAGGAGGCTTCTGCCAGCCTTGCGCAACCGGGCGACATTCCACGCGCGGTCATCGGGGCTCAGGTGCTCGCGGAGCACATACCGCGGTTCCGCGCCCGGCGTGGGTTTGCCCGGGTAGCGATCTTGGAGCTGGCCATCCCAATCACCGAGGTCCAGCGTGGACTGCTCGATCGCCGCGGCGGGCTTATCCTTGTGGCGAGCGAGGAATTTCCGGCAAACCTCCTTGATGTGCTCGCTTCCCGCGTGGGCAACGATCTTGTTTTCCAGGCCGTTTGAGAGCGCGCTGAAAACGCGCGCGGCAAGCGCATTGGGCGAGATCACGACGGCTTCGGAAAGGGCCGCATATTGGGTGTCGATCTCGGCCGAGATTTTCCCGGCTTCATTCATCGGTTTTCTCCAATCTGTTGAGGAAGGTCTGGACGCGCGGCAGGAGCCGTCGCACGTCCTCTTTCATGGGCTGGGTCATCTTTGCGAAGACCTCAGCCGGATCGAGCCGCAGGGTCTCGTCCCGCTCGAAATCCTTGATCCTGCCCCAGACCCAGAGGGCGGCATCGGCGACCGGGTTGGGCTCCGGCTTCGGTTTCTTCGGGGCGGTGTCGAGCTTGCGCGCGAGCGCCGCCTTGGTCGGTTCCTCCCCGGCCTCGACGATCTCACCGATGCTGCGCTCGATCACGCCCGGTTCAGCGGCCTCCGCGGCCGCGAGCTTGCGGCCACGATGGATGTCTTTGCGGTCGATGCCGATCTCGGCCGAGGTGGCGGGCTTTTCAGTGTTCTCGCCGGGAACACTGGTCCTGTCGCCCCCGTTCTTCGCGACCTCCCCGCGATCCTGCGCCGCCTCGTATTCCTCAGCTAACCGGATCTCGGCCCGGGCCTCGATAGCGAGGGCCTTGCCTTGAGCCTCGGCCACGCCGACGAGCACGCTGTCATGAGCCTGCTTCGCGCGGGCGATCCGAGCCGCGGTTTTCGCCGCGTCATAGATCATCTGCGCATCGGCCTTCACTTCCAGAACCTCAGCATAGGTCCGGGCCTCGGCCAGCGAGCGGGTCGCTTGGTCGATCAGCGCGGGGAGGGTTTCAGTGGGTCCGTTCATGGCGTTCATCATGCGCCCGCCGGGTTGCCCGGGATGTTTTCCGGGTCGGTCTCGTCGCTGCCATCGCCGGCGTCCTCGACACCTTCCTCGATGCCGTCCATGGCCTCGCCGACCTCGTCCGGGTCGATCTCGCCGCCATCATGTTCGTCCCGGTCGGGGTGGTCACCGTGGTCATCGTCTCCCTCGGCTTCGCTGACCAGATCGGTCATGTGCTCGAGCCACCCCAGCTCGTCGAGCCCGTAGAGGATCAGCGGGAGCAGGGTGCGGAGCTGATCGACGCGCTCGCTCCGGCTGGCGTCGTAGAGCGCCCGGAAGATGGCATAGCCCTTCTTGTTGAGCTGGTTCTCCTTGAGCCCTTCCTTGAGGAACGAGCGGAGCTTGCCGTTTTCCTCGCTGACCGACTGTTTCATGTTGGCCAGCTCGACGGTGAGTTCCTTCACCGCGTAGCCGTCGATGGGCACCACCGCGTTGGCAAGCTGATCGCGGAGGGCAGTGATGAGTTCGTTCTGCGTCATGGTCATTGGTCTTTCTTTCGCTGTTCGAGATAGGTTTCGAGGATGAGGATCACCTCATCGGTCATCGTCCGACCGTTGCGTTCAGCGTGATCCTTGAGCCGGTCGATCAGCGATGCAGGAAGCCTGCACCCCCAGCCGACAGTCTCGCCTCGGGCGTGTTGGGTGTTGTGGCGGGGTTTCTCCTTTGCGATTGCGAGGGCTTCGGCCGTCACGGCATCTTCCCGGGTTTCGAAGTACTCGATCTCGATGCGGGTGATGTCCCAGAACCAGTGCGACCCATGCTGGTGCTGACCGAGCCGGGTCATGTGGCTCTTGGAGATGCCGATGTAGAGCAAGTTGCCCTCGGCATCGAAGTGACGATACAGGCTAGTCCGATCCATCGCCCTCATCCCGTTTCAGCCCGCGGTCGATGTAGATGCGAAGCTGGGCGGCCACCGAGCGGTCCTGTCGATCTGCCATGGCGCGCAGTCGGTCGAGCATGTCCTCGTCGATCCGCACGTTCATCTGGACCTTCTTTCCCATCGTGGTCTCCGTATTGAGATGCGCGCGAGCGTAACGAAAGCGTTGCGGTGGCGCAACCGTTTTGCTATACAACCCCCACAGCTACGGAGACCACATGACCTACTCGATACACGAATTGCACAGCGGGCATTTCCGCATCATGGAGCTTACTGAAAAGGAGAAGGGCGCGGACGGCTGGGCCGAATGCGCCCCCCGCATCCTCAAGCACATCCGGGAGAACTTCCCGAGCGAGCTGATCGAAACCAAGGTGACCGACGAGACAACCGGCCGCGGCGCGGTTCGCCTGACCGATGACGGCCGGACTGTCTTGGAGAACTGGTGATGGAGATCATCAACCTCGGACGCGACGAGAAGATCACGCAGCCCGGCTTCTATCGGATGCCCCTGTGGCAGCACCACTCCCAGCCCTGTGACGGGGTGAGCGTGACCAGCTCGGTGCTCCGCACGATGCGGAAAGGCACGCCCGCGGATGTGTGGGCGTTCCACCGGCTTAACCCCGACCGCATGGAGCAGCCTGACCGGCCGGCGTGGAAGCTGGGCTCGGCCATCGCGGCCTTCATCGAGGGCGGCGAAGACCAGCTCCGCGGGGAGTTCTACGTGCTCCCGGCGAAGAAGCCGAACCGCCCCAACGAGAAACAGCTCATCGCCTTCAAGGAGGGTCGCGCCACGCAAGCTGCCATGGAGGCCATCTCCTTCTGGGAGCGCGTCGAAGCCGACCCCCGCCCCAAGATCACCGAGGCCGATGTAGACAGGATCAAGGCGCTGGGCGAAGTGCTCGCGCGCGATCCGGTGGCGGCCACCATGCTGGGGGGCGAGCCCGAGATCACCATGGCGTGGAAAGACCCGAAGACGGGCATCTGGTGCCTCAGCCGACCGGACAACATGACCTTCGACGGCACCGGGGTGGACTACAAGTCGATCTCGATCATGGACGCCTACATCCAGCCCTACCACATCGACCGCCGGATCACGGACCACCTGTTGTTCATGCAGATGGGATGGGCCGATGAGGCGTTCGAGCAGATCACCGGAGAGCGCATGGGCGCGCTGGGGTTCGTGTTCCAGCTCACCACGCCACCCTTCCACGTGATCCCCCGCGCGCTCGACGACGAAGAGGTCGGCATCGGGCGGTGGATGAACCGGCAGAGCCTCGACCGCTTCGCCGAATGCCTTGCGTCTGACAATTGGCCCGGCCCGGGCGAGCACGTCGGCGCATACCACATGCCCGCAAAGCTGCGCGAGCGCATCCTCGAAGAGATGAACACGGAAGGAGAAGCCCCGTGACCAGACGTCCCCAGAAGACCAAGACCGCCGCGGAACACCTCGCATGACCGAGACCGATCTCACCACCCCTGCGGTGAAGCACGACATCAAGGGCGGCGGCCCGGTCGTGGCGATCATCCCGCAGTCCATCGACGAGGCGTTCCGGGTTTCCCGGGCGCTCGCCGCCGCGGGGCAGATGGTCCCGCAGCACTTCCAAGGCCAGCCCGACGCCATCATGGCGGCGATCATGCGCGGCGCTGAGGTCGGCCTTGGCCCGATGCAGTCGCTTGCCAACATCGCGGTCATCAACGGCCGTGCGGTTCTCTGGGGTGACGCGATCCCGGCGATCATGCAGCGCGCCGGCCACCGGCTCGACGTGGTGATGGAGGGTGAGGGAGACGCGCGGAAGGCCGTGGCCACCCTCACCCGCGGTGACACCGGGCAGGAGATCATCCGCACCTTCTCGGTTGCCGATGCCAAGCGCGCCGGGCTCTGGGATGAGCGCGAGACGGTGCGCCGGAAGAAGCGCAACTCCGACCAGTGGTATGACGCCAAGAACGACAGCCCGTGGTTCCGCTACCCGGATCGGATGCTGCAGATGCGTGCCCGGGCGTTCGCGTGCCGGGACGGCGCGGCCGACGCCATGATGGGCATTCAGGTTCGGGAAGAGATGGAGGACGTGGAGCGGATGCGTGACATCACGCCCCATGAGCCCGAGCCCGAGCGCCAGCGCACCGGCTTCGAGCAGATCGCCGACAAGGCGAAGGAGCGCGCGACCGAGATGGAACGCCAGCGCGAGGCGGCGAAAGAGAAGCCGCCGGCAGACACAGGCCCCGACGTGATCGACGGCGAGGCGGAAGAGGTGGACCCCGAGGCTCTGGTCCGGGTGAAGCAGGACGGGGAGACCGCCGCAGCCGAGGGCTTTGAGCGGGGGCACTGTCCCCACTCGGAAGGCACCGCGCTCGCCGCGGCATGGTGCGAAGGCTGGGACATCGTGAGCGCGGCTACCGACGAAGGAGATGAAGATGAATCGCAAGACGAGACGTGAGGTCGAGGACTGGGTTCTCCCGTCCAGCGTCACCCTGTTCTTCGACGAGTTGGCGCTCTTCGCGCTGATCTGGATCATGAAGCGCGTGGAAGGGGGGCGGTGGTGAACTGGCAGGGCAAGCTCTACCGGCCGCACATGCTCCCGGCGATTGTCTCCGAAGACGTGCGCGCGGCCATCGAGGGGATGCCCTGCACCCTTCGTCTGGCCAGCTTCATCGGGCTCCGGTGCAGCGACCAGACCACCGTCGTCGGCTGTCACACGAAGTGCGGCGTAGGTGGCGGGCAGGGCACAAAGACCACAGACCTCGGGATCGCCGCGGGGTGCCACCTGTGCCATGACCTGCTCGATATGCGCCACCACGGCTGGAAGCAGCTCGAGCGCTACCCGGCGGGCGTGATCGAGCGCGTCTTCCATGGCGTCATGGAGACGCAGGCGATGCTCGTCCAGCTCGGGATCATTCAGGTGCGGGGCGCTACGATCCTGCACGTCATCTAGGAGGAACCATGTCAGACCTTGGAAATTGGATCGCCGACCATCCGGCGCAAGCATACGAAGCATACTGGGGGCCGGGCGCGGGGTTCAGTCTCATGGAGCATATCCCCGAGCACCTGCAATCCGGCTTGGTGCGCTACCTGTTGCTCGGGGTTCGCCCGGGCCGCTTCCTCACCGCGGCCCTTGAGGGCGACCTCTTCGAAGCCGTGAAGCGCGGCGATGAGAAGAGCGTGGCCGGGCTCCGGGGGATAGTGATGTTCCTCTACAACAGCACCTCGACTGCGGCCTACGGCAGCCGGGAGAAGGTCAACGAGTGGTGCGACGAGGGGGGCTGGATCGCGATCCGGGAGAAGGAGCGGAGCGATGGCTGATTTCATCCGGGCATCCCGCGCCGTAGCCGAGGCGTGGGTCAACGCCCATGGCGATGACGCTGAGATGGACAGCCTTCTCGCGCAGATCGGAGTGCTGGAGCGTACCGAGGCGGAGCTCAACGAGGAAATCTTTGAGATGGAGGGCGATCTGCCCGGGCTCTCGCTGGTCTGGGCGATCTACCACGAGCGCACCGGCTGGCATCTAGCCACCATCGTCCCGCTGACCACCTACAGCCATGCCGCCGATGAGGATGATCTGATTTGGGGTGAGCTGGGCACCTTCGAATGGCTCGGCCCGGTTGGGGATGAGGTTTTCCGGGTTCCGCTCGGCCCCGCCCCCGAGGTGAAGCTCAATGGGTAGACGCATCATCCGCACCCGGCTCGGCCGCTTCTTCGCGCGCCACGCCAACCTGAAAACGGCGATGGGCTGGTTCTGGGCAACCGTCGTCGTCATCACCCCGACGTGGCTCCTGATCCGACGGATTGAGAGCACGTCAGACTGGAAAGGAGACCGCTGGGAATGATCGAAGACCTCGCGCACCTTGGGACGGTGACCTTGAACATGAAGGTCGGGGAGTGCCTTGTGCTCCCCCGGTCGGAGTGGCAGCGCATCTCCCCGAACAACCCGATGACCGGCGAGCCCGGGATCGAGCGCCTGAAATCCAATGTGGTCGGAGCCGCATGGGAGTGGGAGTTCCAGCTCGACCCGGTGAGCGGCGACTTCTTCATGCGCAAGATCGAACCGGACGGCAAGCGCCGCCACGTGGACTGGGATCGGCGCGCGCGCTTTCAGGAGGTGCCCGATGGAACGTTTGTCTCTGCTATCTGAGCTGGCCACACAAGCGGCCCGTGAGATCGCCTGCGAGCGTGACCAGATCATCGCCGAAGCGATCATGCACGTCACCGGAGAGCCGGTGATCGACCCCCAGAAATACGTGGGCCGGCTCAGCCGGCTCGTCGCCCCTGACGGTGCGGAGACCTACGTGCTGGACGGAGACATTGGCCTCGTGCGGTTCATGCCGCTCGAAGGCCGCCCGAAGATGACGGTGGAGACCTACAGCTACCTCTTCACGCAGCGGTACGAAGGCCCCATCCCATACGACCCCCCGCCCCCTGAGCCGTGGCCGAGTGACCCAAGCACCCGACCCAGCCTTTCGATCAATGCTTGGGAACGAGAACGTGGAGACTGACATGAACGACAAAACCGAAGCCCCTGCCGTCATCGACGGTGAAGTCCTGCCCCCGCACGATGAAAGCGATGAGCCCCGCACCGACCTCGTGGTGGCGGTCAAGCCGAGCTTCATCGTTGACGCCTTCAAGACCGATGAGGGTGTCGACCAGATGATCGCGATGGTGAAGGAAGAGATCGCGAAACACCCGGTGGACGTGAGCACCGCCAAGGCCCGGGAAGAGCGCATCTCGCTCGCCGCCAAGGTCACCCGGACGAAGACCGCGGTTGACGGCCGGTGGAAGGACTTCACCGATGCGCTCCGCGCACAGCTCGCCCCGCTCGACTTCCGGCGCAAGAAATTCCGCGAGGCCATGGACGAGATCAAGGCCGAGACCCGGAAGCCGGTGACCGAGTGGGAAGAGAAGGAGGCCAAGCGCCGCGAGGCCATCATGGCCAAGATCGCGGAGATCAAGCAGCCCGACACCACCGAGGCCGCCACGTCCGATGCCATCGCCTACACCATCGAGAAGGTGAAGGGGTGGGTCATCGACGAGACCGGCTTCGAGGAATTCGTCAAGCTGGCCAACGAGGCCCGGGACGAAGAGGTCGAGCGCCTGACCATGTGCCACCGGATCGCGGTCACCCGCGAGGAGGCCGAGGCGGCCAAGAAGGCGGCCGAGGAAGAGGCGGCCCGGGCGCGCGCTGAGGCCGAGGCGGAGCGCAAACGCCTTGAAGCCGAGCGCGCCGCCTTCGAGGAAGAGCAGCGCAAGGCCCGCGAGGAAGAGGCCGCGCGCCAGCGTGAGGCCGAGGCCAAGGCCCGGGCTGAGCAGGAGGCCCGGGAGAAAGCCGAGCGCGAGAAGGAAGCCGCCCAAGAGGCTGAGATGCAGGCGCTGCGAGACGCGGCCGCGGCGGCGGAGAAGAAGGCCGAAGAAGCTGAGGCGGCCCGGGTGCGCGAGGCCGAAGAGGCCGCCAAGCGCGAGGAACAGGCCCGTCTCGCCGCGGAGCAGCCCGAGGAAGAGCGGGAGGCCCCGACCCAGCCCACCAGCACCCCGGCCGAAGAAGGCCCCTCTCCGGCCGCCTCCAGCGCTGTCACGCACGATGAGCCGATGCCGCACGCCGGTGAGTTCACCGTGGACGAGAAGATCAAGGAGCTGAAACGGGAGATCGCGTTGCGGAAGGCCGTCTACCCGGGGCAGGTCGCCAAGGGCAAGATGACGCAGGAGGCCGCCGACAAGCTCATCGCGATCATGACCGCGATCCTCCACGACTACATGGAGCGCGACGATGCTTCATGAACCAGATCGGCCGTTGAGCAAAATGCAGCTCGCGGCACTGAACATCCTGTTCATCCGGCGTCAGAAGCGCCAGATCATCGACAAGATCAAGGTGGCCGTCGGCCCGCACGTGCGCGCGAAGGCCGTGGTATGAACCGAACGGAACGGCAGCGCACCCGACGAGCCCGGGTGGTGGAGATGGTCGCAGAGGGGTGCACCAACGACGCCATCGCCCGGGCTCTCAACTGCAGCGTGGGCACGGTCACCAGCGACAAGCGCCAGCTCGGGCTGTCCAAGGTCTACAAGAAGGGGGGTAGCGACAAGGCCCGGCACAAGCGGGAGAAGGCCGCGGCCAAGAGGCGTGCGGAGGTGCGCGACAGACGCCGGTTCATCGAGACCCCTGTCCCTACCGGGCAGACCCGGGTCATCGCCCCTCCGGGCCTGCAGGCGGCCGGACGCACCATGTTCCCGGACAAGGTGCGCGCGGTGCCGGAGCGGTTCACGGAGCCGGTTCTCAAGGACGGGGCGAACAACGTGAAGATCGGGGGTGGCGTGCTCGTCGGTGACCTCAAGGGCGCAACCATCCTGACCCTGACCCTTGAAGAGCGGGCGACCTGCCCGCGGGCGTGCGCGATCTGGGGGGCTTGCTACGGGAACGCCATGCCGCACTCAACGCGGTGGCGGGCCGGTGCTCAGCTCGAGCGCGCGATCAAAGACGATCTCGCCCACGCCTGTGACACCTATGAGCACGTTCTCGTTCGGCTCCACATCCTCGGCGATTTCTACAGCGTCAAGTATGTCGGCACGTGGTTCGCCATGCTCACCGCCCATGAGAACCTGACCGTCTTCGGCTTCACCGCTTGGGGCCGGGAGAGCCCCATCGGGCAGGCCATCGAGCGCGTGCGCGCGCGGTTCGGCCGGCGGTTTCAGATCAGATATTCCGGTGTCAGCGGCCGCATGGGCGCTTTCACCATCCCCTTCCCGACAGACCGCAAGAAGATCGGCGATGCCGTGGTCTGCCCGGAGCAGCTACACGCGATAGATCGGCCGGAGCGCGGGACGCACTGCGGCACGTGCGCGGTATGCTGGCAGACCGACCACCCCATCGCCTTCATCGAGCACTAGGAGACCCACATGGACCCCAACGCAACCCCCGCCGCCCTGCAGGAGTGGATGAGCATGTCCGAAGAGGACAAGAATGCTTACCGCAAACGCCAGATGGAGGTGGCCTTCCAAGGAGAGCTGCAGCGCCGCCGCGATCTGGCCTACCGCGAGGTCATCGCCAGCCTGTCCTACCGGGCCAAGCTGCGCATGTCCTGCGTCTATCCCCTGACCGCCTACATGGGGAGCCCGGAGGACAGCATCTCCGAGATCGACGACATTTCAGTGGAGAAGATCACATGATCCAAGCGACCCTGCAGGCCAAGAACCTGCCCCGCGGAACCTACACCCTGCAGCTCGGGCGCTACCGGGTGGACCAGAGCCCGGCCATCATTCTGATCGACGCGGGGGGCCTTCCCGCGATGAAGGCCACCGTGTGTCTGGTGGGCCAGCACCTCACCCCGGATGAGGGCTGCGTCTTCATCAAGGACTACAGTGAGAACGAGGGGATCTTCGACGCTCTCTGCAAAGCCGGCATCCTGACCGACACCATGATGGTGGTCAACGTGAGGAGCCATGACGGCTACGCTCGGCAGGGCAAGATTAACGAAACCCTCCGCCACGCCTTCGACGGCATCCCGGTGTGGCCGGCATGAGCAAGTGGAACTGCTACTGCGGTCGGCAGTTTGGCGACGACGTGCACGCCCTGATCGCCCACATCCGGGAGGTGGGCATCGGGGTTTGCGCGCGGGAAGCGGCGGCTCGGCGAGTGGCCGCCTTGACCGGCCCAAAGGTGAAGCCGCCGGCCAAGGAGCCCGACCAGATCAGCGCACCCATGACCGGAGACCTCTTCGGCAACATCACCCACGGCACATAGGAGAGACCAGATGGGCGACCTAAACCAAGCACAGATCATCGGGCGGCTCGGGCGAGACCCGGACATCCGCACCATGCAGAGCGGTGACCGGGTGGCGAACCTGAGCCTCGCGACCAGCGACCGATGGAAGGACCGGAACACCGGAGAGCAGCGCGAGAAGACCGAGTGGCACAGCATCACCGTCTACGGCAACCTCGTCGATACCGTGGAGCGCTTCCTGCGCAAAGGTGCCCGGGTGTTCATCCAAGGCACGCTCCGCACCCGGAAGTGGCAGGACCAGAGCGGGAATGATCGCTGGTCTACCGAGATCGTCCTGCAGGGCTTCAACTCGGCGATCCAGATCATCGACTGGCCGGAGGGCTCGGGTCGCACGGCGTCTCAGGATCAACAGCGCGGTGAGTTGCCGCCCGGGCCGGGAGACAGTTACCCGTCGCCGGGCGATCTGGACGAAGAGATCTCCTTCTGACTGGACCGCAGCGCGATCCAAGGTGTAGAACCCGCCCATGTGGTGGGTTCTTCCATATCTGTCGGCCTTCACCTGCTTCTGGGCCGGCTACTTCATCCGGGGCTGGGTCGATGAGATCAAGCGGCAAGACGAGGGTTCCTGATGTTCCAAGCCTTCATCATGTTCTGCATCCTCGGGGACTGGACCACGTGCCATTCGGTCTACCCGGACCCCGTTCTGCCGAAGGACGTCTGCGAGGCCGCCCTTGCCCTCACCCTCGACACCCTGCGCAAGACCGCCCCGCCCGAGAGCATGCACGTCTACGCCTTCGGGGTGTGCAAGCCGGCTGAGATCGGGGGGTGATCGAGTTCTTCCATGAAGAGGCCCTGCGGTCACAGATCGCCGAGACGGCGGCCCGTGATCGCTTCGTGAAACTGGTCATGGATACGACCGGCTGGGACGAAGAAACGGCCATCACGCTGGACCGGCGACTGTCTCGCCTGCAGCTCAAGCACCCGAAGCGGAGCATTGCCACATACCGCCGGGAGTGGTATCGGCGGTTCATCGGGTCACGGGGCCACCATGCAGGTCATCTTCAAAGAGCTGAACCACACCCGCGTCTACTTTGAGGCCGCGGTCACGAAGTTAGGCGACAGGCTCGCGCGCCAAGCCTTCTCCCGCGCGCTCAACCGTGAAGGCGACAAGACCCGCACCAAGGTGCGCCGGGCGCTGCGTACACAGACCGGCATCAAGGCCGGCAAGATCAACGCCGGGGTCCGCACCGGGCAGCGGGCGAGCTGGGGTGACCTGACCTACATCATCGAGGGCCGCGGCAAGGAGCTTCCGCTCAGTGAATTCGGGGCGAAGCAGTTCAGCTACGGGGTGCGGGCCAAGCCGTGGAACGTCTCCCGGCGCTTCAGCGGGGCCTTCATGCAGCACGGCATGGCCTACCATCGAACCAGCGCGGCGCGCTATCCCATCGAGGGCATGTACGGCCCCAGCATCGCCAAAGAGATCGTCAAAGACGACACCGCGGCCACCTTCAAGCAGGCTCAGCCGGCCGTTCTGGCCGAGGCCACGAGGCAGATTGCCAAGGTATTGCCGTAGGTCATAGGATCGCGGCGCAATCGAGAGAGGAACCCCGATGCAACAAGTGAAGCTCCCCAAACCGAAGATGACGCTGTACGGGCTGGTCCGTGACAGCAACGGTCGCCCCAAGGTCAATGACCCGGCGGCTCTCCACCCGGCGCAGATTGCGCTGCTCACCCCAGCCGAGCGCGAAGAGCTTGGCGTCACCCTGCAGGAGTAACCGCTCATGTCCATCACCCTCAGCACCGCCGCTCGAAACGCCGCCGCCGATGCCGTTGTCGATCTCATCGACGCCGGCGCGAGCGCGGGCACCATCGAGCTGAAATCGGCCCCGTCCGCTGTGTCCGGCACCAGCGAGGTCGCCACCCTGACCTTCTCGGACCCGGCCTTCGGCGCGGCCGCCAACGGCACCGCCACGGCATCGGCGATCACGTCGGATACTGACGCGACCGGCGGCACGGCGTCGGACTTCACCGTCTTTGACAGCGACAGCAACCCGGTCTTCCAAGGCACCGTGGGCACCTCCGGCGCGGACCTTAACCTGTCGTCGGTCGGCATCGGCGCGGGCGACACCGTGTCGGTCTCGTCCTTCACCTACACGCAGCCGGCCTCGTAAGGGGGAAACCATGGCAGTCGGGGATCGCTTTGTTCGACGGCACAATGCCGCGCGGTCTTCGACTGTCAACCTCACCGCCGCGGACATCACCTACGACACGGCCGTTCTCTCCGAGGGCGGCTTTTCTTGGTTGAGCCCAGAGGTCACGGTCCCGGACGCCGGCAAGTACCTCACCATCTTCGACATCGGGCAGGTCCAGCTTGCGAGCACCCGGGCGGTCGGCACGCTCGTGCCTGCGGTCAACGGCACCCAGCAAGAGCGGTTCCGGGCTAGCCATCGCTACCTCCGGAACAGCGGCGGTAATCACGGCGCGTCCATCGGCATGGCGATCCTCGATCTCGCCGCGTCGGACGATGTGAAGGTCAGGAACCCCGGCGCGCTGGTCCCCACGGATGCGGTCGGGAACTACGCCACGAACGCGGGCATGGGCGGCGGCTTCCAAATGCTGCGCTTGCCCGATGGGGATATGACCCACGTCGAGCGCACCGTGGACGCGGCCGAGATCGGGGTCTCGCAGATCAATACCACCCGCCCGTGGCTCGACAGCTCGGGCACGTGGTCCACGATCACCTTCAACAGCGAGGTGAAAGACGACGCTGGGCTCTACCCCGGCACCGGCGGGGACATCACCCTCGCGGCGAACAAGAAATACATGATCCTCTGGGGGGTCACCGCCTACTCGACCAGCGACGCTCGGATGTGCCATGTCGCCCGACTGCAGATCGACGGCGTAAACGTCCAGACCGGATCGGGCTACCAGCGGACCGTGGCCTCGCAAGGCCCCCCGATGAACGGGATGTATCTGCATGAGACCGGCGGGTCGGCCGAAACCCTGCGGTTGCAGGCGACCACCGAGACCGAGAGCGCGATCACCGCGGCCAATGTCTCGGACGCCTACATCCAAGTTCTCGAGTTGCCGGCCTCTGCCGAGTGGATACATGTTGACAACGGCGCGACCGACAGTCTGACGACCGCCCTCGCGGCTTCCGGCGCGTGGTATGAGACCCCGCTCTCTTCGACTTTGCGCGCGGACGGCAACAGCGACCTGAGCCTCGACGCCGCCAACAACGCGGTGCAGAACGACAGCGGCGCTTCCATGCCGGTGCTCGCCATCGGCTGGCATCGTTGGGACCGTGACAGCGGATCGAGCGGCACCCGGAAGATGCCGTGGACGCGCTGGAACAACGGCGGCGCGGCGTTGGGGTACGGCATCGGCGGCGCGTTCTCCCGGGGCCAACAGGGGAGCATCGACACCTTCCAAGCGCACTACACCGCAGCCGCGCTCATGGATCTTGCGGACGGGGCCGACCTGACCTTCGAGGTCAATGAGCCCGCGAGCAGCACGCAGGCCGACATGGGCGTCTATGCGTCCACGAATCGGAATTTCCTCGGCGTTCAGGTGCTCAACCTCGCCAGCCTTGAGGCCACCGGGCCGCAGACGATCACCGGCACCGGCGCGGCGACAGCGCCAGCCGCGACCACCGCGGGAACCGGGGAGATCACTGTCACTGGCACTGGCTCGATCTCAGCACCGGCGGCTACGGTCGCGGGATCTGGAACGGTCGGGAACATCTACACCGGTACGGGAGCAGTTACGGCCCCGGTTGGCGTCACCGCGGGCACCGGCTTCGACCTCGCCCCGGGCGTCGGGATAAACCCGAGCTACGTCGGGGCCGAGAACGGCGGCTCATCGTCCAGCTCTGAAACCGTCAACGTGCCCTCCGGGGTGAGCAACGGCGATCTGCTCATCATGCTCTGTTCGCAGTCGAACGGCGACACGCACAACGCACCGAGCGGTTGGACGCAAGAGGCGAGCGCCGACAGCGGGTTTTTCAAGCTCACGGTCTACAGCCGCACGGCGAACAGCGAGCCGAGCAGCTACACGGTCACCACCTCTGGCGATGACGTGAACGTCGAGATCATCGCCATCGGTGACGATTGGGACCAGATCAACGTCACGCAGGACACCGCCAGCTTCACCGGCGGGTCGGGTAGCGGCGGCGTTGACATGCCGGCCCCGGACATCACCGCCTCGGCAGGCTCGCTCGTCATCACCACGATGATGTGGGACTCTTGGAATTGGGGTGGCTCGCTCGACGGCACCTTTACCCACACTAGCACCGGTCAGATAGGCGGCGCGGGCTCTAAAAACGCCTCAATGCGGTCGGCCTATGAGACGGGCGTTTCCGCGGGAACGTACAACGGCGGCGATGCGCTCGACGTTGATTACACCCGCGACAAGTGCAACACGGTCATCGAGATCACGGTCGGCGAGGGCGCGGGGCCGGATCAGGTCGGTTTCGCCAACGTTGAGGCCCCGGCGACCACGGTGTCAGCGACCGGCACGGTTGTCGCATCCGAAATCACCGGCACGGCCGCGGTCACGGCCTCTGCGCCGACCATGGCGGCCTCAGGTGATCGCGGGGCCATCGGCACGGCCTCCATCTCAGCGCCGACCCCCAGCGCCGCCGGTATCGGTGAAATCGCCCACACCGGGACGGTAATCGCCCTCGCGCCGACCCCCACCGCCTCGGGTATCGGAGAGATCGAGCATAGCGGGACGGTAATCGCCCTCGCACCGGCTTCCAGCGCCTCGGGTATCGGGGAGATCAAGCATAGCGGGGCCGTCACGGCCGTCTCCGCGCCGCCTGTGGCCGATGGGGTCGGGCAGGTAGGTCGAGTGGGCTCGGCCTCGGTATCGGCTTCTCCGGCCGTCTCCGCGGGTGAGGGGGAGATTGAGAACACCGCCGCCGCCTCGATCACGGCCCCGGCTGCAGTTTCCGCTGGTTCTGGGGTCATCGGTCGTGTAGGGGCTGGCACCGTCACGTCGCGTGCCCCGGTCGTCAGTGCCGAGGGCGAGGTTGAGAACACCGCCGCGGGGAGCGTGATCGCCCCGGTTTCCCAAGTTCTCGGGGCGGGTGTCGTCGGTCGGGTCGGTTCTGTCATCGCAGCCGGCCCGACTGCCACCGCCTCGGCAGATGGCCTGATCGAGCGCACCGGGGCCGGATCGGCCGTAAGCCCTTCTGCCACGGCCTCAATCTCGGGCGAAATTCTTAAACTCGGCTCAGCCTCGGTCTCAGCGCCACCTAGCCAAGCCGCCGCCGCGGGCATCGTCGAGCGCATCGGGGCCGGCGGGGTGCAAGCCCCTGCATCGCAAGGCTCTGCGAGCGGTGAGGTGGCGAAAACCGGCACCTTGGAAATCACCTCTGTCACCCCCTCCGTTGCCGGCATCGGCGATGTTGAGCGGATCGGGCAGGCCAGCGCCGCGGCCCCGGCTGTTGTCGCTTCTGCGGGTGGTTCGGTAGTCAAAACCGGCGTTGTGTCTATCAGCGCGCCGCAAGCCATCCTCAACGGGGTCGGTGAGGTCGAGAACGTCGGTGCGGTCAGCGCCGCCGCGCCCGCCGGGCAGACGCTCGGCATCGGTGAGGTGCACCGGGTAGGCCCGGCCGCGATCATCTCCACGCCTGCAGCCGCTCAAGGCGTGGGCGAAGTGGGGAAGGTGGGGCAGATCGCCGCGGTCGCCGCCGGCCCTGAGGTCGCCGTTCAGGGTGAGGTGACCAAGGAGGGGGTAGGGAGTTCCCTTGCTCCCGGGGCTTCTGTCTCTGCGTCTGGTGTTGTAGAGAAGACGGGCGTTGCCTTCGCGCAAGCGGCTTCCGGTGTCGTGGACGCTGATGGATACGTCGAGAAGGCCGGCATCGGCACTGCCATAGCGCCACCGATGCAGGTCTCCGGCACCGGCGAGGTCCAGCACACAGGACAGGCCGCCGTGTCGGCCCCGGCGGGTTGGGTTGCCGGGGCCGGCATCATCGCCCGGGATGCCACCACCTCCATCTCTGCTCCCGCCCCCACCGCGTCTCTGACCGGCTCGGTCATCAAACAGGCTGGCGGTACTGCCATCGCGCCTCAGCCCATCGTCGCCGCGGTTGGTGAGGTGGAGAACACCGGCACCGGGAGTTCCTTGGCTCCCGCGGCTTCTGTCTCGGGCTCGGGCACCATCGCTCGTGACGCCACGGTTGAGGCCAGCGCCCCCGCGGCTACCACCGCCGGCACGGCTGAGCGAGAGCACCCGGCCGCCGGGGCTGGGTCCGGCCCGGGTAGCTATCTTCTCGACGGCGTGGGTGAGGTTCACCGCGTTGGTACCGCTTCCACGCAGGCCCCGGCCGGCCATGTGTCGGCCGCCGGCGAGATCGAGAAAACCGGCACGGCCTCCGTTTCGGCCGCCGCCCCCCTTGTCTCGTCAACGGGCGAGATCACGAACCTCGGCGATGCGAGTGTCACCGCGCCCACACCCACCCCCTCTGGCGCGGGCATCGTCGAGCGTGTCGGCACCGGCCACATCCACCACCCCCTAAGCACCGTGGCCGGTGTCGGCATCATCGAACGCACCGGGATCGGGGACATGCACGCCCCGGCAGGCCAAGCGGCCGCCGTGGGAGAGGTGGAGAACACCGGGAGTTCCTTGGTCACTGCCCCGGCCGCACAGACCAGCGGCATCGGCGCGGTAGGCCGCACCGGCACCGCCGCGGTTGAAGCGCCCGTCCCGTTCGCCGTGGGCACCGGCGGCTCTCTGCAGGTCGGCTGGTCCATCGTCACCGCCCCGGCCGCGGTGGCAGGCGGTATCGGTGAGGTGGTGAAGACCGGGCAGGTCTCCCTCTCAGCACCGGCATCCACGGCATCGGCATCGGGCGAGGTGGTGAAGGCCGGTCTCATCGCGGTGCATGTGCCCGCGGCTCAGGTATCGGCCGACGGCACCATCACCCGACTGGGCTCGATCACGGCCGCCGCCCCGGCCGCCGCCATCACGGCTTCCGGCAAGATCGCCCGAGAGGCTGGCGTCTCGATCTCAGCGCCGGCCCCGGCCGCATCTGCGCTCGGCGAGATCATCAAGGCAGGCACCGGGGCCATCATCGCACCGGCGGCCATCGTCGATGCGCTGGGCAAGGTGCAGACCGGGGTGGCGATCATCATCGCGCCCGCGGCCACGGCAAGCGGCCACGATCTGCCCGGCCGCCTTCATCTAGACTGGACCGAGGCTACGCCGTCCGCGTTCATCCCGGCAGCATCATTGAGCGCATTCGTGCCCGCCACCTCTGGGGCCTCGCTGTTCACCGTTGACCCGGCGCAACTGATCGGGCCTAAACCTGAGAAACCCTGCTAGGAGGGCACCGTGAGCGACTTCTTCCTGAAACAGAACGACACCAGCCCCGCCCTGCGGGGCACGGTCAAGGACGGCAACGGCGATCCGGTAGACCTGACCGGGGCGACCGTGCACTTCCACATGAGGGACACCTCGGGCAACGTGGTGATCGACGCGCCGGCCACCATCATCACTCCGGCAGAGGGCGTGCTCGAGTATGTCTGGGCGACCGGGGACACCGAGGCGGCCGGCATCTTCAAGGCTGAGTTTGAGGTGACGTTCTCCGATGGCAGCGTGGCCACCTACCCCAATACCGGCTACATCGACGTGAAGATCACCGACGACGTGGCCTGACACCATGGCAAGCGGCACCCTCATCGTCAAAAAGGCCCTGCTCGATCTGAGCCAGTCCCTCGTGACCAAGGTGCTCACCAAGGTGGGCTCAGATCGGTCTCAAGAGGTGGCGAGCACCGCCTTCGTCCACAGCGTGCTCCCCACCGGCTTCATAGGCATGTGGTCCGGGGCCATCAACGACATCCCGGAAGGGTGGGCGCTCTGCGACGGCACCAACGGCACCCCCGATCTGCGCAATCGCTTCGTGGTGGGCGCGGGGGACGAGTATGGGGTGGGCGACACCGGCGGTCAGAACGTCATCACGGACGTGCCTGAGCACCGGCACGCTGACGGCACCTTGTCGACCAGCTCAGATGGGGCGCACACCCACGGCTCGGGCAGCTACAGCGCCAATAGCGCGGGCTCGCACAGCCATACCAGCGGCACGCTCTCCGCGGATTGGGTCGGCGACCACACCCATGGAGACGGCTCGCTTACCACCAACTGGACCGGCGATCACGCCCATGACGACGGCACGCTCTCCGCATCCTCGGGGGGGTCGCACAGCCACTCTGACACCTTTTCCATCGGCGTTGAAGGCGACCACACCCACCACTCCGGCGAGTATAAGACCAGCTCGGTCGGCGACCACACCCACCAGAGCGCGCCGATCCGCAAGTTCAATGAGGTGGACCGAGACGCCAGCTACCCAGACTCCCTGCTCGTCAACAACGTGAACGCGGACACCACCACAGACCCCGATGCCGACTTTGCCCGCACCACCGCTTCCGGGGGGCACTCTCATGACGTGACCGGCACTTCCGGCGGCGTGGTGGGCAGTCATACCCACGACATCTCGGGCTCGATCAGCTCAGGTGGCACGCACACGCACTCCATCACCGGCAACACCGGCACGGCCGGGGGGCATTCGCACAACGTGACCGGGACGACCGAATCGGACGGCGGGCACTCTCACGGCATCTCGGGCTCGGTGACCAGCGGCGGCGCGCACACCCACAGCGTCAGCGGTATCAGCGCCTCAGCGGGCTCGCATTCGCACGATGTGCAAGGAGAGACGGCCGATACCGGGCTGGCCGAGGTGGACATCAGGCCCCTCTACTACGCCCTAGCCTACATCATGAAGACGTGGTGAGCTCGGGCCTGAGCCCAAATGCAAGGGGAATTTGAACCCCAATCTTCCCCCCGTATGATCCAGCACAGCCTCCCTGCCTCATAGGAAAACAGGGAGGGTCACTGGTTCACTATCGGGGTAGGAGATCGCAATGCCTCACCGTACCAAATGCTCAACTTGTCTGGACATGAGGTGGGTGATCCACATCCCCCACCTGCCCGCACCCCTGCCCGCGATGCATTGGGACCATGGCCCCAACGGCGAGAAGCCCGTGCCCTGCCCCGCCTGCAGCTATGCAACAGCCGCATTGCCCGAGCACCAAGGGGCCAACACCCCAACCACCACACCTCAAGAGGGCCACATAGGCCAGTAGGGCAGTAGGGGCGCACGCGCGCACAGCGCCCCGCACAGCGCCATCTCATGAGCCCGCTGTCCTGACCCATCTCGGACGCTGGGGCGGCACAGGGGCGCACAGGGGGGCGGGAAGGGGGCATTAGGGGGGCCACCCCATGGGTCCCCTTTCAGCGCCGAGACGCACTGCGCGGCGCCGCAGCCCGGGTCGTGCCCGTTTTTTTGACTATCGCAAATGCCATGCGGTTCGGGTATAGCTCCGGTGTAGCACAATGCTAGAAGGAGCCTCCCCCGTGGCCAAAGCGAAGACACCCCCCATGCGTTCCCCCCAAGTCGAGATGTGGCCGCTGATCGACTTGAAGGAGTTCGAGAACAATGCCCGGACGCACCCGCCGGAGCAGATCGAGGCCATCGCTCAGTCGATGAAAGAGTTCGGCTTCACCATCCCGATCTTGGCCGCCGAGGACGGCACGATCATCGCCGGCCACGGCCGGCTAGAAGCGGCCCGGGTGATCGGCATGGCCGAGGTGCCGGTGATCGTGGCCGAGGGCTGGACCGACGAGCAGCGCCGGGCCTACACGCTCGCGGACAACCGCCTCGCGGAAACGTCCGACTGGGACGTGGACAAGCTCGCGCTGGAATTGGACTTTCTCAACACGGACGGTTTCGATCTCGGGGCCATCGGCTTTGACGAAGCCACGCTGGACGCCCTCACCAGCGGCTCGTTTGCGCCGACGCTCGTCCCGGGCATGGCCGTCGGCGAGGTGACCGGCGAGGACGTGGCCAAGGCCGCGGAAGAGCTGGACGCCAGCGGCGAGCGGCTTGCCAAGCAGAACCTCATCGAAGTGACCTGTCCTCACTGTGGAAAAGAATATGATCTCGACAAGAACGATCTCGTTTGACGAGGCAGCCGGCGCGCTGCTCAACGCGCCTTTCCAGTACGCCAAGACCATGCCCGAGTTCCCGCATCACTACACCCTGCGGAAGAAGTGGGCGAGCGAGCAGGACTTCTGGGATGTGGTCCAGTTCATCCGTGACAACGGCTACCGGGAGAAGTGGGGCGGCCGCTGGTACACCTACCTCGACATCAACGGTCAGCGATACTGGACCATGGGTGCCGGGTTGCAAGCGACCATCCTCATCAACCGGGCCGAGATCGAGCGTGAGGCACCCTACGACGCGGTGGCCGACCAGTATGACCACCTCTTCGATGACCCGGCATCCCGCGAGGAGAATGGCCAAGTGGCCGCCATGATCGGCTATGGCGGCGGGTCCGTTCTGGACGTTGGTGCCGGTACGGGGCTCACCATCGAGCTTCTGCGGCCTACCACCTATCTCGGGATCGACCCCAGCCGACGAATGCTCGAGCGGCTTGAGCAGCGGCACCCGGGCGCTGAGGTGGTGCCGACCACGCTTCAAAGCTTCTGGACCGATCGGCGGTTCGATTTGGTGGTCAGCCTCTTCGGGTCGCCGAACTACTGCACCGAAGAGGAGCTGCGACGCATTCCCGATCTGGTCGCCCCGGGCGGGGGTTACTTCCTGATGTTCTACCGCCCGGACTATCACCCGGTGACCTGCGAGCGGGCGCACGTGGAGCTTGAGCACGTGGTGCACCCGGCCACGGTGCTGCCCGGCAAGGTCATCGAGTTTGGCAACTTCTTCATCCTCAAGAGGAGCGGAGCATGATCCGTCAATACGGCCCGCACCGGGTCCAACACGGTGACGTGAACAAGGGCATCTCGGGGCTCATGGGCACCGACCGGGTGGGGATCATGTATTCCGACCCGCCGTGGGGTCAGGGGAACATCGGCTATTGGGCCACGATGAACCGCAAGATGACCGGCACCATCACGGTACCGGCCGATCTCGACACCTTCCTCAGCTCGATCTTCGGGATCGCCGCGACCTACGTGGACGGCTACCTGCTCATCGAGTACGGCCCGCGGTGGAAGGACATGATCCAAGAGCGGGGCGTCGCGGCCGGCTTCACCGCCCGGGGGATCATCCCGATCAAGTACCGCGGCGGCGGCAAGGTCTACCCGCTGGACCTTCACCTGTTCACCCGCGGCAACCTGCCCCTGCCCCCGGGCTACGTTGAGCACGTGTCGGACACGCTCGGCTACGAGACGGTGAAGCGCGCCTTCTACCCGCTCGCCGAGACGGTGCGCAGCTCGGGCCTGCCGAACATCGGGCTCGATCCGTGCTGCGGCATGGGCTACACCGCTCAGGCTTGCATAGACAGCGGGCTGGCCTTCCGTGGTAACGAGCTGAACGCAAAGCGCCTCGCCAAGACCGAGGCCCGGTTGCAGAAGGCGGTGGCGAAGGCGGCCAAGGGATGAAGATCTACCTTAAACAGACGGTGCTCGAAGCCGCGCTGGACCGCATCCGGTGGCTCTTCGATGAGTTCCCCAACGTCATCGTGAACTTCTCGGGGGGCAAGGACAGCACGGTGACGCTCAATCTCGCGCTACAGGTGGCCGAGGAGAAGGGCCGGCTACCCCTCAAGGTGGCCTTCATCGACCAAGAGGCCGAGTGGCAGACGGTGATCGACTACGTGCGGGAGATCATGGCTGACCCGCGCATCGAGCCCCAATGGTTTCAGGTGCCGATCAAGCTCTTCAATGCCGCGTCGGCGGATGACGAATGGCTCATGTGCTGGGAACCCGGGAAGGAAGACCAGTGGATGCGGCCGAAGGAGCCGAACAGCATCCAGACCAACCCCTACGGGACCGATCGGTTCGCAGACCTCTTCGACAAGCAACTGCGGCACGACTACCCGCGGGAGAAGGTGGTGCGGTTGGCCGGCGTCCGGGCGTCCGAGAGCCCGGCCCGGCTCAAGGGCCTGACCAGCTTCGAGACCTACAAGGGCGAGACGTGGGGCAAGAAGGTGGACCCGCGCCGCGGGCATTTCGTGATGTATCCGCTCTACGACTGGCGCGACAGCGACATTTGGAAAGCGATACATGAGCACGGATGGGCCTACTGCCCGCTCTACGATTACTATTTCCAGCACGGCGTCCCGATCCAGAACATGCGGGTCTCGAACCTGCATCACGAGACTGCGGTGAAGAACCTGTTCTACCTGCAAGAGATCGAGGGGGACACGTGGGAGCGCCTGACCCGGCGCCTCAACGGCATCAACACCGTGAAGCACATGCGCGACGATTTCTTCATCCCGCGCGAGCTGCCGTGGATGTTCGAGAGCTGGGGGGAGTACCGGGACTATCTCCTAGAGCACCTGATCGACAACCCGGATCACAAGGCGTGGTTCCGCAAGAAATTCGACCGGCAGGACGAGCTCTACGTCCCGGAAATCCACGAGAAGTTGCACAAGATGCACATCGGGTCGATATTGGTGAACGACTATCACGGCACCAAGATGAGCACCTTCGCGGCATCGAACGGCCGCTATAGCGTCAACAGGGGAGGCCACGGTGGGCACCAAATCAAACATCAATGAACGCCTTGCCGATCTCGTTGAGGAGGCCGGTGGCAGCGTGGAGGGCATCGAGGCGGTGCGGGATGCGCTCAGCGCGATGAGCCCGCTCAGCGGGCAGCCTGTGGACCGGGTGCGGTGGGTTCCCGTTGAGATGGTTGAGCCCAATTCGTACAACCCGAACAGCGTCGCGATGCAGGAGATGCGGCTCCTCTACCACTCGGTGAAGCACGACGGTTACACCCAGCCGGTGGTGACCATCTGGGACGAGGAGCTTGAGAAATACGTGATCGTGGACGGGTTCCACCGCTACTTCACCTGCAAGAGCAACCCGGACATCTTCGAGCGGAACCTCGGTCTCCTGCCCATCGTCGTGATCGAGAAGGACATCAACGACCGCATGGCTTCGACGGTGCGCCACAACCGCGCCCGGGGCAAGCACTCGGTCGCCGGCATGTCGAGCATGGTCTTCGAGATGCTGGACAACGGCTGGGAAGACGCCGCGATCTGCAACGAGCTGGGCATGGAACCCGAGGAGCTTCTACGGTTGAAGCACATCACTGGGTTCTCGAAGCTGTTCGCCGACGTGGAGTATTCCAAGGCGTGGACCACCCGGCGGCAGATCAAGCTCCGCAAGGAGCAAGAGGCCCGAGATCGGGCGGAGGCAGCGAAATGACGGAACCGGTCTTCATCGCCGAGACGGAAAACCCCGGGTCGCCTGATGCGGCCCGCATGTGGTTTCAGGAGAAGGCCACCGCCGGCCGCGCCAAGGGGGGCACGTGGCCCCGCATGGCGGTCTCCGAAGACGGAACCCGCATCCTGATCGAGATGTGGGCTGAGCGGCCGGATGATCCCGGAGAGCCGCGCTGGGGGCAGTAACCCATGGCAGGCGAGAACGGGCAGACCCTCACCGTGACGCAGGCCGCGGCCTTGATCGGCAAGTCTGAGCGCTACATCCAGCTTCGGGCGAAGGAGGGCTACTTCGAGAAGGAGAAGCACGGCTCCTACCCGCTCATCCCCCTCGTCCGGGGGGTGATCCAATATCAGGATGAGCAGATCGCGAAGGCCAACAAGAGCGCCGCGGCGAGCCGTGTGACCGATGCCCGGACCAGAGAGATCGAGCTGCGGATCGCAGAGAAGGAAAGCGTGCTCATCAAATTCGAGGACGCACAGGCGGTGATCGCCGACCTTCTCGGTCTCGTCCGGTCGGAGATTTCCTCCATCCCGGCCAAGGTGACCCGGGACATGGACCAACGAGGCAAGATCGAGGAAATCTGCGATGGCACACTCAATCGAATTGCGGGACGGGCCGGAAAAGCTGCGGCGGCTGTATCAGATGGCAGTGGACTATCTGACGGTGAAGCCGAGGCTGACACCGGCGGAGTGGGCCAAGACGCACCGGAAGTATCCTGAGCACGCTGGCGTTCCGGGTGATCGAGACCCGTGGCTGACGCCCTACTTCGTCCCCTTCACCGATGCCGTCGCCGAGGGCAAATACCGGCGCTACGTCGCCGCCTGTGGCGCGCAGATGGGGAAGGCTCTGGCGCTGGACACTCCCATAGCAACGCCGGCCGGATGGGCCACCATGGGCCAGCTCAGGGCCGGAGATACGGTGTTCGGCAGCGACGGCCGGCCGGTGCGCGTCATCGTGGCGCACCCGGTGATGACCGATCACCCGTGCTTCGAGGTGGTGTTCGATGACGGCGAGCGGATCGTCGCGGATGCCGATCACATCTGGACCGTGAGCCGCACCGAGCGGAACGGCCGCAACCGTCGCACGGTCAACATGACCACGGCCGAGATGGTAGCCGAGGGGCCGATGGTGGAGCGCGGCGGGAAGCGGCGCAACCTGTTTTCGGTGCCGGTGGCCGGCGCGCTGGACCTGCCCCCGGCCGATCTGCCGGTTGACCCGTACCTTCTCGGGGTCTGGCTCGGCGACGGCAACGCCCGGGCGCCCCGGATCAGCGTCGGCGACGAAGACCTTGAGGCCATGCGGCGCCAGATCGAGGCGTGCGGCTATGAGACCAACGCGGCGCGCGAGCGCACATGCTGGCGCGTGGGCGTGTTCGAGCCGGGGATGCGCGGGCGGCGCGGCGGGCTCAACGCTAAGCTGACCGCGCTGGGGGTGATCGCTGACAAGCACATACCGGCCGCCTACATGCGCGCCTCGGGGTCTCAGCGCCTCGCGCTGTTGCAGGGGATCATGGACACGGACGGCGGGGTGGAGAACGGCACCATCGCCGGGTTCACCGCCACCGGGCGCGAGCTGGCCGAGCAGGTGCGCGATTTGGCGGC